>JBGQFF010000012.1:0-39761 GCA_041496745.1 Gammaproteobacteria bacterium
ACTTCGTGATGCTCTACAACACGCAGCGCGAGACCTTTCCCGACAGCATCTTCGCCGGGCTGTTCGGCTTCAAGGAAGCGATGCTGCTGGAGGCCACCGAGTCGGCCGAAGAGCGCAAGGCGCCGAAGGTCAAGTTCTAGCCCGGGCCTTGGATTTTTTCGAACAGCAGGACAGCGCGCGGCGCGCCTCGCGCTGGCTGCTGCTCTGGTATCTCCTCGCCGCGCTGTTCGTCATCGCTTGTTTCAATATCGCCGCGGCCATGGGTTACGCCGTGCTCGCCACCTATGGCGCGCTGCCGCTCGCGGGCGCCGAGCCGCTGGTGTGGCGCGGGCTCGTTGGTAGCTACCTGCATGCGCTATTCCATGTTCCGGCCGGTTTTCACCTTGCGGTATCCGGCGCCGTCGCGGCGATCGTGACGGCAGTGTCGGCATGGCACATCTGGAAGCTGAGTGAAGGCGGGCCGGTAGTCGCGGAAATGCTGGGAGCGCGCTTCCTGGAGCGCGGCCAGGCAACCCCTGCCGAGACCCGCCTGCTCAATGTCGTCGAGGAGATGGCGATCGCCTCAGGTATCGCGGTCCCGCCGGTCTACCTGCTTGCCTATGACGACGCGGTGAACGCCCTGGTCGCGGGACATTCGCCGAACGAAGCCGTGATCGTGGCGACGCGCGGCCTGGTACAGAAGCTCACCCGCGACGAGCTGCAGGGGGTGATGGGGCACGAGTTCAGCCACATCCTGAACGGCGACATGGCGCTCAATGTGGGCCTGGTGGGCCTGCTCGCCGGGCTGACATGCTTTGGCGAATGGGGCGAGCGGCTGGTGTATGGCGCGGCCGCGGAGGCGCGCGGCAGCAGCCGCGAGGAACGTGGTGGCGAAGTGCTGGGCGCGATGTTCGGCACCCTCATCGCGTTCATCGGTTTCCCGGGCTCGTTTGCCGCCGAGGCGATCAAGGCCGCGATATCGCGTCAGCGGGAGCTGCTGGCGGACGCGGCGAGCGTGCAGTTCACGCGCAATCCGGACGCCATCGCGGGTGCGCTCGACGCGGTCGCGCTCCTGCGCGCGGGCACCACGCTGCAGGGCCTCTATGTGCAGGAGCTGTCGCACATGTTCTTTCTGCCCGCCGTCGTGCACTGGTGGACCTTCCCGACGCACCCGCCGACCGAGGAGCGCATCCGCCGCGCCCATCCGCGCTTCCAGCGCGATGAGTACCGGCGTACGCGGCCGGGTAGTCACTACGACGATGGCCGCCGCGCGGTGCTCGATGGCGCTGGCAACATCGTCAAGGTGGTCGGCGGCATTGAAACCGCGGCGACGCTCGCCGCCGCGGTGGGGTCGCCGAGACCGGAGCACGTGGACCACGCGCGCAGGCTGCTGGAGCGGTTGCCGCCGGCGCTGAAGCGCCGCCTGGCGACCCCCGAAGGCGCGGAGCAGGTCATTTTCGGCCTGCTGCTGGAGCGCGACGGCGCGGGGCGGGAGCGGCAGTTGGCGCTGCTGGGCGGGCGGGGCGATGAGGCGGCCGCCGCGCAGTTCGAGATCACCGGGCTCGAGCGCAGCCACGGCCTGCTGCTGGTGGAGCTCGCGCTGCCGGCGCTCAAGCAGTTCGAGCAACAGCGCCGCGACGCATTCCTTGCGGATGTTGTCCGCCTGGTGGAGGCCGACCGCCGCGTGACGCTGTCCGAGTTCGTGCGGGCGACGCTCCTGCGGCAGCACCTGCGCGAAGGCGCCGGCAAGCCGCTACGCACCAGGTTCGGCAAGCTCGCCGAGGTGGCGCAGGACGCGCATGTCGTGCTGTCGCTCATCGCGCACGCGTCGAAAGGCGATGCAGCGGCCGCGCACGCCAAGGGAAAGGCGATCCTGGGCATCGAATTGCCGGGGCCGCTGCCGGTGGCGGAGCTTTCCACCGCGCGCATCGGCGATGCGCTCGAGCGCCTGCGCCACCTCGAGCCCTTCACCAAGCCGCGCGTGCTCAAGGCCTGCCTGGAGACCGCCGCCGCGG
Source organism: Gammaproteobacteria bacterium (assembly GCA_041496745.1). Lineage (GTDB taxonomy): Bacteria > Pseudomonadota > Gammaproteobacteria > Burkholderiales > SG8-39 > JAABQT01. The sequence continues at coordinate 1,995 of JBGQFF010000012.1, forward strand.
ACGGCGTGTTTCGCCTGGCGGAAGCCGAGCTGGTGCGCGCGATCGCGGCGACGCTGGACTGCCCGTTGCCGCCGGTAATCGGCGCGCTCGACCCCGCTACACTGGCGCCATGAAGCAGGTAGAGGCGGTCCTCGCGGCGGGGCTGCTCCTCGCCGCGGGTGCGGCGCAGGCGCAGGGCGACAGCGAGCGCCTGTTCCAGGCGATCGCCGAGGGCAAGGAGCCGGTGGCGGCGATCCTCGTCCTGGGCGGCAAGATCGACGTGCAGGCGCGCAGCGGAGAGCGCGAGACGCCGCTGCACCGCGCCGTGGAGAAAGGCATGCGCGCCTTGACGCGCCTGCTGCTCGATGCCGGCGCCAGCGTGCGCTCGCGCACCGAGTCCGGGGAAACCGCGCTGCACCACGCGGCGCTTCCGGAGGATCCCGCCTGCGCCGCGCTGCTGCTCGACGCGGGTGCGGATCCGCGCGCGCAGAACGACGGCGGCGAAACGGCGCTGCACTGGGCGGCGCTCAGCGGCAATGCGGCGACGGTGGGCCTGCTCCTGCAGCGCGGCGCGGATGCCGACATGGCCGACCTGCGCGGCAACACCGCACTGCACGGCGCCGCCGACGCGGGCCACGTGGAAACGGTGCGGCTGCTGCTGCGCCGCGTGCGCAGCCCGGGCGCGAGGAACCTGGAGGGCAAGACCGCCCTGGACCTGGCGCGCGAGCGCGGCAACGAGGACGTGGCGAAGCTGTTCTAGGCGAGGCTGAAGGCCGCCGCGAGCAGCTCGTAGGAACGCAGCCGCGAGGCGTAATCGCCGGTGATGGTGATCACCATCAGTTCGTCGGCGCCGTAGCGCTCGACCAGCGCGCCCAGCTCGTTCCGGCACTTGTCCGGGCTGCCGATGACCGCGCGCTCGCGCTGGCTGAGCACATAACGGCGTTCCTCCTCCGTGTAGACATGACGCGCCGCCTCTTCGAGGGTGGGCACCGGCGTGTCGAGGTTCAGCGCCATGTGCAGGCGCCGCAGGTCGATCGAAGCGGCCAGCCGCCCGGCTTCGGCGTCGCTCTCGGCGCAGATCGCGAACACGCAGACGATCGCCGCGGGTGTCTTCTCGCGTGCGGACGGCTGGAAGCGCTCGCGGTAGGCGCGCGTGACGGCGTCGCCGCCCTTGGCGTTGATGAAATGCGCGAACGCGAAGCGCAATCCCATCTGCGCTGCGAGGAGGCCGCTGTAGTCCGAGGAGCCGAGCAGCCAGACCTCGGGGGCCGTGTGGCCTCCGGGCTGCACCCGCACCCGCTTGTGCGGATGGTCGTCGGCCAGGGTACCGTCGAGATGCCCGACCAGCTCCCAGACGCGCTGCGGGAAGTCGTCCGCGCTGGGAAATTGGCCGCCCGCCACCGCGTGTGCGGTGCGCGCATCGCCCCCTGGCGCGCGGCCGATGCCCAGGTCGACGCGGCCAGGGTAAAGAGCCTCCAGCATGCGAAAGACCTCGGCAACCTTGAACGGGCTGTAGTAAGGCAGGAGCACGCCGCCGGTGCCGATGCGCATGCGTTTGGTCTCCGCGCCGAGGCGCGCGAGCAGCACCTCGGGACAGGGGTCGGCGAGAGCGGCAATGGCGTGGTGCTCGGCGAGCCAGTAGCGGTGGTAGCCCAGCGCCTCGGCGCGGCGCGCCAGGTCGAGCGTCGCCTGGACGGCCTGGGCCGGGGTGCCGCTGGACAGCACCGGGGACTGGTCCAGGATGGAGAGTTTCAGGGACACCCCGCATTATCCTTGGGAGCCCGTAAGCCGTGGGCGGGCCGGGGCCGGCAAAAGCTTCCCTGCGGGGGGCGACGGCCTTGGGTATCATTCGCCCGGTCTCGATCGCTGGGCCACCCGCCCGGAGGCATCAATCGTGCTTGCAACGCAGATCCGCCAGAAAGACGGGATCTTCTACTTCGTCAGCTACCCCGCCAAGGAGCTGCTGGCGAGGGTGCGCTTCATCAGCCGCTTCTATGGCGACGGCGAGCAGATCACGCCCTCGCGCATCGCCCAGGACGACGACATCGCGCAGTTCATCGCGCGCATCGAGCGCACCGACCTCGCGTTCCAGCGCGGCCTGTCGCAGGCCAAGGTGCGCCAGCTGCGCAATTTCTACGAAACGGCGGTGACGCAGCCGCCGATCCCCGGCACGGTGCTGCTGTTCAGCTCGGAAACGTTGCGCTACCAGTCGACCGCCGACGGCATGGGCCACTTGTCCGAGCCGAGCTCGAAATTCATCATCATCGACGGCCAGCACCGGCTGGCGGCGCTGTATTTCTACCTGCAGGACCGCCCGGCCGAAGCCGCCACGATCCGCGTGCCGTGCATGATCTTCGACGGCCGCAGCGAGGACTTCGCCACCGAGATGTTCGTCATCATCAACTCCACGACCACGCGCATCAACAAGAGCCACCTGGTCGACCTGTACGAGAAGGTGTCCTGGGCGGCGCCCGACCGCAAGTTTGCCGCGCGCCTGGTGGACAAGCTGTACCGCGAGGGCGACAGCCCGCTGCGCTACCGCATCAACCGCCTCGGCGGGCGCAGCCAGCGCGACAAGTGGATCCTGCAGGCGGAGCTGTTCAACGAACTGCACCGCTGGGTGCGCGCCGACTGGCGCAAGATCCAGGTGTCCGGCGGCAGCGCGAAGAACGTGGACCGTTACTACGGCGCGATGCGCGACTTCCTCAAGGCGGCGAAGACCGTGTTCGGCGACAGCTGGGGCAAGGACAACTACATGGTCACCAAGCCGGTGACCATCAAGGCGCTGATCCGCGTCGGCACGGGGCTGGCGCGCGAGGACGCGGAGCCCGCCGACGCTCGCCAGCAGCGCTGGGAGAAGCGCCTGGCGCCCTGGGGCGACCTGGTGCGCGAGTTCCGCGAGGAAGGCTTCTACGAGCGCTTCGCCGCCAAGGGCGAAGTGGAGCGCGTGGCGCGCATCCAGCGGGAGCTGGCGCGCGCCGCGGGCATCGAGGTCAGGAAAAGCTGACCGCGCCGGCGGCGGCGAGCCGCTCGATATCGCTCGCCGCGTAGCCCAGTTCCGAGAGAATCGACTTGGTATGTTGGCCTAACGCTGGCACGGCTTCCATCCGCGGCTCGAAATCGGTCAGGTTGAACGGCGGCTTCATCGCCCGGATGGAGCCGGCCGGCGTATCGACCTCGGCCCAGCGCCCGCGCGCCTCGAGCTGCGGGTGCTCCCAGAATTCCTGCATCGTGTTGAGGCGCGCGTTGGCGATCTCGGCGCGCTCCAATCGCTCGACCACCTGCGCTGCCGTGAGCTTGCCGAACACCTTTCCGATCTCGGTGTGCATCGCATCGCGGTGCTGGAGGCGTGCCGGACCCGATGAAAACCTGGAGTCTGACGCGAGCGCTCCATCGCCCAGGACCTTGTCGCAAAAGCGCGCGAACTCGCGTTCGTTCTGGATGCTGAGGAACACCGTCTTGCCGTCGCCGGCGCGGAACGGCCCGTAGGGCACGATGGTGGCGTGGTAGGCCCCCGAGCGCGGCGGCGGCGTGCCGCCGTAGGCGCCGAAATAGGCCGGGAAGCCCATCCATTCGCCCAGCGCCTCGAACATGGTGATGTCGAGCGTGGCGCCTTCGCCGCCGCGCCCGCGGCGCAACAGCGCGGCGAGGATCGAGGTCAGCGCATACATCCCGGCGGCGATGTCGGCCACCGGGATGCCGGCCTTGGCCGGCGCCTCCGGCGTGCCGGTGACCGAGAGGAGGCCGGCTTCGCATTGCACCAGCAGGTCGTAGGCCTTCTTCTGCGCGTACGGGCCCGCGGGCCCATAGCCGGAAATGCCGCACCAGACGAGACCGGAATGGCGCGCGCGCAGTTCGGCGGCGCCCAGGCCCAGGCGCTCGGCCGCGCCCGGCGCCAGGTTCTGGACGAAAACGTCGGCCTGCGCCAGCAGGCGGGCCAGGATCTCCTTCGCCTCGGGATGCTTGACGTCCAGCGCCAGGCTCTCCTTCGATCGGTTGGTCCACACGAAGTGCGAGGACAGGCCCTGCACCGTGCGGTCGTAGCCGCGCGCCGCGTCGCCGCCGTCGGGCCGCTCGATCTTGATCACGCGCGCGCCGAGTTCGGCCAGTTGCCGCGTGCAGAACGGCCCGGCGATCACCTGCTCGAGCGCCACGACCGTGACGCCCTGCAGCGGCCGCATCACTTGAAGAGGACGGTCAGGCCCGGCAGCGGCAGGCCCTCGAAGGTGGTGCTCCAGGTCTCCCCCGGCTTGACCGGGTGGGCGTCGGTGAGCGTTCCGGTGCTGACGATCTCGCCGGCGTGCAGCTGGTCGAACTCGGGCTGGATCGCCAGCAATTCGACCAGGCGGGCGAGTGCATAGAGCGGGCTGTCGAGCACGTTGGTGCCGGTGCCCTCGTCGACCGGCTTGCCGGCGCGGCGCAGGGCGACGCGCGCCGCGGGCAGGCGGTGCTCGAGGTCGGGGATTTCGCTCACTGGCGTCTGCGCTCCGAGCACCAGCCTGCCGTGCAGGCCGTTGGCGGCGGTGCAGTCGGGCAACGCGAATTTCCAGTCCGGGTGGAAGGTCTGCACGATCTCGATGGCGTGCGCCACCCAGTCGATCGCGGCAAGGATGGCATGCGCGTCGTGCGAACGAGGCGGCGGCGCCTTCAGGCCGAAACAGATCTCGGGCTCGATGCGCGGCTGCGACAGCCCCTCGAGCACGACCTCGGCGCGGTTGTCCGGGGCGCGGATCAGCGTATGGTCGTAGACGAAGCCCCAGATCGGCTCGTGCACGCCGTAGCGCCCCCAGATGCTGCGGTTGGTGAAGCCGATCTTGCGGCCCACGGGCTTCCAGCCGATCGCCAGGCGATGCTGGTGCAGGCGCTGCATCGCGCGATAGCCCATGTCGGCATCGAACTTCGGGTGGCGCATGCTGAACGGCGGCGCCAAGTGGCCGCTCGCCGCCAGCTCGATCAGTTCCTCGGACACCGCGCGCAGGGTGGATTCCGGCATGGCGAAAATTCTACCCCCCGGCCGAGGTTGCGCCGGTGCCTTTCGCGTGCAAAATACCTGCCATGGATGCCTACCTGGCTTGGCTGCTGCTCGGGCTGGCGCTGGTGATCGTGGAACTGCTCACCGGCACCTTTTATCTGCTCGTCCTCGGCGTGGCGGCCAAGGGGGCGTGAGATGGCCGTCACTGCGATGAACCACTTCAACATCCTCACCGACGACCTGCCGGCGACATTGGCGTTCTACGAGGAGCACCTCAACCTCAAGCCGGGAGCGCGCCCGCCGTTCAGTTTCCCGGGCGCCTGGCTCTATGCGGACGGTGGCAAGGGCAGGGATCCCATCCTGCACATCGTTGCGGGCAAACAGAAGAAGGACCTGGTGAAGGGCGTGATCGACCACATGGCGTTCAGCGGCCGCGGCCTCGCCGCCGCGGTGGCGAAACTGAAAGTGCGCGGCATTGCCTACGAGTTGAGAAAGCTCCCGGCCTACGGCACCTGGCAGCTGTTCTTCCACGATCCCAACGGCGCCAAGGTCGAGATCGACTTCGATCCGGCCGAGGCCGCTCCGGCGTGATCCTGATTCAGCGCCTCGCGGGCGCCGTCCTCGGCATCCTGCTGTTCGTCCTGGCGTTCGTCTTCACTTCGGTGATCCTGGCGGTGGCGGCGGCGGTCGCGCTGCTGCTCTTTGCGTGGCTGTGGTGGCGCACGCGCAATCTGCCCAAGCGCGGCCGGGGCACCGTGATCGAAGGCGAGTACCGCGTCGAGAGCGAGACGCGGCGCATCGACGACGACACGCGCTAGCGCGCCGCCGCGGAATCAGGCTGCGCGGGCGCCCGACTCGGCTGCGCGGCGGCGCGCCCCAAGCTGTACTGCCACCACCAGGATCAAGAGCGCCAGGCCGATCGCATCGGTGATCAGCCCGGGCTTGATCAGCAGCAGCGCCGACGCGAACAACAGCACGCGCTGCCACATCGCGCAGGCGGTCAGCAGATACCCGAACAGGCTCGCAGCCAGCGCGATCACGCCGATGGTCGCGCTGATGGTCGCGTGCAGCGACGTGGTCCAGTCGCCAATCAGCAGCAGCGCCGGCTCGTAGACGAACATGAACGGCACGATGTAGGCGGGCGCAGCAATGCGCACCGCGGCCCAACCAGTGGTCCACATGTTCGCCTTGGCCAGGCTCGCGGCGGCGAACACCGCGAGCGCCACCGGCGGCGTGATCGCCGAAAGTATGGCGAAGTAGAAGGCGAACATGTGCGCCGCCGGGGTCACCGCGCCCATCTTGATCACTGCCGGCACCAGCAGCGCGACCATCATGATGTAGGCCGGCGTGGTGGGCATTCCCATGCCGAGGATGATTCCCGCCATCGCGGTCAGCACCAGCGCGAGGATCAGCGAATTCTGCGCCAGCGCGACCACCAGCTGCGTGAATACGATGCCCAGCCCGGTGATCGTCACGCAGCCGATCACGATGCCGGCACAGGCGCAGGCCATCGCTACCGAAAGCGTGTTTTTCGCGCCTTCCTCGAGCGCCTCGATGACCGACTTCCAGGAAATGCCGGTGCGCGTCAGCTTCCTGAGCAGCGCGAGCGGCAGGCACGCAAGCGCGCCCACCAAAGCGCACAACGGCGCCGAATAACCGAGGATCAGCCCGAACAGGACGATGAGAATGGGTAGAAACAGGTGGCCGCGTGCGGCCAGCACCGGCAACAGGCGCGGCAGTTGATCCTTGGGCACACCCCCGAGGCCGTGGCGCTTGGACTCGAAATGCACTGCGAAAAACACCGAAAGGTAATACAGGAATGACGGGACCACCGCCCAGACCGCGATCTGGGCGTACGGCACAGCCAGGAACTCGGCCATCACGAACGCGGCTGCGCCCATCACCGGCGGCATTAGTTGCCCGCCGGTGGAAGCGACGGCCTCCACCGCCGCGGCGAAGTGCGGCCGGAAGCCGGTGCGCTTCATCAGCGGAATGGTGATCGGCCCGTCGACCATCACGTTCGCCACCGCGCTGCCGGACACAGTTCCGAACAGGCTCGAACTCACCACCGCCACCTTGCCCGGACCGCCCGCGCTGCTGCCGGTGATCGACAGCGCGAAGTCCATGAACAGCTGTCCGGTGCCGCTCTTCTCCATGAAAGCACCAAACACCACGAACAGCATCACGTACGACGCCGACACCCCCAGCGTCGAGCCGAAGATGCCCTCGGTGGACAGGTACACCTGCTCCATCAGCATCGGCAGCGTCACGTGAGTGCTCATCGCGTAGGCGAGAAACGCCATCGCGGTGAGCGGCAAGGCCCAGCCAAGCACGCGCCGCGTCGCCTCCAGAACGATCAGCACCGACACCACGGCGTAGAACTTGTCCCAGCTCGTCAGCTCGTCGATGTAGATGATGCGGTTCGTGTAGTACTGGTAATTGAGGAAGATGTGCAGCACGAAGCCCCAGCCGGCAGCCAGCAGCGCCAGGTCGGCGAGGCGCCAGCCGGCGCTGCCGCCGGGTTTCAGCGGATAGAGCAGGAATACCAGGGTGAGCGCGAAGATCAGGTGCGTGCCGCGGAAGATCAGCGCTTCCGGCGGGCCGAACCCGGCGACGTACATGTGGTACAGCGACATCGCCACGGCGATGGCGGTGATCAGCCATTTCAGCGCCTTGGCCGTCGGCGCGGTGGCCTGCTTTTCCTCGGAAATGACTGGGGTGGCTTCCAACCCGCGCTCCCTCAACGTGAAACGGGGCGGCCAGGCCGCCCCGTCTTGCTCGCTTTGCCGGGCGCGCCGGTTATATCGCCCCAGCTTCCTTGTAGAACTTCGCGGCGCCCTTGTGGAACGGGATGCCCATGTCGACCGCCATGTCCTTAGCGGTCAGTCCGCCGATCGACTTCACGATTGCAGCCATCGCATCGACGTTCTGTGCCATCACCTTGGTCATCCGGTAAACCGTGTCTTCAGGCAAATCGCACGCGACGATGATATGCGTCGAATAGCCGATCACCGGCACATCTTTGTCCTGTTTCGGGTATGTCCCGGCCTTGATCACCAGCTTCTTGTAGAAACCAGGGTTGAGCTTGTTCAACTCTGCCAGAGTCCGGTCGTCGGCTGGCACCAGATGAACATCGCGTGCGCTGGCGAGGTCCATGACCGCGGAGGCCGGCGCGGTGGTGCCGAGCGTGAACACCTGCACGTGGCCGTCTTTCATCATGCTGACCGCATCCGTATACGCAGCCTGGAAGTTGGCCTTGGACAGCGACTGGTAGCTCATGCCGTTCAGCTTGAGCACCGTCTCCGTCAATGCCTCTGCGGTATTGCCCCTGGGTTGCGTCACCAGGGCCTTGCCCTTGAGGTCCGCGAAGGTGTTGATCTTTGCGTCGACGAGCGCGACGACCTGGAAATACTGGGGGTACAGGTTGGCGAGCTGGCATACCTTGGTCACCTTCTTCGGGTAGGGCGCGCGGCCCTCCAGCCCGTCCACCGTGGTACTCGAGTTGCCGAAGCCGATCTGCGCCTTGCCTTCGTCCACGCCACGCACGTTGGCGATACCGGCGCCCGGCGTGGCGGTGACGTTGAGGCCCGGGATCGCTTTTTCCCACATGCCCTTCAGCGCGCCACCGAGGGGGATCCAGGAGCCGCCCTGCGGGCCGGTCATGAATGTGACTTGCTGGGCCGCCGCGGGCGCGGCGATGACGGCGCTCGCCGCGAGGGCGAGCAGGGACAGTCTGATGTTCATTTCTCCTCCTACGTTGAACAGCTTGAAAAGTTCTTATTGCGCGCCGCGATGATAGCGCGAGTCCAACGCAAGGGAATGCTGCGCTGCGCAAAAATGGACGTCAGACGACCCGTGTCAGCACGGGCTTTCCGGAGAAATGCGCGAGAAGATTGTCCACCTGCAGGTTGCCCATCGCGGTACGCGTCTCCATCGTGGCGCTGCCCACGTGCGGGAACAGCACTGCGTTGTCCAGCGCGAAGAATTCCGGCGGCACGCGCGGCTCGTCCGCGTAAACGTCCAGGCCCGCCCCGGCGATTTTCTTCTCCTGCAGGTACTTGAGCAGCACCGGCTCGTCGATCACGCTGCCGCGCGCGATGTTGACCACATATCCCTCCGGCCCGAGCGCATCCAGCACCTTGGCGTTGACCAGCTTCTCGGTCTCGGCGCCGCCCGGCGTCACCACCATCAGCACGTCCGAGTTCTTCGCCAGCGCCACGGCATCCGCGTCGTAGGGGTAAGCGACATCCTTCTTCCTGCGGTTGTGGTACCGGATCTTCATGCCGAAAGCCTGCGCGCGCTTCGCGATCGCCTCGCCGATGCGCCCCAGGCCCAGGATGCCCATGGTCTTGCCGCCGAGCGACGTGGTGAGCGGGTAGCCGCCGCGCGCCGCCCAGTAACCGGCGCGCAGGTAGGCTTCAGCCTGCGGGAACTTGCGCATCACGTTCACGGTGAGCGCCATCGCCGTGTCGGCGACGCAGTCGTTTAGCACATCGGGCGTGTTGGTGACGATGATGCCGCGTTTCTTCGCCGCGGCGAGGTCGATGGCGTCCACGCCGACGCCGAAATTGGAAATGATCTCGAGCTTGGGCAGAGTGTCCATCATCTTCGCGTCCGCCCCCGCCGGGCCGAAGGTGGCAAGCGCGCGCACGCGCGGCGCGAGCTGCTTCAGGAACGCGGCGCGGTCGGCAGCCTCGTGCAGCTTGTGGCAGGTGAATTCCTTGTCCAGCCGCTCCTGGGTGCGCGGGAAAATTTTCGTGGTGACGATGATCTCGGGTTTCATGGCTTGAACTTTGCCAGCAGGTTCTCGGCGCCGCGCGCGAGCAGCCCGACGTCGGCGCCCACCGCGACGAACTGCGCGCCGGCGGCGAGCATCCTCTTCGCGTCCGCCTCGACCGGCGACAGGTAACCCGGCGCCTTGCCCGCCTTGCGGATGCGCCGGATGCTGTCTTCGATCAGCGGCATGACCGCCGGGTTCGCCGTCTCGCCGGTGTAGCCCATCGAGGCATGCAGGTCGGCCGGCCCGATGAAGATGCCGTCCACGCCGTCGATCGCCGCCACCTTCTCGATCTCCTCCAGCGCCGGCTTGGTCTCGAGCTGCACCAGGACGCAGAGCTCCTCGTGCGCGCGCTTGGCGTAGTCCTTGACGCGGCCGAAGCGCGTGGCGCGGGTGGTGCCGGCCACGCCCCGCACCCCGGCCGGCGGATAGCGCGTGTTGGACACTGCCGCCTTGGCATCTGACGCGTTCTGCACATAGGGAATCAACAGCGACTGCGCGCCGGCGTCGAGCACGCGCTTGATGGTCACCATGTCGTTCCAGGGCACGCGCACGATCGGGTGGGTGGCATACGGCGCCGCCGCCTGCAGCTGCGAGAGCAGCGACTCCAGGTCGTTCGGCGAATGCTCCATGTCGAGCAGGATCCAGTCGAAGCCGGCCCCGGCGATCACTTCCACCGAGTAGTTCGACGAAAGGCTGGACCACAACCCGATCTGCGGCTGTCCCGCCTTGAGCGCGCGCTTGAAGGGATTCTGCGGCAGGTCGACCTTCATTCGAACTTGGCCCCCGACTCCTTCACCACCTTGGCCCAGCGCGCGGTCTCGTTGCGGATGAAGGCGCTGAAGGACTCCGGCGTGTCGGTGCGCACCTCGGTGCCTTGCGCGGCAAGGCGGTCCCTCATGTCCTGCGCGTTGAGGATGCGCGTGAACTCGGCGTTGAGCTTCGCCACGATCGCGCGCGGCGTGCCCGCCGCCGCGACTACGCCCTGGAACGAGCCGGTCTCGAAGCCGGGCAGCGTCTCGGCGACGATCGGCGTGCTGGCGGCCGAGGGCACGCGCCTGGAGCTGGAGATGGCGAGCGCTTTCAGCCTGCCGCCTGTCACCGACGGCCATGTGGCGAGCATGCCGTTGAACAGCACGTTGGCCTGCCCGGCGACCACGTCGGCCACCGCCTGCGAGCCGCCCTTGTAGGGGATGTAGGTCCAGTTCACGCCGGTGCGCTGCGCGAATTCGATGCCGGCCAGGTGCGGCGCGCCGCCGATGCCCGAGATGGCGAAGTTGAGCTTGCCCGGGTTGGCCTTGGCGTAGCTGATCAGCTCCTGCACGCTGTTCACCGGGACGGAAGGGTGCACCGCGAGCACGTGCGGCGAGTAGCTCACCATCACGATCGGCGAGAAATCCTTGGTCGGGTCGAAGGGCAGCTGCGGGAACACGCTCGGGCTGATGCACAACGCGCCGATGTCGGCGAGCAGCATGGTGTAGCCGTCGGGCGCGCTCTTGGCGACGAAGTCGGCGCCGACGTTGCCGTTGGCGCCGGGCTTGTTCTCCACGATCACCGGCTGGCCCCAGGCGTCGGTGATCTTCGGGCCGATCTGGCGCGCGAGGATGTCGGAGGTGCCGCCCGCGGCGTAGGGCACGATGATGCGGATCGGCTTGTTCGGGTAAGTCTGCGCGCCTGCGGCGCCGGCGATCGCCGCGAGGGCGGCGACGAGCAATCTGACAAACGGCTGCATGGGCCCTGTCTCCCTGGTTTGAACTGGTTGATTGATCCTGGCCGTGACGCGCCGATTGTACGTCGGGCGACATCCCCTCGGCGGCCGGCAGCCCGGACAGGCGAAGGGTAAACCTGACAACCTATTACACGAAATTTGCGGCCCGCGGCAGCGTGGGCGCCCCGCCCAGATTGCTTTGCTCATTGCGCTCGTCTAGCATGCACGGCAGGCCTTGTCGGGCGCGAAATGCAAGGGGGGAAGGTGGCTCGGTTCTGGCGCGTAGCTGTCGTCGCAATTGCTTGGTCCGTTGCCGCTCCATCTTGGGCCCAATCCGATACCGAGATCGTCGCGCAAGGGGAAGCGCTGGTGCGGGCCGGCCGCTACGCCGATGCCTACAAGTTTCTCGAGCCGCTCGAAGACCGGCTCGCCGGCAACCTGAAGTTCGATTACCTGCTTGCCCGCTCCGCCCTGGAGAGCGGGCAGCCCAGCAAGGCAAGCTTCATCTACGAGCGCATCCTGGCCGTCGAGCCGAACTTTGTCGGCGTGCGGCTGGAGATGGGCCGGGCCTACCTCGCGTTGGGTGACTATGCGCGGGCAAAGCTCGAATTCGAAACCGTCCTGCGTTTCGATAACCTGCCGGCCGATCTGCGCCAGCAGGCGCAGATCTACGGCAATGCGGCCGACCAGTACATCGCCGGCAAGAAGACCGTGGCGGTCGGCTATCTCGAGTACGGATACGGCTACGACTCGAACCCGCAATCGGTGACCCGCATCAGCCCCATCGCCTTCATCGGCGTCGGCTCGCTGCCCCTGTCGCCGCCTGAGGGCGACCAGTATCAGGCGCTTACCGTAGGCGGAGAGGTGATTCATGCGCTGTCCGACCGGTTTTCCGTTTTTGTGGGGGGCGACGCTCGGGCGCGGGTGCACAGGGACCTGGAAGTCGCTAATTGGGGCACGGTCGACGCGCGCATCGGCTTGGGCTACAACGCTGGTGCGCACAATACGCGCCTTGCGCTGACCGGCGGCCGCTTCTGGCTGGACAGCCTCAAGACCCGCGATAGCGGGGGCGCGACCCTGGACTATCGATACCTTGCCGGCAAGCAGGACCAGGTCACCTTCGGCGTCAGCGGATCGCGCAACAAGTTCCTGCCCGATGGGCTGAAGGTCAACAGTTACGATGTCTACCAGGGTTCCTTCGGTTGGCTGCACGGCGCGGCCGATGGCCGCGGCGCCGCCGGCGTGACGCTCATCGCCGGCGTCGAGAAGGAACTGAACGGCCGCGTGGAGGGGGACAAACCATTCGTCGGCATGCGCGTCACGCTGCAACGCGCGTTAAGCAACAGCGTCGGCGGCTTTCTGCTCGCGGGCGCCCAGCACGGCAAGTATTCGGAGGCCAATCCGCTGTTCGGCGCGAAGCGAGTGGACACGTTTTACGACGTCACCACGGGCCTCAGCTGGGCCTTCGCCAAGGGATGGTCCTTGCGGCCGCAGGTGCTTTATCTGAAGAACCGCAGCAATTTGCCGTTGTTCGAATACAGCCGCACCGACGTGTCGCTGAATCTGAGGCTGGATCTGTGAGGCGCGTGGAGACGCGCGGGCCAGGGTGATGGGCGTGAGACAGGGGATCCGATTGCTGCTTGCCTCGGCGGCGCTGCTCATAGTGGCCGCCGGACCGGCGGCTGCGCAGGGCACGGCGTCCGCGGGCCGATTTATCGTGGTCACCGGCGATGTGCGAGTCCTGGGCGACGATGGAATTGCCCGGGTCGCAGTACGCAACGGCGCGTTGCGCCAGGGCGAGTCGATTGTTACCGGTCCAAACAGCCTTGCCCAGCTGCACATGACCGACGGCGGCGCGGTTTCCGTGCGCGCCGACACCCAATTGAAACTCGACGCCTATCGCTACTCCGGAAGCGATGACCGCAACGGCAGTTTTTTCGTGTCGATACTCAAGGGCGGGTTCCGGACGATCACCGGCCTGATTGCCCGGCACAACCGCAATAACTACCGCGTCTCGACAACCTCGGCGACGATGGGCGTCCGGGGCACGGACTTCGAGGTGGTCCACGTCCTGCAGCCGGTCGCCGACGCTGCGGCCGGCACCTATAACCGCGTGTACGAGGGCATCACGAGCGTTCAGAACCGGGCAGGTGCACTGGTCCTGGTCAATCGCGAACAGACCGCCTTCGTGGCACTGCCCAGCAATCTGCCGCCCGTGCTGGTCGCGCCGCCCGCCAGCATATTCGGCAAGCCGACTCCCGTTCCGCGACTGAATCCGCAATCGCGCCGCGAGGCCGATGGCCAGGCCGATGGCGGTGCGCCCGCCGAGCGCGTCGCAAAGGACGCGCCGGCCGCGAAAGAGTCGGTTCCGGCGCGGGCTGTAGCGCCCGGCAGGGCATTGACTGCGCCGTTGCTGAACCCGATTGACTCGCCTCGTGTGTTGGAAATGGCGCCAACGCTCCAGACCTCGCCCACGACAACGACGATCTCGCCGACTTTGATCTCGCCCACGACGACGACGATCTCGCCGACCTTGATCTCGCCCACGACGACGACGATTTCGCCGACCACCACGACGATCTCGCCGACCTTGATCTCACCCACGACAACGACGATCTCGCCGACCTTGATCTCACCCACGACGACGACGATCTCGCCGACCTTGATCTCGCCCACGACAACGACGATCTCGCCGACTTTGATCTCACCCACGACGACGACGATCTCGCCGACCTTGATCTCGCCCACGACAACGACGATCTCGCCCACCACCACCACCATCAAGCGCTGATGCAACTTGCAACGCACTAGGAGGCCTACCATGCGCAAATCAACCGCTCTTCTCCCGATTGCACTGCTGACCCTGGCCGCATTCCCGGCTATCGCGCAGGAGGTACCCCGTGTGCTCTTCTGCATGGGACAGTGCTATGGCGTCGACGACAAAGGCGACCGCATCCCGATCACCAAAGGCACGCAGCTGGCGCCGGGCCTGCGCCTCGAGACCGGATCGAACTCCTACATGCAGGTCAAGCTTGGGCGGGACGCCGCATTCGGGATGGGCGAGCGCGCGCGCGTGCGCTTCGATCGCCGCATCGTCGACCGCGACGTGGTGATCCTCGATGAAGGCCGCATCCGCATTGTCGGCGGCGAGGCCATCGGCCGGCCGGATACGCGCCCTGTGGAACTCCGCACGACCGAGGGCAACATCGTCTTGCGCAGCGCGGACATCGAAGTGAAGACCCCGCCGAAAACCGCCGACGGCATCCCGGCGCTCACGCTGGTCAAGCTGAACGTGGGCGACGCACGCCTTGGCGACCTACCGGTGACCAGGGACGCGGTGTATGGCATTGTCGGCGGCAAGGTCCTCGACCGGGTCATTCCCATCGGCGACATCGCGTTGCCGGCGCCGCGCCGGGATCCGGCTCCGGCAGGTCCGGATGCGGCAACCGGGCGATTTGCGAGTCCGCCGATTGCAGCCCTCCCCATCATCGATCTGCCGGCGACCGAGCCCAAGCCGTTCGTGACGCCGATCGCCGTATCGCCTGCGATCGTGTCGCCTGAGACCACCAGGCAAACGCAACTGGCACCGTCGCAGACACTGTCCGGCACGGTGGCTGTAAGTCCGACGCTGGTTTACCAGCCGGTTGTGATGCCGATTTACACTGCCCCGGTCGTGACTGCGAGTACGCTGATTATGGCGTATCCAATCACGACTCCGACGGGCACGAAGTCGCTCGACAGCATTTCCAAGGAGACGCAGTTATCTCCCACGATAGCGCCGACAGCGCCGCTGACACAGACGATAACGTTTCAGCAGCCGACGACAACCACAACGACAACGACAACGGCGACGACGACGCCAACGGCGACGAAGACGACTACATTTAGCCCGCGGCTAACGACGATCCACTAGTCGCGCGCGTCGCAGAGCCGCTGTTGGGGCGTCTGCGCCGGCTAGCGCTGCCGGCGCCGCGCGGAATTCATTCCGGCCAGCAATCCTTCAGTCGCCATCCAGTCCACGCAGTCGGCGACCACCAGCGTCACCAGGCGCGCGCAATGGTGCGCGTCGTAGGGACCGAGGATGCCCGCCGTCCTAGGCGAGTGCCGCCCCGGGCACGCGCGGGTTCATCACCCTGAACCACAGCGGCGGCACGAGCGCGAGCGGCAGCATCCCGGCATAGCCCATCGGCAGCTTCGGGCTCTCGGCCCGCGGTTGCAGCGCGGCGTAGGGGCGCATCGGGTTGAGGTGGTGGTCGGCGTGGCGCTGCAGGTGGATCAGGTAGCAGTTGGTGAACCACTGGTTGGCGTCCCAGGAGTGGCGCTCGCTCACTTTCTCGTAGCGCCCGTCCGCGAGCTGCTGGCGCCGCAGGCCATAGTGCTCGATGTAATTGACCGCCTCGAGCAGCGTGATGGCCATCGCGCTCTGGCCGAAGAAAAACGCGGCGGCGAGCGGCCCGAAGGTGGCGCCGAGCGCGGCGGCGGCGAGCAGCGACGAGGCGCTTGCCAGCATCACTTCGCGGCGGTCGAGCTGCCATGCGTGCCGGAAGCTGCCGAACAGGGTGCGCGGCAGAAAGCGCCAGAAGCCCTCGCCATAGCGCGCACTCGCCGGGTCCTCCGGCGTAGCGACGCGCTGGTGGTGGCCGCGGTTGTGCTCCACGGTGAAGTGACCGTAGCCCACGCTGGCGAGCAGCACGCGCGCCAGCCAGCGGTCCAGGCGCGAGGACTTGTGGCCGAGTTCGTGCGCGATGGTGATGCCCTGCGACCCGGTGACCAGGCCGATCGAGAGCGTCAGGCCGAGCGCCTGCAGCGGCGCGAGCTCTCCGCCGCCGACGATCCGCGCGCCCCACAGGATGAGCGCCAGCTGCAGGGGGACGTAGGCGAGGAGGACCGCGCGGAAGAAGGGACTGCCTTCGAGGCGCGCGCGCTCTTCGGGCGCGGACGTGGCGTCGGCACGGCCAATCGCCCAGTCGAGTAGCGGGATCGCCACGAAGAACACCAGGAAGCTCTGCCAGTTGGCGCCAAGCCAGTAGCCAACCAGCGGTGCGAGCGGGGTGCTGAGCGCCAGGAGGACGCGCAGGTCCCTCGGCAAGGTGGCCATGCCCCTAGTGGATCTCGGGCTCCGCCGTCGGCGCGGTGCCCTCGAGGAAATCGAAGTCGCAACCCTCGTTCGCCTGTTTCACGTGGCGCGAGAAAATCGCGCCGTAGCCGCGCTCGTATTTGAGAGGGGGACGCTTCCAGGCTTTTTTTCTTTTTTCAAGTTCTTCTGAAGAAATTTTAATATTCAGGACCTTTTTCTCCACATCCAGTTCGATCAGGTCGCCGTTCCTGACGAAAGCGAGCGGGCCGCCGACGTAGGCTTCGGGCGCCACGTGCAGGATGCAGGTGCCGTAGCTGGTGCCGCTCATGCGCCCGTCGGAGAGCCGCACCATGTCCTTCACGCCCTGCTTGATCAGCTTCTTCGGCAGCGGCAGCATGCCCCATTCGGGGAAGCCCGGTCCGCCGAGCGGCCCCGCGTTCTTCAGCACCAGCACGCAGGAGGCGTCCACATCGAGGTCGTCGCGGTCGATCCTCGCCGCCATGTCGTTGTAATCCTCGAACACCACCGCGCGGCCGGTGTGCTGCATCAGTGCCGGATCGGCCGCGCTGGTCTTGATCACCGCGCCGTCGGGCGCGAGAGAGCCGCGCAGCATGACGATGCCGCCGGAGGCTTGCAGCGGCTTGTCGCGCGGCAGGATCACGTCCGCGTTCCAGACCTTGGCGCCGTCGATGTTCTCGCCCAGCGTCCTGCCGTTCACCGTTTTCGCCGAGAGGTCCAGCAGGTCGCGCAACTGGTACAGCATCGCGCGCAGGCCGCCCGCGTAGAAGAAGTCCTCCATCAGGTACTTGCTGCCCGAGGGCCGCACGTTGGCGATCACCGGCGTCTTCGCGCTGATCTCGTTGTAGCGCTCCAGCGGGAAGGCGAGGCCCGCGCGCCCCGCCATCGCCACCAGGTGCACGATGGCGTTGGTCGAGCCGCCCATCGCCATCAACGTCGTGATCGCGTTGTCGAAGGAGCCGCGCGAGAGGAAATCCCGCGGCTTCAGGTCTTCCCACACCATCTCGACGATGCGCTTTCCGGTCAACGTCGCCATGCGCGCGTGGTTGGAGTCCGGCGCCGGGATCGACGAGTAACCGGGAAGCGTGAAGCCGAGCGCCTCGGCGAGCGACATCATGGTGGCGGCGGTGCCCATGGTCATGCAGGTGCCGGGGGAGCGCGCGATGGTGTCCTCGATGTCGTTCCAGTCGCGCTCGGTGATGCGGCCGGCGCGCAGCTCGTCCCAGTACTTCCAGGTGTCGGAGCCCGAGCCCAGCGTCTGGTCGCGCCAGTGGCTGTTCAGCATCGGGCCCGCGGGCAGGTAGATCGCCGGCAGGTTCATGCTGGTCGCGCCCATGATCAGCGCGGGCGTGGTCTTGTCGCAGCCGCCCATCAGCACGCAGCCGTCCACCGGGTAGGAGCGCAGCAGCTCCTCGGTCTCCATGGCGAGGAAGTTCCGGTACATCATGGTGGTGGGTTTTTGCATGGTCTCGGCGAGCGCCATCGCCGGCATTTCCAGCGGGAAGCCGCCCGCCTGCCACACGCCGCGCTTCACCTCCTCGGCGCGCTGCCGGAAGTGCGTGTGGCAATGGTTGATGTCCGACCAGGTGTTGATGATCGCGATCACCGGCTTGCCGGCGTAGTCGCTGCGGTCGTAGCCCATCTGCGCGGTGCGCGAGCGGTGGCCGAAGGAGCGCAGGTCCTTCACGCCGTACCAGCGGTGCGAACGCAATTCGTCGGGGCGCTTTTTCATGCCGCGATTGTATTAAACTTCGCGCCGGAGGAATGATGAAACGCAAGCGCCGCGAGCCGAGGATCATCCGCCCGGACGACATCGACCCGCACCACGACTGGAGCCGCCCGCTGCAGGCGCCCGGCCACACGCAGGTCGATTTCGAGGAACGGGTCAATTTCCGGCGGCTGCACGACTACCGCCTGGCGCGCACGCGCGCCGCGCTCGCCGGCTCGGGGCTGGGCGCGCTTTTGTCCTTCGACCAGCACAACATCCGCTACACCACCAGTACGGTGATCGGCGAGTGGGCGCGCGACAAGCTCACGCGCTACTCGCTGCTCACGGGCAACGGCGACCCGTACATCTGGGATTTCGGCTCGGCGGCGCGGCACCACAAGTTGCACGCGCCCTGGCTGCAACAGGACCACTGCCGCGCCGGCCTGCTGGGCATGCGCGGTGCGGTCGGCGCCGATCTCACGCTGTTCCGCGACGCCGCGAAGGAGATCAAGTCCATCCTGGTGGCGGAAGGCGCGGCAAAAATGCCCCTCGGCGTGGACGTGGTCGAGCCGCCGATGCTGTTCGCGCTGCAGAAGGAAGGCATCGAGGTGCGCGACGGCCAGCAGGTGATGCTGCAGGCGCGCGAAGTGAAGAACGTGGACGAGCTGACGCTGCTCAACATGGCCGCCGCCATGGTGGACGGCGTGTACCAGGACATCGCCGAGGCGCTGAAGCCGGGCGTGATGGAGTCGCAGATCGTGGCGCTCGCCACCAAGCGGCTCTACGAGATGGGCTCGGATTGCGTGGAGGCGATCAACTCCATCTCGGGCGAGCGCTGCTCGCCGCACCCGCACAATTTCACCGACCGGCTGATCCGCCCCGGCGACCAGGCGTTCTTCGACGTGATCCAGTCGTTCACGGGCTACCGCACCTGCTACTACCGCACATTCAGCGTCGGGCGTGCCACCGGCCCGCAACGAACTGCCTACCGCAAGGCGCGCGAATGGATGGACAAAGTGATCGACCTGCTCAAGCCGGGCATGAGCACGGACAAGATCGCCGCGGCGCTGCCGAAAGCCCAGGCAGCGGGATTCGCCAGCGAGATGGAGGCCTTCGGCCTGAACTTCTGCCACGGCCTGGGTCTCGGGCTGCACGAGCGGCCGCTGATCTCGCGCGTCAACTCCTTCCGCGAGCCGATCGAACTGAAGGCCGGGATGGTGTTCGCCGTGGAGACCTATTGCCCGGCGTCGGACGGCGTCTCCGCCGCCCGGATCGAGGAGGAAGTGATCCTCACCCCGAAGGGCGCGCAGATCATCTCGCTTTACCCCGCCGAGGAATTGCCGATTGCCAACCCCTACTAGACCGAGCGTCGGCTGGATCGGCACCGGTCGCATGGGCTATGAAATGGCGGCGCGCCTCGCCAAGGGCGGCGCCGACGTGCTTGCTTGGAACCGCACCCCGGCAAAGGCCGAGCCGCTCGCGCAGTACGGCGCGAAGATCGCCGTCCGGGTGGCCGAGCTCGCTGCGTGTGACATCGTGTTCTGCATGGTGTCGGCGTGGCAGGACGTGAAGCAGGTGATGGGCGAGTTGCTGGCGGGTAAGGCGCAGCCGCGCATGGTGATCGAGTGCTCCTCGATCTCGCTCGAAGGCTCGGCGGAACTGCGCGAACTGCTGGCAAAGCGCGGCATTGCCTACCTCGCCGCGCCTGTCTCCGGCAACGCCAAGGTAATCAAGGCGGGGAAGCTCTCGTTCGTGTGCTCCGGCCCGAAGAAATCGTTCGACGAGGCGCTGCCCCTGCTGAAGATGATCGCGTCTTCCGCCAGCTACGTCGGCGAAGGGGAGCTCGCGCGCATCGTCAAGATCTGCCACAACGTGTTCCTCGGCGTGGTGACCCAGTCGCTCGCCGAGATCACGGTGCTGGCGCAGAAGGCGGGCGTGCCGCGTCACGCATTCCTCGAGTTCCTCAACCAGAGCGTGATGGGCTCGGTGTTCACGCGCTACAAGACGCCGGCCTTCGTCAACCTGGACTTCAGGGTGACGTTCACGCCGGAGCTGCTGAGGAAGGACATGGACCTGGGCCTGGACGCCGGGCGCAGGTTCGATGTGCCGATGCCGCTGGCGGCGGCCACCCGCGACCTGGTTCAGGCTATGATGGGCCGCGGCATGCAGGAGGAGGATTTCGCGACGCTGCTGCTGCAGCAGGCCCAGGCGTCCGGGATCGAGTTGCATCCAGAAAACGTGGAGGTGAAAGATGGGCTTTCTTAGAACTTGCCTGTCATCATCGGGCGCGCGGTGGCCGCGACGCTGCAGGAGCGAGCCGCCTGAGCGGCACCCCGCTCAGGCGCTGCAGTTCCTCGAAGGACAGCCCCTCGACGATGTCGACCACATGAAGGCCATCGGCCTTCACGTCGAGCACCGCGAGGTCGGTGTAGATGCGGTTCACGCAGCGCGCCGCCGTCAGCGGATAGCTGCAGCGCTCCACGACCTTGCTTTTTCCGTCCTTGGTGAGGTGCTCCATCATCACCAGGACGTTCTTCGCGCCGACCGCCAGATCCATCGCGCCGCCGACTGCCGGGATCGCATCCGGCGCGCCGGTGTGCCAGTTGGCGAGGTCGCCTGACACCGAGACCTGGAACGCCCCCAGGACGCAGTAATCGAGGTGTTGCCCGCGGATCATGCCGAAGGAGTCGGCGTGATGGAAGAAGGCGCCGCCCTTGAGCAGCGTCACCGGCTCCTTGCCGGCATTGATCAGGTCTTCGTCCTCCTGGCCCTTGGGCGGCCGCGGGCCGATGCCCAGCACGCCGTTCTCGCTGTGCAGGACGATCTCGCGGTCCTTCGGCAGGTGCTCGGCGACCAGCGTCGGCAGGCCGATGCCGAGGTTGACGTAGGCGCCTTCGGGGATGTCGCGCGCCACGCGCGCGGCGATCTGGTTGCGGTCGAGCTTCTTCATGCGGCCCTCCTCAGCGGCGCGATGCGCACGACGCGCTTCACGAAGATTCCCGGGGTGACCACGATCTCCGGATCGAGTTCGCCCAGCGCCACCGTCTCGCGCACCTGCACCACCGTGCATTTGGCCGCCGCCGCCATGATCGGCCCGAAGTTGCGCGCGGTCATGCGGTAGGTGAGGTTGCCCCAGCGGTCGGCGCGGTCCGCCTTGATCAGCGCGTAGTCGGCGTGGATCGGGGATTCGAGCACGTAGTCGCGATCGCCGATGCGCCGCGTCTCCTTGCCTTCGGCGAGCCTGGTGCCGTAGGCGGTCGGCGTGTAGAACGCGCCGATCCCCGCGCCGGCGGCGCGGATGCGCTCGGCGAGCGTGCCCTGCGGCACCAGTTCGAGCTCCAGCTCGCCGGCGCGGAAGGCCCTGTCGAAATGCCAGGAATCGGTCTGCCGCGGGAAGGAGCAGATGATCTTCCTCACGCGCTTCGCGCCGATCAGGGCGGCGAGCCCCGCATCGGCGTTGCCGGCATTGTTGTTGACCACCGTGAGGTTCTTCGCGCCTTGCGCGATCAGCGCGTCGATCAATTCCGCCGGCATGCCGGCGTTGCCGAAGCCGCCGATCATGACGGTGGCGCCGTCGGGCACGTCGGCGAGGGCCTCGGCGGGGGAAGAAATGAACTTGTCGATCATGGGCCGGCGCGATGGTGCCGGGGCATTATAAACTCGGCCGCATGGCCCAATCCCGCGTGTTCAAGCCGGCGCCGCTCGCGCGCGCCGTCGAGGCGATCGTTACCGCGGGCGGCAGCGAGGCGCGCGAGGCGCGCATCGTCGCCGAGAACCTCGTCACCGCCAACCTCACCGGGCACGACTCGCATGGCATCGGCATGATCCCGCGCTACGTCGATTCGCTGAAGGAGGGCGGGCTGCAGCCGAACCGCCACCCCCAGGTGAAATTCGACGGCGGCGCGCTGGTGGCACTCGATGGCCAGGCCGGCTACGGGCAAGTGATCGGACTGGAAGCCACCGCCATCGCCATCGAGCGCGCGAAGCGCCACGGCGTGTGCGTGATGGCGCTCGCCAATTCGCACCACCTGTGCCGCATCGGGCAATGGGCCGAGCAGGCGGTGGCCGAGGGGCTGGTGTCGATCAGTTTCGTGAACGTCCTCTCGCGCTCCATCGTTGCGCCCTTCGGCGGCAGCGACGCGCGCTTCGGCACCAATCCCTGCACCATCGGCATCCCGCTCGCCGGGCAGGCGCCGTTCATCCTCGACATGGCTACGAGCGGCGTGGCGCAGGGCAAGGTGCGCGTCGCGCACAACAAGGGCGAGAAACTGCCGCCCGGCCTGCTGCTCGACGACAAGGGTAATCCGACGCTGGATGCGCGTTTCGGCGTGATCGAGCCCTTCGGCGCGCTCACCACTTTCGGCCTGCACAAGGGCTACGGCCTCGCCGTGGTGTGCGAACTATTGGGCGGCGCGCTCTCCGGCGGCGGCACCTGGCACACGCAGGACCGCTCGAAGAAGCGCGTGCTGAACGGCATGCTCACCATCCTCATTGACCCGAAGAAACTAGGCACCGCGGACGCGTTCGCGCGCGAAGCGCGCGAATTCATCGGCTGGGTGAAGAAGTCGCCCCCCGCGCCGGGCAACGACCGCGTGCGCATCGCCGGCGACCCCGAGCGCGAGACGTGCGCCAAGCGCGAAAAGGAGGGCATCGCGGTGGATGCCAATACCTGGTTGGAAATCCACGCGGCCGGCGCGAAAGTCGGAGTAGCCGCGGAAACCATCGACCGACTGGCCCGGGCATAAGTCACGAGCGGTTCTAAGAAGGCACTTTCAGTAGATTTTGTAAGCTACTGAAAAACATAGCCATTTAGTTTCCAGAATCAGTCTCGGAAAACGTCGCTAAGTCTTTGTCAGGCCTGAAGATTTGGCTTGACCTTGTCCTTCCTTTCCCCTTAAAGTGGGGAAAGGTAGAAAAAAGTGGCGGAAAAAGGGGAGATGCCCGCAGCGCCCCGGCCGCCGAGGAAAAACAGGGCATGGGTGGGACATTTCACGGCGCTACGGTGGTCACGCTCGACGCGAAGGGCCGTCTGGCTATTCCGACGCGCCATCGCGAAGCGCTGCTCGCGAGTTCAAAGCACCTCGTGCTCACGGCGCACCCGGAAGGCTGCGTGCTGCTGTATCCGCCCGCTGCCTGGGAGCCGGTGCGCGCCAAGGCGGAAACATTTCCGAGTTTTCACCCGCAAGCCAGCTGGTGGAAGCGGCTGCTGCTCGGCTTCGAGGAGCACGTGGTGCCGGACGGCTCGGGCCGCATCCTCCTGTCGGGCGCGCTACGCCAACACGCCAAGCTCGAACACGACCTGATGCTGGTCGGGCAGGGCGCCTATTTCGAACTGTGGGACTCCGGCTTGTGGAACACGAAGCTCACGCAAGCGCTCGCCGGCCCCGCCGCGCCGCCTCCAGGCATGGAGGATTTCTCGCTGTGAGCGCGGGTGCGCCCCCAGATGAGCGCCGCTACCCCCACGCACCGCGCAGTTCTTGCCGCCGAAGCCGTCGAGGCGCTGGCGCTGCGGCCGGACGGCATCTACGTGGACGGCACTTTCGGCCGCGGCGGGCACAGCCGGCTGATCCTCGAGCGGCTCGGGCCGCGCGGGCGCCTGATCGCGCTCGACCGGGATCCGCGGGCGGTGGACGCGGCGCGGGAGATCCGCGACGCGCGCTTCTCGATCGTGCACACGGCATTCAGCAAGCTCGCGCAAACGCTCGACGCACAGGGCGTGGCGCGCGCGCACGGGATGCTGTTCGACCTGGGCGTGTCCTCGCCGCAGATCGACGACCCGGCGCGCGGCTTCTCGTTCCGCGCCGACGGCCCGCTCGACATGCGCATGGATCCGACTCAAGGGCAGTCCGCGGCCGAATGGCTGGCCGCGGCGAGCGAAGCGCAACTCAGGGAGGTCATCGGGGGGTATGGGGAAGAACGGTTTGCTAAACAGGTTGCAGCGGCGATTGCAGTTGCTCGCCGGAGCGCGCCCATCCGCACGACCCGCCAACTTGCCGATCTCGTGGGTACGGCGGTCCGCACACGGGAGCCGGGCCAGGATCCGGCGACGCGCACCTTTCAAGCTCTACGGATTCTCGTCAATCGGGAGCTTGAGGAAGTGTCGCTGATGCTGCCGCAGGCGGTGGAGAGGCTCGCCCCGGGCGCACGCCTGGCCCTGATCGCCTTCCATTCACTGGAAGACCGCATCATCAAGCGCTTCCTGCAGGCCTGCGCCCGCCCGGCGCTGCCACGGGATTTGCCCGTGCGCGCCAGCGAGATGCCACAAGCCCTGCTCACAATCGTCGGCAAGCCGGTGCGCCCCTCGAGCGGCGAAGCCGCCGCCAACCCGCGCGCGCGCAGCGCAGTGCTGCGCGTCGCGCAGCGCACCGCGGCCCCCTTTGACCCGTCCCTGATCACCCGAATCGAGCCCGACGCGTGGCGAAGCTGAACCTCCTCCTCCTCCTGGTTCTCGTCGTCTGCGCGCTCGGGCTCGTCACCTCCCAGCACAAGGCCCGCAAGCTGTTCTCCGAGCTCGAGCGCGAGCAGGCGCGCGCGCGCGAGCTCGAGACCGAGTACGGCAGGCTGCAGCTCGAGGCCGGCACCTGGGGCCTGCACGCCCGCGTCGAGAAAGTCGCCGCGGGCACGCTCGGCATGCGCACGCCGGACGCGCGCCGCGTGCGCATCGTGGAGCGCGAGGCACCGCGATGAGCGCTGTGGCGGCTTGCGGCATCGTGCGCCTGCCGGTGTGGCGCGCGCGCGTGGTGATGTGCGCCATGCTCGCCGCATTCGCCGTGCTCGCCGGCAGGTCGGTCTACCTGCAGGCCATGCACACCGGATTCCTGCAGGAAAAAGGCGAGGCGCGCTACAGCCGCGTGCTCGAGATGCCCGGCACGCGCGGCCGCATCCTCGACCGGCACGGCGAAGCGCTCGCCATCTCGACGCCGGTGCAGTCGGTGTGGGCGATTCCCGAGGACGTGGTCGCGACGCCGGCGCAGCTGAAGAAACTCGCGGCGCTGCTCGGCGCCGATCCGCGCGAGCTGCACAAGCGGCTCGCGGAAAGCTCGCGCGACTTCGTCTACCTCAAGCGGCAGATCGCGCCGGAGCAGGCCGAGCAGGTGGCGCGGCTCGGGCTGCCGGGCATCCACCAGCACCGCGAGTTCCGCCGCTACTACCCGGGCGGCGAGCTTACCGCGCACCTGGTCGGCTTCACCGGGCTGGACGAGGCGGGCCAGGAAGGCATCGAGCTCGCCCACCAGGCGAGCCTGGGCGGCGTTCCCGGCAGCCGGCGCGTGATCAAGGACCGCCTTGGCCGCGTGGTGGAGGACATCGAATCGATCCGCGCGGCGCAGGACGGCAAGGACCTGCAGCTGTCGATCGACGGCAAGATCCAGAGCCTCGCCTACGGTGCGCTGAAGGCGGCGGTCGCCGAGCACAAGGCGAAAGCCGGCGCGGTGGTGGCGATCGACGTGCGCACCGGTGAAGTGCTGGCGCTCGCCAACCTGCCCTCGTTCAACCCGAACAACCGCACGAAGCTCTCCGGCGCGCAGCTGCGCAATCGCGCTTTCACCGACACGTTCGAGCCGGGCTCGACGCTCAAGCCGTTCACCGTCGCGCTGGCGCTCGAGCTGGGCAAGGTGACGCCGCGCAGCCTGGTCAGCTCCGGTCGCGACACGCTGCGCATCGCCAACTACACGATCCACGATCAGCACCCGGAGGGCGCGCTCAACGTCGCCCAGGTGATCCAGAAGTCCTCCAACGTCGGCGCGGCGAAGATCGCGCTGTCGCTGCCGCGCGAGGACATGTGGGACATGTTCAACCGCGCCGGCTTCGGCGTCGCGCCGCAACTGGGCTTTCCCGGCGAAGCCGAGGGCAGGTTGCGCCCGGCGCGCACCTGGCGGCCGGTGGAACAGGCCACGATGGCCTATGGCCACGGCATCTCGGTGAGCCTGGTGCAGCTGGCGCGCGCCTACACCATGTTCGCCCGCGACGGCGAGCTGGTGCCCCTCACCCTGGTCAAGTCGGATGCCCCGGCGGCCGGCACGCGCGTGCTCTCGCCGCAGACCGCGCGCGCCGTGCGCACCATGCTCGAGCTGGCGGTGCAGCCCGGGGGCACCGCGCCGCGCGCCCGCATCATGGGCTGGCGCGTGGCCGGAAAGACGGGCACCGCGCACAAGCAGGAGAACGGCGGCTACGCGCCGGACAAGTACATCGCCTCCTTCGTCGGCCTTGCGCCGGCGAGCGACCCGCGCATCGTGGTCGCGGTGATGATCGACGAACCCTCCGACGGCAAGTACTACGGCGGCGTGGTGGCGGCTCCGGTATTCGCGCAGATCATGCAGGGCGCGCTGCGCCTGCTCGGCGTGCCGCACGACGCGCCGCTCGAGCCCGTGCCTTTGCCGGGCGCGGGCGAGGAAGCCAGGGAGAGCACCTGATTGGCGCCGGTCCCCTTGCCAGGCTCGCCGCGCAGGGCGCCGTGATCGAGCACCTGAGCTCCGACAGCCGCCGCTGCGCGCCCGGCGTCGCCTTTCTCGCCTATCCGGGCGCCACAGCGGACGGCCGCGACCATATTCCGGATGCGATCGCGCGCGGCGCGGCGGGCGTGCTGTGGGAGGCCGACGGCTATGCGTGGCGCGAAGAGTGGCGAGCGCCGAACGCGCCGGTGCGCGGCCTGAAGCAGCAGGCGGGTCTGCTTGCGCACGAGTTCTACGGCCGACCCAGCGAGGCGCTGTGGACCTGCGGCGTCACCGGCACCAACGGCAAGACCTCGTGCAGCCAGTGGATCGCCGCGGCATTGAGCGACGCCGGGGCGAAATGCGGCGTGGTCGGCACGCTCGGCGCCGGATTCCGCGGTGCCCTCGAGGACACGGCCACCACCACCCCCGACGCGCTCGAACTGCACCGGCTGCTCGCGGGCATGCGGCGCGGGGGCGCGGCGGCGGTGGCCATGGAGGTCTCCTCGCACGGCCTGGAGCAGGGGCGCGTCAGCGGCGTCGCGTTCGATTGCGCGCTGTTCACCAACCTGACGCACGACCACCTCGACTACCACGGCTCCTTGGATGCCTACGCCGCGGCCAAGGCCCGGTTGTTCGAGTCCGAGGGCTTGGCCTGCGCAGTGCTCAACCTCGACGACGCATTCGGCGTGCACTTGGCGGTCCGGCTGCGCGAGCGCGGCCTGCGCACGATCGGCTACAGCCTGTCGCCAGCCGCCGTGGCACCCGGGAGCGTGACCGAGTTCGTGGCGGCGCTACGCATTGCGCCACAACGCCTGGAACTCGCGACCAGCTGGGGCGAAGCGCAGACGGAGTTCTACCAGCTCGGCCGCTTCAACGTCGCCAACGCGCTCGGCGTGCTCGGCTGCCTGCTCATTTATGGCCTGCCGTTCGGACAGGCGGTGGCCGCGCTGGCGTCGCTGCCCGCGGTTCCCGGCCGCCTGCAGCGCGTCGGCGACGCGCCGCTCACGGTGATCGACTATGCGCACAGCCCTGATGCGCTCGACAAGGTGCTGCAGGTGCTGCGCTCCATGGCGGACGCGCGCCGCGGCCGCCTGGTCGCGGTGTTCGGGGCGGGCGGCGACCGCGACCGCAGCAAGCGCCCGCTGATGGGCGCAGTGGCTTCGCGCCTCGCCGACCGCATCGTGCTCACGTCGGATAATCCGCGCAGCGAAGACCCGCTTGCCATCATCCACGAGATCGAATCCGGCGTGAGCGAGCCGCACGCGGTCGAAGCGGATCGCGCGCGCGCCATCGAGTCGGCGATCGCCCAGGCCGCGGACGCCGATGTGGTGCTGATCTCGGGCAAGGGCCACGAGCCCTGGCAGGAAACCCGCGGACGGCGCCTGCCGTTCTCCGACGCGGCGGTGGCGCAGGCGGCGCTGGCGCGCAGGGCGGGGAAGCGATGATGAGCCTCGCCGAGGCCGCGCGCTTTGCCGAAGGCCGCCTGAGCGGCGCCGACGCGGTGTTCAGCGGCGTCTCCACCGACAGCCGCAGCCTGGCGCGGGGCGAACTGTTCGTCGCCATCCGCGGCGAGCGTTACGACGGGCACGAGTTCCTCGCCATGGCGCAGGCGAAAGGAGCGGCCGGCGCGCTGATCGATGGCCGGCACGCGGGCGCCGCGCCGCTGCCGGTGATCGTGGTGGACGACACGCGCCGCGCGCTGGGCCGCATCGGCCGCTGCTGGCGGGGCCGCTTCGCGCCGGTGCTGATCGCGATCACGGGCTCCAACGGCAAGACCACCACCAAGGAGATGCTGGCCTCGATCCTGCGCGCCCACGCGGGCGAAACCGCGGTGCTCGCCACGAAGGGCAATCTCAATACCGACATCGGCGTGCCGCTGACACTGCTCGGCCTGCGCGCCGGGCACAAATACGCCGTGGTGGAACTCGGCATGAACCACCCGGGCGAGATCGGGGTCCTCGCGGCGATCGCCCGGCCGACCGAGGCACTGGTCACCAACGCGCAGCGCGAGCACCTGGAATTCATGAAAAACGTGCAAGCGGTGGCCGCGGAGAACGCGAGCGTGTTTGAGGCGCTGCCGCTCGACGGTGTGGCGGTGATCAACGCCGACGACGCGCAGGCTGCCGTGTTCCGCCGCGCGGCCGGCTCGCGCAGGAGAGTGGAGTTCGGCCTCGACACGCCGGCACCGGTGGGCGGCAGCTATGCCCACAAACACCTGTCGAGCGAGATCACGATCTCGACGCCGGCCGGGAAGATCTCGGCGACGCTCGCCATTCCCGGCCTGCACAACGTGCGCAACGCGCTCGCCGCTGGCGCCTGCGCGCATGCCGCCGGAGTGGGGCCTGCAGCGATTGGCGCGGGTCTCAGCGCGTTCCGGCCCACCAGCGGCCGCCTGCAGGTGAAGCGGACCGCGAGCGGAGCCACGGTGATCGACGACAGCTACAACGCCAATCCCGACTCGGTGCGCGCTGCGATCGACGTGCTCGCCGCCTGCGCCGCGCCGACCGTGCTGGTGCTGGGCGACATGGGTGAAGTCGGCGCACAGGGACCCGCGTTGCATCGCGAGATCGGCGCCTATGCGCGCGCGAGCAGGATCGGCGCGCTGTATGCCATCGGCGAGGCGAGCCGAGAGGCGGTGAAAGCCTTCGGCGCGGACGGCCGGCATTTCGAGGCGCCCGAGGCGCTCGTCAAGGCGCTGCCAGGCGGCGCAACCGTGCTGGTGAAAGGCTCGCGCTTCATGCGCATGGAACGCGTGGTGGCCGCGCTGACCGGCGAAGCCCAAGGAGGGCACTGATGCTGCTCGATTTTGCGCAATGGCTGGCCCGCGACGTGCGCCTGTTCAACGTCTTCAACTACATCACGCTGCGCGCGGTGCTCGCCTGCCTCACCGCGCTCGCGATCTCGCTGATCCTCGGCCCCTACGTGATCCGCAAACTGACCGCCTACAAGATCGGCCAGTCGGTGCGCGACGACGGCCCGAAGACGCACCTGACCAAGGCCGGCACACCGACCATGGGCGGCGCGCTCATTCTGCTTTCGATCGGCATCACCACGCTGCTGTGGGGCGACTTGCAGAACCGCTACCTGTGGGTGGTGCTGCTGGTGACGATCGGTTTCGGCGCCATCGGCTGGATCGACGACTACCGCAAGGTGGTGCACCGCAACCCCAAGGGCCTGTCGGCGCGCGCGAAGCTGTTCTGGCAATCCGCCATCGGCCTGTCGGCGGCGGCTTACCTCGCCAGCGTCTCGCAGGGCACCCCGGCGCTGAACGAGCTGATCGTGCCGTTCTTCAAGTTCGTCGCCTATCCGCTCGGCCCAATCGGTTTCATCATCCTCACCTACTTCGTCATCGTCGGCACCTCCAACGCCGTCAACCTCACCGACGGCCTGGACGGGCTGGCGATCATGCCGACGGTGCTGATCGGCAGCGCGCTCGGCATCTTCGCCTACGCCGCCGGCCACTCGGTGTTCTCCAAATACCTCGGCCTGCCCCACATCCCGGGCGCCGGAGAGCTGGCGGTGTTCTGCGGCGCGCTCGCGGGCGCCGGCCTCGGCTTCCTCTGGTTCAACGCCTATCCCGCGGAGGTGTTCATGGGCGACGTCGGCGCGCTCGCGCTCGGCGCGGCGCTCGGCACCATCGCCGTGATCGTGCGCCAGGAGATCGTGCTGTTCATCATGGGCGGCGTGTTCGTCGCCGAGACGCTGTCGGTGATGCTGCAGGTGATGTACTTCAAGGCCACCGGCGGCAAGCGCATCTTCCGCATGGCGCCGCTGCACCACCACTACGAGCTGGAAGGTTGGAAAGAGTCGCAGGTGGTGGTGCGCTTCTGGATCATCACCATGATGCTGGTGCTGTTCGGGCTGTCGACGTTGAAGCTGCGGTGAACATGTCGATGCGCGAACCCCTCTTCAACCTGCTGCCGCGGCCCCAGCCGGTGGCGCTTGCCGGCAGGCGCGTGCTGGTGCTCGGCCTGGGCGACAGCGGCCTCTCGGCGGCGCGCTGGGTGCAGCAGCAAGGCGGTGCCGTAAGGGCGGCGGACACGCGCGCCGATCCGCCCCGCGCAAGGGATTACTCCGGCGAGTTGCGCACGGGGCCCTTCGCCGAGGCGCTGCTCGAGGGCGTCGACCTGGTGTGCATCAGCCCCGGCCTCTCGCTGCAGGAAGCCGTCGTGCAGGCGGCGATCGCAAGGAGCGTT
This sequence comes from Gammaproteobacteria bacterium, assembly GCA_041496745.1. Lineage (GTDB taxonomy): Bacteria > Pseudomonadota > Gammaproteobacteria > Burkholderiales > SG8-39 > JAABQT01. The sequence goes on from JBGQFF010000012.1 coordinate 32,862, forward strand.
CCGGTAGTCGGCGACATCGAGCTCTTCGCCTGGCAGGTGCGCAGCGACACGGCTTCCCGCGTGCTCGCGATCAGCGGCACCAACGGCAAGACCACGGTGACGGCGCTCACCGGGCACCTGCTGCGCGCCGCGGGAATTGAATGCGAGGTTGCCGGCAACATCGGGCCCGCCGCGTTGGACGCGTTGATGAAACGCAGGGCGCCGCCGGCGGCCTGGGTGCTGGAACTCTCGAGCTACCAACTGGAGACCACCTGGTCGCTGGAGCCGGACGCCGCGGCGGTGCTCAACCTGAGTGAAGACCACCTCGACCGCTACGCGGGCATGGAGGACTACGCGGCGGCGAAGGCGCGCATCTTCATGGGCGAGGGCGCACAGGTGCTCAACCGCGACGACGCGCGCTCGATTTCCATGGGGCTCCCGGGCAGGGAACAGGTGACTTTCGGGCTCGGCGCGCCAGGCGCGGAGGGGCAATGGGGTGTGGTGGATGGCATGGTCCACGAGGGCGCCCTGCCTGTGCTGCCGCTGTCCGAACTGCAGATCCGCGGCGCGCACAACGCCGCCAACGCGCTCGCCGCCTGTGCGCTGGCGCGTTCGCTCGGCGCCTCGCGCGAAGCCTTGGCGCAGGGCCTGCGCACGTTCCGCGGCCTGCCGCACCGGCTGCAGCTCGTCGCCGAGCGCGGCGGCGTCGCCTGGTACGACGATTCGAAGGGCACCAACGTCGGCGCCGCGGTTGCCGCCCTGCAAGGGTTGGGCCGCCCGGCGCTGCTGATCGCCGGCGGCGAGGGCAAGGGACAGGATTTCGCTCCGCTCGCGCCGGCGGTCGCCGCGCATGCGCGCCACGTCCTGCTCATCGGGCGCGACGCGCCGTTGATCGAGCGGGCGCTCGCGTCGAGCGGCGTGCCGCTCGAGCGCTGCGCGACGCTGGAGCAGGCGGTGGCGCTCGCGGCACAGCGCGCACGCGCGGGCGACGCCGTACTGCTGTCGCCTGCCTGCGCCAGTTTCGACATGTTCCGCGACTACCGCCACCGGGGCGAGGTGTTCGCCGCGGCGGTGCATGCGCTGGGGGCCTGAGATGAACGCCACCTACGTCTTCGCCACGGACGCCGCCCCCGAGTACGACCGCTCGCTCGCCTGGGCGGTGCTGCTGCTGATGGCGATCGGCCTGGTGATGGTGTATTCGGCGTCGATCACCACTGCCGAAGCGAGTCGGCACACGGGCAGCAACGCGGCCTACTACCTGCTCCGCCACACGGTGTTCCTCGCCGTAGCGCTCGCCGCCGCGATTGCGGTGTTCCTGGTGCCGGTGCGCTACTGGCAGAAGGGGGCGCCGTGGCTGTTCCTCGCCGGCGTGGTGCTCCTGGTTCTGGTGCTGGTGCCCGGCATCGGGCGCGAGGTGAACGGCGCGCGCCGCTGGATCAACCTGGAGGCCGCCACGATGCAGCCCTCCGAGCTGATGAAGCTCGCCGCGGTGCTGTACGCCGCAGACTACACGGTGCGCAAGCACGCGGTGCTGAAGAGCTTCAGGCGCGGGCTGCTGCCGATGCTGGCGGTGATGATGTTCGTCTCGTGGCTCCTGCTGCGCGAGCCGGATTTCGGCGCGCTGGTGGTGATCGCCGTCACCACCTTCGGCATCCTGTTCCTCGGTGGCATGAACGGGCGGCATTTTACGGCGCTCGGAGCGATGCTGGCGCTCGGCTTCGCGCTGCTGGTGCTGACTTCCGAGTACCGCATGCAGCGCATCCTCGGCTTCATGGATCCCTGGACCGACCCGTTCGGCCGCGGCTACCAGCTGTCGCACGCGCTGATCGCGTTCGGGCGCGGCGAATGGCTGGGCGTGGGTCTGGGCGCAAGCGTGGAGAAGCTGCACTACCTTCCCGAGGCGCATACGGATTTCCTCCTCGCGGTGATCGCCGAGGAGCTCGGCTTCCTCGGCGTTGCCGCGGTGATCGCGCTTTTCGGTTGGGTGGTGATGCGCGCCTTCGCCATCGGCCGGCAAGCCGCGCTGCGCGAGCGGCACTTCGCATCCCTTGCCGCGCAGGGCATCAGCGTCTGGATCGGCTTCCAGGCGCTGATCAACATGGGCGTGAACATGGGCCTGCTGCCGACCAAGGGCTTGACCCTGCCGCTGATGAGCTTCGGCGGCACGGGGCTGGTGGTGAACTGCCTCGCCTTCGCCATGCTGCTGCGCATCGACTGGGAGAACCGGCAGCTGGCGCGGGGGCTGCGCGCATGAGGACCGCGCTGATCATGGCGGGCGGCACCGGCGGCCACGTGTTCCCCGGCCTCGCGGTGGCCGACGTGCTGCGCGAGCGCGGCTGGCGCGTGGTGTGGATGGGGACGCGCGCCGGCATGGAAGCGCGGCTGGTCGCCGCGCGCGGCTACGAGCTGGCCTCGATCCGCGCTGCGGCGCTGCGCGGCAAGGGCTTGCTCGCGGCGCTGCTGCTGCCGCTCAACCTGCTGGTCGGTTTCTGGCAGTCCGCGGGGACGATATTCCGCCTGCGCCCCGACGTGGTGCTCGGCATGGGCGGCTACGTCGCGTTCCCCGGCGGCATGATGGCCTCGCTGCTGGCGCGACCCCTCGCGGTGCACGAGCAGAACGCCATCGCCGGGCTCACCAACCGCATCCTGGCCGGGGTCGCGGACAAGACCATGACCGCCTTCCCGCAGGCGCTGAAGGGCGCGGAATGGACCGGCAACCCGGTGCGGGGCGAGATCGCCGCGCTTGCCGACCCGGCCGAGCGCTACGCGCGGCGCAGCGGCCCGTTGAAGCTCCTGGTGGTGGGCGGCTCCGGCGGCGCGCAGGCGCTCAACGAGTGCGTGCCGAAGGCGATCGCGCTGCTCGAACCGAGGCCCTCGGTGGTGCACCAGTCGGGGGAGAAGAACTACGCGGCGCTGCGCGCAGCCTACGCCGCGGCCGGCGTGCAGGGGGAACTCACACCCTTCATCGACGATATGGCGCGGCGCTACGCGGAGGCGGACCTGGTGATCTGCCGCGCCGGCGCGATGACCGTCGCGGAACTCTCCGCCGGCGGCGTGGCGAGCGTGCTGGTGCCCTTCCCGCATGCGGTGGACGACCACCAGACCGCCAACGCGCGCTTCCTCGCCGACCAGGGCGCCGCAATCCTGCTGCCGCAGGCGGACCTGACGCCGGAGAAGCTGGCGGCGCTGCTGCGCACGCTGGAGCGGCCGCGGCTGCTCGAGATGGCGCGCAAGGCCCGCGGCCTGGGCAAGCCGGACGCCGCGCGCATCGTGGCCGAGCGCTGCATGGAGCTGGCGAAATGAAGCACAAGGTTCGCCATATCCATTTCGTCGGCATCGGCGGCGCCGGCATGAGCGGCATCGCCGAAGTGCTCGCCAACCTCGGTTACCAGGTGAGCGGCTCGGATCTCGCCGAGAACGCGGCGACGCGGCGCCTGAAGGACCTGGGCGCGAAAGTCGCACTCTCCCATGCTGCGCAGAACATCAACGGCGCCGACGCTGTGGTGGTGTCGAGCGCGGTGCGCGCGGACAACCCGGAGGTGATGGCGGCGCGCGCGCAGCGCGTGCCGGTGGTGCCGCGCGCGCTGATGCTCGCCGAACTCATGCGCCTCAAGCAGGGCGTGGCGATCGCCGGCACGCACGGCAAGACCACCACCACCAGCCTGGTGGCGAGCGTGTTGGCCGAGGGAGGGCTCGACCCGACCTTCGTCATCGGTGGGCGTCTGAACGCCGCCGGCTCCAATGCGCGCCTGGGGCAGGGCGACTACATCGTGGTCGAGGCCGACGAGTCGGACGCCTCCTTCCTGCACCTGCAGCCAGTGGTGGCGGTGGTGACCAACATCGACGCCGACCACATGGAGACCTACCAGCACGATTTCGCTCGCCTCAAGCAGGCCTTCGTGAGCTTCCTGCAGAACCTGCCCTTCTACGGCAGCGCCATCCTCTGCGCCGACGACGCCAACGTGCGCGAGATCCTGCCGTTCGTCTCCAAGCCGGTGATGACCTACGGCTTCGCCGCCGACGCCATGGTGCGGGCCGAGAAGCTCGCGCACGCGGCGGGCACGATGCGCTTCACCGCGCTGAGGGAGAAGCGGCCGGCGCTGACGGCGACCCTCAACCTGCCCGGGGAGCACAACGTGCAGAACGCGCTCGCCGCCATCGCCGTGGGCACCGAGCTGGGGGTCCCGGACGCGGCAATCCTCAAGGCGCTTGCCGAGTTCCGCGGCGTCGGCCGGCGCTTCCAGCGCTACGGCGAGGTCCGGCTCGCCGGCGGCGGCAGCTTCACCCTGATCGACGACTACGGCCACCATCCGGCGGAGATGGCGGCGACGCTCGCCGCTGCGCGCGGCGCGTTTCCGGGGCGGCGCATCGTGCTCGCCTTCCAGCCGCACCGCTACACGCGCACCCGCGACCTGTTCGAGGATTTCGTCAGGGTGCTGTCGACCGCCGACGCCGTCGTGCTCACCGAGGTCTACGCGGCGGGCGAGCCGGCGATCGTCGCGGCGGACGGCCGCTCGCTGGCGCGCGCGGTGCGCGTCGCGGGCAAGGTCGAGCCGGTGTTCGTCGAGGACATCGGGCAGATGGCCGCGGCGATCCTGCGCGTCGCGCGGGCCGGCGACGTGGTGGTCACCATGGGCGCGGGCTCGATCGCCAACGTGCCGGCACAGCTGACATGAACATGGCAGACGCACTGCGACTGGAAGGGTTGCGCGGCGAGTTGAAGGCCCACGAGCCGATGGCGCGCCACGTCAGCTGGCGCGCCGGCGGCCCGGCCGCGCGCTGCTACTCGCCTGCGGACCTCGACGACCTGGCGGCGTTCCTGCGCCAGCTGCCGGCGGCGGAGCCGCTCCTGTTCGTCGGCTTGGGCTCGAACCTGCTGGTGCGCGACGGGGGCTTTGCCGGCACGGTGGTGCTGACCCACGCGGCGGCAAGGCATCCCGAACTGATCGTCGGCCGCCTGTACGCGGATGCCGGCGTGGCGAGCCCCAAGGTCGCGCGTTTCGCCGCGCGCAACGCACTTGTGGGCGCCGAGTTCCTCGCCGGCGTGCCGGGAACGGTGGGCGGCGCGCTGGCGATGAACGCCGGCTGCTACGGCGGCGAGACCTGGGAGATCGTGGAGCGCGCCGTCACCATCGACCGGCGCGGCCAGGTGCGAACGCGCTCGCGGGACGAGTTCGAGACCGGCTACCGCCACTGCGAGCTGAAGGGCGGCGGCCGCCTTGGCGCGGACGAGTGGTTCGCCGGCGCCTGGTTCGACCTGCGCAAGGGCGACGGCGCGGCCTCGCGCGCGCGCATCAAGGAGCTGCTCGAGCGGCGCATCGCCTCGCAGCCGCTGTCGCTGCCCAACGCCGGCAGCGTGTTCCGCAATCCGCCCGGCGACCATGCGGCGCGGTTGATCGAGTCCTGCGGGCTGAAGGGACTCGCGCGCGGCGGCGCGCGCGTGTCTGAGAAGCACGCCAACTTCATCGTCAATCCCAAGGGCGCGGCGCGCGCGGCGGACATCGAGTGGCTGATCGAGGAGGTGCGGGCCCGGGTTCTCGAGCGGACCTCCATCGCGCTGCTGCCCGAAGTGCGCATCGTCGGGGAGCGCGCATGAGGGTCGCCGTGCTCCTCGGCGGCAAGTCGGCGGAACGCGAGGTCTCGCTGAACAGCGGTGCGCTGGTGCTCGCCGCGCTGCGCGCACGCGGCATGGACGCGCATGCCTTCGATCCCGCGGAAAAGGGCCTCGAAGCCCTCATCGCCGGGCGCTATGAGCGCGCGTTCATCGCGCTCCATGGGCGCTTCGGCGAAGACGGCACGCTGCAGGGCGCGCTGGAATGGCTGGGCCTGCGCTACACGGGCAGCGGCGTACTCGGCTCCGCGCTCGCCATGGACAAGCTGCGCGCAAAGCGCCTGTGGATGGCGGAAGGGCTGCCGACCCCGCCCTTCGAGATCCTCGATGCGAAGGGCGATTTCCGCGCGACCGCGAAACGGCTGGGCCTGCCTCTGATGGTGAAGCCGGTCAACGAGGGCTCCTCCATCGGCATGAGCAAGGTGCGCGCCGCGGGTGGCGTGGAGGAAGCCTACGCGCTGGCGGTGAACTACGACCGCGCGGTGATCGCGGAAAAGTTCGTCGAAGGCACCGAACTCACCGCCGGCATTCTCGGCGACGAGGCGTTGCCCTTGATCAAGCTGGAGACGCCGCGCGATTTCTACGACTACCAGGCCAAATACGTCGCCGACGACACGCGCTACCTGATTCCCTGCGGATTGCCTGCCGCAAGGGAGCGGGAGATCCAGCAACTGTGCCTGCGGGCGTTCCGCGCCCTCGCTTGCAGCGGCTGGGGCCGCGTGGACCTGATGCTCGACCGCGCCGGTGAGCCGTGGCTGCTCGAGGTGAACACCGTGCCGGGCATGACCGACCACTCGTTGGTGCCGATGGCAGCGCGCGCCGCCGGGCTCTCCTACGAGGACCTGTGCATGCGCATCCTGGAGAGCAGTCATGTGGGATAACCCGCGCCAGCTCAACGCAGTGGCCGGCGCGCTCACCGCGCTCTCCCTGCTGGTGTTCGCCTTCGCTGCAATGCAGCTGCTGCTGCGCTCGCCGCTGTTCCCGCTGCGCGAGGTGGCGCTACGCGGCATGCCGGCGCACACCACGAGCGCCGAGGTCGAGCAGGCGATGCGCGGGCGCGTCGAGGGCAACTTCTTCGCCGTGGACCTGGCGCAGCCGCGCGCCGCGCTCGAACAGCTGCCCTGGGTGCGCCGCGTGCAGGTGCGCCGGGTATGGCCCGACCGGCTCGAGGTGACGCTCGAGGAGCATGTCGCGCTGGCGCGGTGGGGCGATCTCGGCCTGGTGAATCTGCAGGGCGAGCGCTTCGCCGGCCGCAGCGACGCCGCGCTGCCGCTGTTTGCCGGACCGGCAGGCAGCGAGTCGGAGGTCAC
>JBGQFF010000013.1:0-38533 GCA_041496745.1 Gammaproteobacteria bacterium
CCGCGCGATGCGCGGCGCATCACCGTGGCTATTTCCACCGGCGGCGCCTGGCAGACGAGAGACGGCGGCGGTAGCTGGTCCGTCGCCGCGCAGGGCATGTACGCGGAATACATGCCGCCGGAGAAGAAGTTCGACCAGAACATGCAGGACATCCACAGGCTCGTGCAATGTGCCGCACGGCCCGACGTGATGTGGACGCAGCACCACAACGGCGTGTTCCGCTCCACGGACGGCGCGAAGAACTGGCAGGAGGTCACCGCCATCCAGCCCGCCAAGTTCGGCTTCGCGGTGGCCGTGCATCCGCAGGACCCGGATGTCGCCTGGTTCGTGCCGGCGGTGAAGGACGAGTGCCGCGTGCCGGTGGACGCAAAGCTGGTGGTTGCGCGCACGCGCGACGGCGGCAAGAGCTTCGAGGTGCTGCGCAAGGGCCTGCCGCAGGAGCACGCTTACGACCTCGTCTACCGCCACGGGCTCGACGTGGATGAGACGGGAAACCGCCTCGCGTTCGGCTCTACGACAGGGGGCCTGTGGCTCTCCGAGGATCAGGGCGATTCGTGGCGCTGCCTGTCCACACAGTTGCCGCCGATCCATTGCGTGCGCTTCGGTTAGTCGCTTCGGGCAGCCTGATCGGGCTGCTGTTGCTCTGCCTTGCCTGGGAGATGTGGCTCGCGCCGCTGCGACCGGGCGGTTCCCTCGTGGCGCTGAAGGCGTTGCCGCTCTCCTTCCCGATTCCGGGGATCCTCAACGGCCGGCGCTACACCTACCAGTGGTCCTCGATGCTGATCCTCGCCTACTTCGCCGAAGGCGTGGTGCGCGCCTGGAGCGAGCGCGGCGCCTCGCAGTGGCTCGCCGCCGCGGAAATCGTGCTCAGCCTTGCTTTCTTTGCTTCTGCGGTGGCGTACGCGCGGCTGACTAGAGCTGGTGCTGCGGGTTGACCCGCTCCACCTTGCTCGCCAGCTTGTTCAGCGCGTTGATGTAGGCCTTGGCGGAAGCCACGATGATGTCGGTATCGGCGCCAACGCCGTTGACGATGCGCCCACCCTTGGCCAGCCGCACCGTCACCTCGCCCTGCGATTCCGTCCCCTGCGTCACCGCGTTCACCGAATACAGCAGCAACTCCGCCCCGCTCTTCGCCAAGGACTCGATCGCCTTGAAGGTCGCATCCACCGGCCCGTCGCCCTGCGCCTCCGACTTCCTCTCCTTGCCCGCTTCGGCCATCACGATCTTTGCATGCGGTTTTTCGCTCATGCCGCTCGCCTGGCTCATGGTCACCAGCTGCCAGTGCTCATCCTTGGAAATTCCCGCCTCCTGCGCCACCAGCGCCCGCAGGTCCTCGTCGAAGATTTCCGCCTTCTTGTCGGCGAGGTCCTTGAAGCGCTGGAAGGCCTTGTTGTAGGCGTCCTCGTTGTCCAGCTCGACGCCGAGCTCCTTCATGCGCTGGCGGAACGCGGTGCGGCCCGAGAGCTTGCCCAGCACGATCTTGTTGGTCGACCAGCCCACGTCCTGCGCGGTCATGATCTCGTAGGTTTCGCGCGCCTTCAGCACGCCGTCCTGATGGATGCCGGAGGCGTGCGCGAACGCGTTCGCGCCGACCACCGCCTTGTTCGGCTGCACCACGAAGCCGGTGATCTGCGACACCAGGCGCGAAGTGGGCACGATCTGCGTGGTGTCGATACGCGTCTCCAGGTCGAAGAAGTCCTTGCGCGTGCGCACCGCCATCACCACTTCCTCGAGCGAAGTGTTGCCGGCGCGCTCGCCCAGGCCGTTGATGGTGCACTCGATCTGCCGCGCGCCGCCGATCATCACCGCGGCGAGCGAATTGGCCACCGCCATGCCGAGGTCGTTGTGGCAGTGCACGCTCCACACCGCCTTGTCCGAGTTCGGCACCCGCTCGCGCAGCCGCTTGATCATGGCGCCGAACTGCTCCGGCACCGCGTAACCGACGGTGTCGGGGATGTTGATGGTGGTGGCGCCTTCTTTGATCACCGCTTCCAGCACGCGGCAGAGGAAATCCGGATCCGAGCGGCTGGCGTCCTCGGGCGAAAACTCGACGTCGGGGCAGGCGTTCTTCGCGTAGCGCACCGAAAGCTTCGCCTGCTCGAGCACCTGCTCGGGGGTCATGCGCAGCTTCTTCTCCATGTGCAGCGCGCTGGTGGCGATGAAGGTGTGGACGCGCCAGCTCTTCGCGTCCTTCAGCGCGTCGATGCCGCGCTGGATGTCGCGGTCGTTGGCGCGGCACAGGCCGGCGACGGTGGAATCCTTCACCACGCCGGCGACGGCGCGCACCGCCTCGAAGTCGCCGTTGGAGGACGCGGGGAAGCCGGCCTCGATCACGTCGACGCGCATGCGCTCCAGCGCGCGCGCGATGCGCAGCTTCTCGTCCTTGGTCATGGACGCTCCCGGGCTCTGCTCGCCGTCGCGCATAGTCGTGTCGAAAATGATCAAATTGCCTTTGCTCATGGTCCGCTCCTCGTGGAGATGAATGGACTGATCCCTGTCCGCCTTGTGGGCGGAACGGGCACTGCCGAATTGTGGGGTTTTAGTTTGTGCGCGCGAGGCGCAGCAGCAGCAGGCTGCCCAGCGCGAGAAGCGCCAGGGAAAGGATGTTGCCGAGAAGCTTGACCTGTTGCATGCGGGGCACTATAGCCCGTGCCGCGCGCCGCCGTCAAGGATGCGGCTTGGCGCGCTTGCCCAGGGCCCACAGCACGTAGCCCGACACGCCGTAGGCGCAGAACAGCAGGAACAGCACGATGGGCGGATCTGAAGAAACCAGCACGAACCCGAGCACGATCAGCAGCAGCGCCCAGAACGGCACGCTCTTCCTGAAGTTGATGCCCTTGAAGCTGTAGAACGGCACGTTGGACACCATGGTGAGCCCGCCGTACAGCGCGAAGAACGCCGCGACCCATTGCAGGCCCCAGTCGTCCAGGGGAATCTTGTTGTCGTGCGCCAGCCAGACGAAACCCGCCACCAGCGCCGCAGCGGCCGGGCTCGGCAGTCCCTGGAAGTACCGCTTGTCCACCACGTCGATCATCACGTTGAAGCGCGCCAGGCGCAGCGCGGCGCCCGCGCAGTAGACGAACGCGGCGATCCAGCCGAAGCGGCCGAGGTCCTTCAGCGCCCACTCGTACAGCACCAGCGCGGGCGCGGCGCCGAACGAGACCATGTCGGAGAGGCTGTCGTACTGGGCGCCGAATTCGCTCTGCGTGCGCGTGAGGCGCGCCACGCGCCCGTCCAGGCCGTCGAGCAGTCCGGCGACGAAGATGGCCACCGCCGCGTCGCCGAAGCGGCCGTTCATCGCCTGCACGATGGCGTAGAAGCCGGCGAACAGCGCCGCCGTGGTGAACAGGTTGGGCAGCAGGTAGATGCCGCGCCGGCGCAGCCCGCCGCCGCGCGGCGGGACCATCCCCGGCAGGTAATCCTGTTGCTGGCCGCGCTGATCAGCCATGCTCGGGCAACCTCGCCAGCACGCTTTCCGCCGCGTACACCTTGTCGCCGATGGCGGCCACGGGCTGCGCGTCGGGCGGCAGGTATACGTCCACGCGCGAGCCGAAGCGGATGAAGCCGAAGCGCTCCCCTCTCGCCAGCTCGGCGCCGGCGCTAACGTAGCACAGGATGCGGCGGGCAATGAGGCCCGCGACCTGCACGCAGGTCACGTCCACGCCGGACCGCGTGCGCAACCACAGCGCGTTCCTCTCGTTCTCGAGCGAGGCCTTGTCCAGGGCCGCGTTGAGGAACCGTCCCGCGTGATACCAGGCCTGCTTGACCGTGCCGTCCACCGGCGCGCGGTTGGAGTGCACGTTGAACACGTTCATGAACACGCTGATCTTCAGCGCGTCGCGCTCCAGCCAGGGGTCGCGCGCCTTCTCCACCGCGACGATGCGGCCGTCGGCGGGCGATACCACGGCGCGCGGGTCATCCGGCACGTCGCGCGGCGGGTCGCGGAAGAACTGCAGGACGAACAGCGCGGCGAGCCACAGGGGCAGCGACCACCACCCCCCGGCCAACGCGGCGACCAGCAGCGCAACGGCGATGGCGATGCCGAGGAACGGCCAGCCCTCTCGCGCGATGACCGGGTGCGGGTACGCCGGCCGCACTACTTCTGGTCTTCCTTCAGGCGCTCGGAGTCCTGGCCCTGCTGCATTGCCTTGTTGATGTCAGCAGCCGCCTTGTCGAGCGTCTTCTTCGGGATCTGGCCGACGCTCTTTGACTGCTCCTCGCTGCAGGCAGCCAGCGCAAGCGCGGCCACCAGGACGAGGCTAGTTCTTCGAAGTATCGACAAGGCGGTTCTTCCGGATCCAGGGCATCATCTCGCGCAGCCGCGCGCCGACCTTCTCGATCGGCAGTTCCGCGGTCATGCGGCGGCGCGATAGCAGCACCGGGGCGCCGGCGCGATTCTCCAGCACGAAATCCTTGGCGTATTCGCCGGACTGGATGCGGGCGAGGACATCCTTCATGCGTTTGCGCGTGCCCTCGTCGATGATCTTCGGCCCGCTCACGTACTCGCCGTACTCGGCGTTGTTGGAGATCGAGTAGTTCATCGTGCCGATGCCGCCCTCGTACATCAGGTCGACGATCAGCTTGAGCTCGTGCAGGCACTCGAAATACGCCATCTCCGGGGCGTAGCCGGCCTCCACCAGCGTGTCGAAACCGGCCTTCACCAGCTCGACGCAGCCGCCACACAGCACGCACTGCTCGCCGAAGAGGTCCGTTTCGGTCTCCTCCTTGAAATTGGTCTCGATGACCCCGGCCTTGCCGCCGCCGATCGCCGCGGCATAGGAAAGCGCCAGGTCGCGCGCCTTCTTCGACTGGTTGCGGTGCACCGCGATCAGCATCGGCACGCCGCCGCCGGCGGCGTAGGTCGAGCGCACCGTGTGCCCCGGGGCCTTGGGCGCCACCATCCACACGTCGAGGTCGGCGCGCGGCTGGATGAGGCCGTAGTGGATGTTGAAGCCGTGCGCGAAGGCGAGCGAGGCGCCCTTCTTGATGTTCGGCTCGACGTAGTCCTTGTAGACCTGTGCGTGGTGCTCGTCGGGCAGCAGGATCATGACGATGTCCGCGCCCTTGATCGCCTCAGCCAGCTCGGCGACCTTGATGCCGCCCTTCTTCGCCTTGTCCCACGAGGCCCCGCCCTTGCGCAGGCCGACGGTGACCTTGACGCCGGATTCCTGCAGGTTCTGCGCGTGCGCGTGGCCCTGCGAGCCGTAGCCGATGATGCTGACCTTCTTGCCCTTGATGAGCGAGAGGTCGGCGTCCTTGTCGTAATAGACCTTCATGTGCTTCCCCCGAGAAAACTAGATCCTGAGGACGCGGTTGCCGCGGCCGATGCCGCTGGCGCCGGTGCGCACGGTCTCGATGATCGCGCCCTGGTCCAGCGCCTGAATGAACGCGTCGAGCTTCCTGCCGTCGCCGGTCAGCTCGATCGTGTACGTGTTGTCGGAAACGTCGATGATGCGGCCGCGGAAGATGTCGGCCATGCGCTTCATGTCTTCGCGCTCCTTGGCGCTGGCGCGCACCTTGATCAGCATCAGCTCGCGCTCGATGTGCTGCGCCTCGGACAGGTCGACCACCTTCACCACGTCGATCAGCTTGTTCAGCTGCTTGGTGATCTGCTCCACCACGTCGTCCGAGCCGCTGGTGACGATCGTCATGCGCGACATCGACGCGTCCTCGGTCGGCGCGACGGTGAGCGACTCGATGTTGTAGCCGCGCGCCGAGAACAGGCCCGCAATGCGCGACAGCGCCCCGGCCTCGTTCTCGACCAGGATGGAGATGATGTGCCGCATCAAAGCTCTTCGGAGAGGATCATCTCCGTGATTCCCTTGCCGCCGGGAATCATCGGATACACGTTCTCCGTCTGATCGGTGAGGAAGTCCAGGAACACCAACTCGTCCTTCCTCATGAACGCCTCGCGCAGCGCGGGCTCCACGTCGGCCGGCTTGTCGATCTGCACGCCGCGGTGCCCGTAGCCCTCCGCCAGCTTGACGAAATCCGGCAGCGCGTCCATGTAGGACTCGGAGTAGCGGTTGCCGTGGAAGAACTGTTGCCACTGGCGCACCATGCCCATGTACCGGTTGTTCAGGTTGACGATCTTGATCGGCAGCCGGTACTGCTTGCAGGTGGAGAGCTCCTGCAGGCACATCTGGATCGAGGATTCGCCGGTGACGCAGGCCACCGTGGCGCCCGGATTGGCCATGCGCACGCCCATCGCCGCAGGCAGGCCGAAGCCCATGGTGCCGAGGCCGCCCGAGTTGATCCAGCGGCGCGGCTGGTCGAACTTGTAGAACTGCGCGGCCCACATCTGGTGCTGGCCGACGTCGGAGGTGATGAATGCGTCGCCGCCGGTGACCTCGTAGAGCTTCTCGATGACGAACTGCGGCTTGATGATCTTCGCGTTGCGGTTGTACTTCAGGCAGTCCTTGCCGCGCCACTCGTCGATCTGCTTCCACCAGGCCCTGATGTCCTGCGTCTTGGCGTCCGCTTTCAGCGACTTCAGGAGTTCATCGAGCACCTCGGGAACGTTGCCGACGATCGGCACGTCCACCTTGACACGCTTGGAGATCGACGACGGGTCGATGTCGATGTGGATGATCTTGCGCGGGTTCTGCGCGAAGTGCGCCGGGTTGCCGATCACGCGGTCATCGAACCTGGCGCCCACCGCCAGCAGCACGTCGCAGTGCTGCATCGCCATGTTGGCTTCGTAGGTGCCGTGCATGCCGAGCATGCCGAGGAACTGCTTGTCGGTCGCCGGGTAGCCGCCCAGGCCCATCAGCGTATTGGTGCAGGGAAAGCCCGCGTGCCTGACGAACTCGGTGAGCCGCGGCGCGGCGTTCGACAGGATTACGCCGCCGCCGGTGTAGACCATCGGGCGCTTCGCCTCGGCGAGCAGCTGCGCCGCCTTCTTGATCTGGCCCGCATGGCCCTTGCGCACCGGATTGTAGGAACGCATCGACACCGATTCGGGGTAGGCGTACTCGCACGGCTGCGCCGTGATGTCCTTGGGAATGTCCACCAGCACCGGCCCCGGGCGCCCGGTGGTGGCGAGGTAGAACGCCTTCTTCATCGTGGTCGCCAGGTCCTTCACGTCCTTGACCAGGAAGTTGTGCTTGACGCAGGGCCGCGTGATGCCGACCGCGTCGCACTCCTGGAACGCGTCCTGGCCGATGGCGTGGGTCGGCACCTGTCCCGAAATGATCACCATGGGGATCGAATCCATGTACGCCGTGGCGATCCCGGTCACCGCATTGGTGACGCCAGGGCCGGAAGTCACCAGGCATACGCCGATCTTGTGCGAGGAGCGCGAGTAGCCATCCGCAGCATGCACCGCGCCCTGCTCGTGCCGTACCAGGACGTGGCGCACCTTGTCCTGCTTGAACAGTTCGTCGTAGATGTACAGGACCGCGCCGCCCGGGTACCCGAATACGTACTCGACGCCTTCTTCCTGCAGGCAGCGCACCACGATCTCGGCGCCGGTGAGTTCCAAACCCTTGATTCGATCCATGACCGCGCAGGCTGGGGAAAACGTTGAACATTAAAGACTTGTTGCAATGCGGTCAAGCAACCGCCGGCGGCGGCGCGGGCGCGTTTTGGTAACATCGCCGGCGCAGCAAACCGCGCCGTCGCAGGAAGGGAGAACCACTGGCTTCGCGCAGCGAGCTTTCGGCGTTTCTCGAAGGCGCCGAGCGGCGCGCCTTCAAGCAGGCCGTCTATGCCGTGCGCGAGGAGCAGGCGGCGCTCGACATCGTGCAGGATGCGATGCTGCGGCTGGCGGAAAGGTACGGCAACCGCCCGCGCGCCGAGCTGCCGATGCTGTTCCAGCGCATCCTGCAGAACGCGATCCGCGACTGGTTCCGGCGCCAGAAGGTGCGCTCGACCTGGGTGACGCTGTTCTCGTCCCTGCTCCCGGGCGGGGGCGAAGACGAAGACCGCGACCCGCTCGAAACTTTGGCCGAGGCTGGCGAGTCGAACGCCGTAGAGCTTCCACCGGATCGGCTGGAGCGTGCGCAACTCGTTGAAATAATTGAACAAGAGATCGCGAAGCTGCCGACCCGTCAACGTGAAGCTTTCCTTATGCGTTACTGGGAGGAGTTGGACGTCGCCGAAACCGCCCGTGCCATGGGCTGCTCCGAGGGCAGCGTGAAAACGCATTGCTCCCGGGCGGCGCATGCATTGGCCATCGCGCTCAGGGCGCGCGGTGTAGGCCTCTAGGCTCCGGCGGGCGTCCGCGCACAGACCATGAACGAACCGCAATTCGGCAACAGGATCCGGCACTTGCTCAACCAGGGCGCGCCGCTGGACGCGTCCATTTCGGCGAAGCTGCGCGCCGCGCGCGAACTGGCCCTGTCGCGCCAGAAGCCCGAGGCGGCGCAGGGGCTGGTCTGGACTGGCGGCATCCTGGGCAGGCTGGGAGGCTTCAGCGGGCTGACGCTGCGGCTGATCGTGCCGTTCATCGCGCTGGCGATCGGCCTCGCCGCCGTCTACACCTGGGAGCAGAAGCAGCGCGCCGCGGAAGTCGAGGAGCTGGACGCGCTGGTGCTCACCGGCGAGCTGCCGATCGACGCCTACCTGGACCGTGGGTTCGAGGCGTGGCTGAAAAAGCGCGCCTCGTTCTAGCCGCGGCGGCCTTCGCGCTGCTCGCCGCGGCGGGGAGCGCGAGCGCGCAGGCGCCCAGCGCGCAGGCGCCCAAGAAAGGCCCGGCCTGGGCCGAGCTGACCGCCGAACACCAGCAGATCCTGGCACCGCTCAAGAACGACTGGGGGCAGATCGCGCCGGATCGCCGCCGCAACTGGGTCGCCCTCGCCAAGCGCTATCCGACGATGAATCCCAAGGAGCAGGAGCGCATACAGCGGCGCATGGAGCGCTGGGCCAAGCTGACGCCGGAACAGCGCAAGCAGGCCCGCGAGAACTACCG
This sequence comes from Gammaproteobacteria bacterium, assembly GCA_041496745.1. GTDB lineage: Bacteria > Pseudomonadota > Gammaproteobacteria > Burkholderiales > SG8-39 > JAABQT01. The sequence goes on from JBGQFF010000013.1 coordinate 8,912, forward strand.
CCGCATCAGCAAGGTGCCGCCGGACAAGCGCGGCGACCTGAAGCAGCAGTGGTCCGAGTACCAGTCGCTGCCGCCGCAGGAGCGCCAGGGCGCCGCGCCGCCGAAGAAAAAGCCGGCGCCGGCGAAGTGACCCCCGGCATCGCGCGTCGCCTGGCGAGCATGCTGTACGAGGCGCTCCTGCTGTTCGCCATCGCCTTTTTCGCCGGATTCGCCTTTTACTTCGCCTCCCGCGGCGCGCCGCTCGAGGGCTGGGTGCGCACCGCCCACCAGTTGCTGCTCGGCGCGGTGTTCGCGGCCTACTTCCTCTGGTGCTGGCTGCGCGGCGGCCAGACGCTCGCCATGAAAGCCTGGCGCATCCGGCTGGTAGAGGTCTCGCCGCGCAAAGCGCTGCTGCGCTTCCTGCTCGCCCTGGCGTTCGTCCCCACCGGGATTTCCCTGCTGTGGGCGCTGTTCGACCGCGAGCGCCAGTTCCTGCATGACCGGCTCGCCGGAACCCGCCTTGTGCTGGTCGGCTAGCGCCTCTCGACTGCCCACATCATCATCACCGCCGCCAGCAGGAATGCCGTGCTCGGCAAGGCGGCGGCGGCGAACGGCGGCCAGTTCTGCAGCAGGCCGACGTGCGAGAACAGGCTGTTCAGCATGTGGAAGAAGATGCCGAGCATGATGCCGAGGAACACCTTCACGCCGACCATGCCCGAGCGCGCCTGCATATAGGCGAAGGGCAGCGCAAGCGCCATCATCACCAGCGTCGCGATCGGGTAGAACAGCTTCTTCCACAGCGCGATCTCGTAGCGCCCGGTATTCTGGCGGTTGGCGCCGAGGTGCTGGACGTACCGGTAAAGGTTCCAGGCCGACATGCGCTCGGGCACCACGATCAGCACGTTGAGCAGGTCCGGGTTCACCGCCGAGCGCCAGTCCCATTCCGCCTGCCGCGTGGTGCGCGGGCCCTCGGGCGCGAAGTGCGTCTGCACCACGTCGGTGAGCCGCCAGACGCCTTGCGCGCGGTACTCGCCGCGCGCCGCGGAGGTGACGCTGTTCAGCCGGTAGGCGGCGTCGAACTCGTAGATGCGCACTCCGAGCAGCCGCTGCGCGTCGCGCGCCTCGCGCACGTTGATGAAGGAACGCTCGTCCTTGAACCACAGGCCCGAGCGCATGTCCTGGCCGATCACCGCGATCATCGCGCGCAGGCGCACCTGCTGCGCGGTCGCTTCCGCGGCCGGCGCGATCCATTCGCCGATGACGAAGGTGGCGCCGGCGAACACCAGCCCGGTCTTGAACAGCATCCAGCTCGCCTGCCCCGGCGACATGCCGGCGCCGCGCATCACGGTGAATTCCGAGTTGTTCGCCAGGTGCGACAGCACGTAGAGCGTGCCGATCAGCACCGCCACCGGCATCAGCTCGTAGGCGCGCGTCGGCGCCGACAGCAGCACGAAAGTGAACACCTGGCGCAGGTGGTAGTCGCCCTTGCCCAGGTCGCGCAGCTCGGCGATCAGGTCGAAGAACAGGAACAGGCCGAGGAAGCCCAGCAGCACGAAACCCACCGCGGCGAGGATCTCGCGCGCGAGGTAGCGGTTCAGGGTGCGGCTGGCGCCGGCCATCGGCTCAGGCCCGTGGCCGCAGCCGCAGGCGCGGCCCGGAGAGGGTCATGCGTTGCGCGAACAGCACCACCAGGATCACCAGCATGGCTGCATGCACCGGCCACCAGCCGAGCAGGAAATCGAGCTTGCCCTGCGTCACGCGCGCCTGCGACACGGTGAGCAGGTTCAGGTACACCATGTAAATGAGCAGCGCGAAAATCAGGTTGACCGAGCGGCCGGCGCGCGGGTTGACGAAGGAGAGCGGGATGGCGAGCAGCGCGAGGATCAGCGCCGAGACGGGCAGGCCGATGCGCCACGACAGCTCGCCGAGGTTGGCGCTGGTCGGGTTCTGCAGCAGCGCCAGTGTCGTCATGCTCTTCTCGGTGGGCACGGGCTCCTCGCCCGCCGGCGGTTCGACCCTGGCGGCGTAACGCTCGAACTCCATGACGCGGTAGTCGGCTTCGCCCGGCACGCCCTCGTAGCGGCGCCCCTCGAGCAGCACGATGAAGCGGTCCCCGTTCGGCGCCACCTCCACCTGGCCCTTCTGGCTGAACATCACGCCCGTGCGCCCGTGCTGCACGGAACTGACGAACACGTTCTGCACCACCGCGCGGTCACCGGAAACCGATTCTACGAAAAACACGCGCTCCCTGGCGCCGGTCTCGCCGAACACCCCGGGCGATACCCGCGACACGTCGTCGCGCGCGTCCACGCGGCTGCGGTACTGCTCGGCCATCTGCAGCGACCAGGGCGCGATGATGAACGACAGCGCGGCGATCACCGCCACCAGCGGCGCCGCGAACGCCAGCACCGGGCGCACCCAGGCGGCCAGCGAAAGCCCGGAAGTGAACCAGATCACCATCTCCGAATCGCGGTAGCTGCGCGTCACCGTCAGCAGCACCGTGGCGAACAGGGTCAGCGACAGCAGCACGGGCAGCACGTTGAGCGCGAAGAAGCCGAGGAAGGCGAGCACCGCGTCGGAAGGGATCTTGCCGCCGGCCGCCTGGCCGAGCAGCCGCACCAGGCGCGTGGTGAGCGCGATCAGGAACAGCGTCAGGAACACCGCAGTCGCCAGTTGCGCGAACTCCCGCAGCAGCGCCCGGTGGAAGATCATGCGATACTAAAAAAGGTAGCCATCAGAGGAGATTGCAGTGCAATTTAGCATACGCGCGGCGGCCCCCGAGAGGGCGAAGACGGGCTGCCTGGTGCTGGGGATCTACAAGGCCGGCGGGGCGGGCGCCGCGCAACTCGCGCAACTCACACGCGCCGCGCAGGCCGCCGACCGCGCCGCGGGCGGGCAGCTGCGCGAAGTCCTGGCGCACGGCGACCTGAGCGCCAAGGCGGGCGCCACGCTGCTGCTGCACAAGGTGTCTGGCCTAGCCGCCGAGCGCGTCCTGCTGGTCGGCCTGGGCGAACAGAAGGAGTTCGGCGAGACCGCGTTCCGCGACGCGGTGCGCGGCGCGGCGGGCGCGCTGAAAGGGCTCGGTGCGAAGGATGCGCTGCTCTACCTGACGGACCTCAAGGTAGCGGGGCGCAATGCCGCATGGAACGTGCGGCACGCGGTGCTCGGGATGCGCGAGGCGTTCTACCGCTTCGAGCAGCTGAAGACGCAGAAGAAGTCCCCAACGCCCACGCTGGCGGCAGTCACGCTGGCCGTGCAGGGCGGGCCGGTGACGCTGCAGGTGCAGGCCGCGGTGCGCGAGGCCGCCGCCACTGCCGACGGGGTGGAGCTGGCGCGCACGCTGGGCAACCTGCCCCCCAACATCTGCACCCCGGCGTACCTCGCCGAACAGGCGCGCAAGCTTGCCCGCCAGTTCAAGCTGGGGCTCCAGGTGCTCGAGCGGCGCGACATGGAGAAGCTGGGCATGGGCGCGCTGCTCGCCGTGGCGCGCGGCTCGCACCAGCCGCCCAAGCTGATCGTGCTGCGCTACGCCGGCGGCGCGAAGAAGCACAAGCCGGTAGTCCTCGTCGGCAAGGGCATCACCTTCGACACCGGCGGCATCTCGCTCAAGCCGGCTGGCGAAATGGACGAGATGAAGTTCGACATGTCCGGCGCCGGCAGCGTGCTCGGCGCGCTGCGCGCGCTCGCCGGGATGAAGGCGCCCGTCAACGTGATCGGCGTCGTCCCGGCCTGCGAGAACATGCCGGGTGGCGCAGCCACCCGGCCGGGCGACGTGGTGAAGACGCTCTCCGGCCAGACGGTCGAGATCCTCAACACGGATGCCGAAGGCCGGCTCATCCTGTGCGACGCGCTCACCTACGCCGAGCGCTTCCAGCCCGAGGTGGTGGTGGACATCGCCACGCTCACCGGCGCCTGCGTGATCGCGCTCGGCCACGTGGCGACGGGCCTGTTCGCCAACGACGAGAAGCTCGCCGGCGAGCTGCGCGCGGCGGGCGACGACGCCTGGGACCGCGTCTGGCCGATGCCGCTGTGGGAGGACTACCAGGAGCAGCTGCGCTCCAACTTCGCCGACATGGCCAACATCGGCGGCCGCCCCGCGGGCAGCGTCACGGCGGCCTGCTACCTCTCGCGCTTCGCGCGCAAGCTGCGCTGGGCGCACCTGGACGTCGCCGGCACCGCCTGGAAGAGCGGCCGCGACAAGGGCTCGACCGGCCGGCCGGTGCCGCTGCTGGTGCGGTTCGTGCTGCGCCGCGCAGGGCGATGACCAGCATCGACTTCTATTTCAACGCCGCCGACAAGCTGCAGGTGGCCTGCCGCCTTGCCGGCAAGGCGGTGGCACAGGGCAAGCGCCTGCTGATCTACGCGCCGCAGGCCGACACCGCGCAGCGCATCGACCGCATGCTGTGGACTTGGCAGGCCACCGGCTTCGTGCCGCATTGCGCAGCGCACGACCCGCTGGCGAGCGAGACCCCGGTGCTGATCGCGAGCGCCGCGGAGGCGCAGGCGACCTGCGCGGTGCTGCTCAACCTCGCCCCGGACACGCCGCCCGCCTTCGAGCGCTACGAGCGCCTGCTCGAGCTGGTGGCGCAGGACGACGAGGACCGCCGGGCGGCGCGCGAGCGCTACAAGTTCTATCGCCAGCGCGGCTACCGCATCGCCGACCACGACCTGGGCGGGGCAGCGCAGTGAGTGAAGGCGACGCCAACCCGCTGGTGCAGCGCGTGGATGCGCTGCTCAAGCGCCACCAGGAAGCCGCCCCGGGGAGCGACGACGGCGTGCCGGTGCTCACCGAAATCGTCGAGCCCGGCGCGGCCGAGGCGCTGGCGTTCGAGCTCGAGCGCGCGGTGCTGCAGCGGCTCGAGGCTGAATTGCCGCCGGTCCTCGCGGTGGCGCTGCGCGCGGCGGTCGCCGCGGCGGTAAAGCGCGAACTCGAGGCGCGCAAGCTCGATGCCGACTCGCTCGCCGGGAAGCGCCCCGCTCCTTCCGGCGGCTGACCATGTCGCTGGACAAGAGCTTCGATCCGCGCGCGGTCGAGCGCCGCTGGTATGAGCGCTGGGAGTCGGCTGGCTGGTTCGCGCACCAGGACCACGCCAAGCCGGCCTACTGCATCCAGTTGCCGCCGCCGAACGTCACCGGCACGCTGCACATGGGCCACGCCTTCCAGCAGACGCTGATGGACGCGCTGGCGCGCTACCACCGCATGCGCGGCTACAACACCAATTGGGTGGTCGGCACCGACCACGCCGGCATCGCCACGCAGATCGTGGTCGAGCGCCAGCTGCAGGAGGAAGGCAAGAGCCGCCACGACCTCGGGCGCGAAGAGTTCATCGAGCGGGTGTGGCAGTGGAAGCAACAGTCCGGGGCGACGATCATGGGCCAGATGCGACGCCTCGGCGCCTCGGGCAACTGGACCTACGCCGACACGGAGGGGCAGAAAGCCGGCTATTTCACCATGGACGCGAAGATGTCGCGTGCCGTCGTCGAGGTGTTCGTGCGGCTCTACGAGGAGGGCCTAATTTACCGCGGCAAGCGGCTGGTCAACTGGGACCCGGTGCTCGGCACCGCGGTGTCCGACCTGGAAGTGGACAGCGAAGAGGAAGACGGGAAGATCTGGGAGATCCGCTATCCGGGCGAGGGGTTCAGCCTGACGGTGGCGACGACGCGACCGGAGACCATGCTGGGGGACGTCGCCGTGGCGGTGAATCCGAAAGACTTGCGCTACGCGCAGTACGTGGGCAAGCGCGTGCAGTTGCCGCTCGCCGGGCGCGCCATCCCGGTGATCGCCGACGACTACGTCGACCCCGATTTCGGCACCGGCTGCGTCAAGATCACGCCGGCGCACGACTTCAACGACTACGCGGTCGGCCAGCGCCACCAGCTCGCGCCCATCGAGGTCCTCACCCTGGAGGCGAAGATCAAGGGCACGCAGTACGCGGGGCTGGACAGGTTCGAGGCGCGCAAGCAGGTGCTCGCCGACCTCAAGGCGCAGGGGCTGCTTGTGTCAGAGAAGCCCTACAAGCTGCGTGTGCCGCGCTCGGGGCGCAGCAACGCGATCGTCGAGCCGATGCTCACCGATCAATGGTTCGTAAAGATGGATGGAATGGCTAAGTCAGGGCTCGAGGCGGTAGCCAAAGGCGATGTCAAGTTCTACCCGGAGCACTGGACAAGCACCTACAACCATTGGCTGGAGAACATTCAGGACTGGTGCATCTCGCGCCAATTGTGGTGGGGACACCAGATTCCGGCTTGGTATGACGAGGCGGGGAAGATCTATGTCGGCCGGAGCGAGGAAGAAGTCCGGGCAAAGCACAAGATCAAGTCAGGATTGACGCGGGACCCCGACGTCCTGGACACGTGGTTTTCCTCGCAACTGGTGCCGTTCAGCTCGCTCGGCTGGCCGGAAAAGACGAAAGACCTCGACACCTTCCTGCCCTCCTCCGTGCTGGTGACTGGCTTCGACATCATCTTCTTCTGGGTGGCGCGCATGATCATGTCGAGCGTGCACTTCACCGGCAAAGTGCCGTTCCGCCACGTCTACATCAACGCCATCGTGCGCGACGCCGAGGGCGAGAAGATGTCCAAGTCCAAGGGCAACACCCTCGACCCGCTCGACCTGATCGACGGCATCACGCTGCCGGAGCTGCTTGCCAAGTCCACCGTCGGCCTGCTGCGCACCGAGCACAAGGAAAAAATCGAGAAGTACGTGCGTACGCACTACCCGAACGGCATCCCCGCGTTCGGCGCTGACGCGCTGCGCTTCACCTTCGCCGCGCAGGCGACGTTCGCGCGCACGCTCAACTTCGACCTCGGGCGCTGCGAGGGCTATCGTAACTTCTGCAACAAACTGTGGAACGCTGCGCGCTTCGTGCTGATGAACACGGAAGGCAAGGATTGCGGGCAGGACGAGAAGGCACCCGTGACGCTGTCGAGTTGGGATCGCTGGATCATCAGCACGCTGCAGCGTACAGAGGCGGAAGTAGAAAAGGGATTCGACGAATACCGCTTCGACAATGCCGCGGCAGCCATCTATCGCTTCGTGTGGGATGAGTACTGCGACTGGTACGTGGAAAACGCGAAGTGGCAGCTCGCCAAAGGCGACGAAGCGCAGCAGCGTGGAACGCGTCGCACTCTCGTGCGCGTGCTCGAAGCCGCGCTGCGCCTCGCGCACCCGATCATCCCGTTCATCACCGAAGAGCTGTGGCAGAAGGTCGCGCCGCTTGCCGGGAAGACCGGCGCGACCATCATGCTCGCTCCTTACCCGAAGTCGCAGCCCGAGAAGATCGACGAGGCTGCGGAGCGCGAGATCGCCCTCGCCAAGGACGTGGTAAATGCGGGGCGCAACCTGCGCAGCGAAGCGAAGGTTCCGCCGCAGCAACGCATCGCGTTCTACATCGTGGGGCAGCCAACGGAAGCAACGACCACTTCGACGCACGCCCTGATGCGGGTCTCCGACCTGCGCGTTGTCAGCGAGCTCCCGCGATCCGATTCGCCGGTGGCCGTGGTCGGGCCGCACCGCTTGATGCCCCACATCGAGGTCGATCCGGTTGCCGAACGTGAGCGCGTCGCCAAGGAGATTGCGCGTCTGCAGGGTGAAATCGCCAAGGCGCGCGCCAAGCTCGCCAACGCCGCCTTCGTCGAGCGCGCCCCCGCCAACGTCGTGGCGCAGGAGCGCGAGCGCCTCGCCGCGTTCGAGGCGACGCTCGAGAAGCTCGCCGCGAAGTCGTGACCCTCACCCGCGGGCTGCGCGCGTTCCGGCACCGCAGCTTCCGCATCTTCTTCCTCGGCCAGGGCGTCTCCCAGTTCGGCACCTGGTTGCAGCTGATCGCCACCAGTTGGCTGATCTACCGCCTCACCGGCTCGGCTTTCTGGCTGGGCCTCGCCACCTTTGCGCTGCAGCTGCCCTTTCTCCTGCTCGCGCCCTTCGCCGGCGTGTGGGTGGACCGCCTCAGCAAGCGCAGGGTGCTGCTGGCGACCAACACCATCGCCTTCGCGCAGTCGCTGGCGATGCTGGCGCTGGTCGCGAGCGGCCGTATCGAGCCCTGGCACCTGATCGCCGGCAACGCGGTGCTCGGGCTGGTGAACGCCTTCGACAGCCCGGCGCGCCAGTCCTTCCTCATCGAGCTGGTCGAGGGGCGCGAGGACCTGGCCAACGCCATCGCCTACCAGTCGGTGCTGATGAACGGCGCGCGCTTCGTCGGGCCGATGATCGGCGGCGCGGTGATCGCCCTGGCCGGGGAGGCGTGGGGCTTCGCGCTGAACAGCGCCTCCTACCTGGCGGTGCTGGCGGCGCTCGCCGTGATCCGCGTGCGGGCGCGCCTGCCGGAACCGGCGGACGCCGGCTGGGTGGCGCAGTTCACCGCCGGATTCCGCTGGGCCTACGGTTTCCTGCCCTCGCGCAGCATGCTGCTGCTGCTCGCGCTGATGAGCATCGGCGCCCAGCCATACCAGTCGCTCGCGCCCTACTTCGCCCGCGACGTGTTCGGCGGCGACTCGCAGACGCTCGGCTGGCTCATCGGCGCGGGCGGGCTGGGCGCCGTGTCCGGCATGCTGTACCTCGCGCTGCGCCCTTCCGTGCGCGGCCTGCTCGCGGTGATCGGCTATGCCGCCGCGGCGGCCGGCCTGGCGCTGATCGGCTTTGCCTACACCGCGCGGCTCTGGCCGGCGCTCGCGCTGGTCTACGTCACCGGCATGGGCATCATGCTCACCGCAGGCTCGATCAACACCGTGCTGCAGACCATCGTCGAGGACCGGCTGCGCGCGCGCATCGCCGCGATCTACATCATGTCGTTCCTCGGCATGAGCCCGCTCGGCGCGCTGGCCGCGGGCTGGGCGGCGCACTACGTGGGGCCGCCGGCGGCGCTTGCCGCGGGCGGCATGCTCGCGCTCGGGGCCGCTGGCGTGTATCTGGCCAGGCTGCCTGCGATCCGGCGCGAGATCCGCCCGGTCTACGAGCGCCTGGGCATCGCGCCGCGCGCCGACTAGTAGTTGCTGTAGAGGCCCGGGTCGAACGGCACGTTGCGCCCGACCAGCGACTCGAGCAGCACCAACTCGGCGTCCGTGTGATTCACCACCGGCGCCCGCATGATCAACTGCGGCGCGCCCCTGGCCATGATGTAGCGCGGCTGTTCGTGGTGCGCGGTCTTCACCGTCTCGCGCGCCGCCGGGTCGTCATCGGGCACCAGCTCCGCCTCGCCGTAGCAGGTGCAGACGTAAGTCTTGTCCACGGCGCTTTCCACGTACACCGCGGTACCGCGGATGCCGAGGGTGGCGGTCTGCGTGCGCAGCGTCTTGGCTTGTCCGGGGCGGTACACCGAGAGCAGCGCCCCGGTGACGATGCGGAACACGTCCGCGGCGCCGCTGCCGACCTCGAGGCGCGAATTGGCGCGCAGCAGGAACGCATCACGGTTGACCACGAATACGATCTCGCCGCCCGCGGCCGTGGTCACGGCATCCCCGGGCTTCACGTCCATGCCTTGCCTGGCGGGCGCGCCGTTGATGCGCGCGTCGCCACGCACCCGGTACACGCCCTTCTCGATCTTGCCCGCGGCGAGCGCATCGCGCACCAGCAGCAATGCTGCGGCGCCCTGCAGCAATTGCCGCCGGCTCACCACGAGCGCGACTCCTCGCCGGTCGGCCACGCGGTGTCGAATTGCCAGCCGTGCTGCGCCTCGATGCGCTCGCGGAACGCCGCCTCCAGGCCGGGCTCTGTCGCCAGCGGCGCGGGAAAGCTGCCTTCGATCACCGCGCACTCCCCGACACGCGCCGCGCTGAGGTACGCCACGCGGCGCCCATGCAACCAGATGGCTTCGCCTTCCAGGTAGGCGGGCAGGCCGAACCGCCGGCAGGTGGCGACCGCCGGCATTGCGCCCCAGGCCAGCCAGCGCCAGGCGCGCCCCGGCGCGAGGCGCTGCGGCGCGATCAGCGCGAAGGCGCTCTCGCCCGCCGCGCGCAGCCACAGCAGGATGGGGTCGGCGGCGGCGCCCTGCGCCGCCGCCAGCGCGGCGGGCAACGCACTGCCCTTCGCGATCCGCATCCAGCGCGCCGCCTGCGCCATGTCTATCTCCTCCGCATGAAGAAAGTGAACACTTCAAGGCTTATATATCAGAGGCGCCGCGCTGTGCAATAATCGCCGCGCACCATGGACACGGATCACAGCGCAACGGCGGTGCAGGACCCGCCCGCCGGCAGCCGCTGGCTGGTCACCGTCACGCAGTTGCCCACGGAGGATCCCGCGGCGCGCATGCGCATGCTGCGCACGCTGGAGTCCCTTGGCACCGCGGTGCTGCGCGAAGGCGTGTACGTGCTCCCCGACTCCGGGGACAACCGACACGCGCTGGAGCGCCTCGCGCGCTACGTGGCGCAGAACGCCGGCATCGCCAGCGTCATGCACGTCGAGGCCTCGGGCGCCGCGCAGGACGAGCAGTTGAAACACCTGTTCGACCGTTCCGCGCGCTACGACGCACTGACCAAGACGATCGAGAGCCTGCGCGTAGGCTTCGGCGTGTCCGACGCCAGCGCGCTGGCGCGCGTGCTGCACAAGCAGCGCCGCGAGCTCGAATCCATCGCCGCGCTCGACTTCTTTCCCACGGCCGCGCGCGGCCGCGCCGAGCAGGCGCTGGCCGAAGCCGAGGCCGCAGTGAAGGAACTGCTGTTCCCTGCGCAGGCGGGGGGCGCTCAGGCCACCGGCGAACCGATGCAGGGACGCGCCTGGGCCACGCGGCGCCCGCTGTGGGCCGATCGCCTCGCCTGCGCCTGGCTGATCCGGCGCTTCGTCGATCCGGAGGCCAAGCTGCAATGGCTGGACAAGGGGGCGGAATGCCCGCCGGGCGTCATCGGCTACGCATTCGAGGGCGCGCGCTTCGCCAACAGCGAGGCGCGCGTGACCTTCGAGCAGATGCTGGCCGCCCTGGGGCTGGACACGAACAGCGCGCTCGCCCGCATCGGCGCCATCGTGCACTTTCTCGAGGCGCGCGGCACCCCGGTGCCGGAGGCCGCCGGGGTGCAGACGTTGCTGCAAGGCGCGTCGCGCCGCGCGGCGAGCGAGGACGAACTGCAGCGCGAGGCGGAAAAGACCTTCGACCTGCTGTACGACGCGTACTCGGACACGCGCGAGGCGACGCGCGGCTGATCAGCGCTTCAGATCGCGCAACTCCTGCGCGTGCAGCGCGCGCAGCTCCTTGAGCCGCGCTTCGACCACCGACAGCTCGTAGAAGTTGCCGTCGCCGGCGGCCTGCGCCAGCTGCAGCTGCTCGATCGCCGCCGGCAGGCTGCCGCGCAGTACGTACAGCTCGGCCTGCGCTTGGTGCTGCTGCAGGCGCTTGCCGAGCCCGGCGTACAGCTTCGCCTGCAGCGCGCGCAGGCGCAGGTCGCGCGGGTTCTGGCGCAGTGGCTCGGCGAGCGAGGCGAGCGCCTCTGCCTGGCGCCCGGCCTGGCGCAGGGCTTCGGCATGGTCGTAGACCAGCGGCAGCCAGTCGGGAAAGCGCTGCAGCGCCTGGCGCAAGGTGAGCAGCGCGCCAGCGGCGTCACCGGAGGCCTGCTGCACCCGCGCCGCCAGGGCCTCGATCATCGGGCTCGCCGCGCCCGCGGCGCGCAGCCCCGCGAGCCCGGACTGCGCCTCGCGCACCTGGCGCGCCCGCAGCTGCGCCGCGACCAGCCCGTAGCGCGCGGCGGCCTCGTTCGCGTAGCGCCGGTCGCGCACCGCCGCGGCGAAATGCGCCACCGCCGCGAGCGGCTCGCTGCTCTCCGCGCGCAGCTTGGCGCGCACCAGGTGGAACTCCAGGCTGTCGAGGTGCTGGCGGTAAGGGGCGGCGGCGGCGCGGCTGCCGGCGTCGGCGATGCGTTCCGCGGTCATCGGGTGGGTGCGCAAGTAGCTCGGCATCGTGCCGTCGTCGGCCACGCGGGCCTGGCGCTGCATCTTCTCGAAGAACGACGGCATGGCATGCACGTCGAATCCGGCCCCCGCCAGGGTCTGGAAGCCGACGCGGTCCGCTTCGCGCTCGAAGTCGCGCGTGTAGCTCAGCTGCTGCTGGACGGCCCCGGCCTGCGCCGCCGCCGCGGCGCCGGTGGCCAGGTCCGGGCGCGAGCGCCCGAGCAGGATGGCGGCGGCGAGCGCAATCATGCTCGGCAGCTGCATCTGCTGCTGCACCCCGATCATGCGCGCGACGTGGCGCTGGGTGACGTGCGCGATCTCGTGCGCCAGCACCGCGGCGAGCTCGGACTCGCTCTCGGCCGCAGTGAGCAGCCCGCTGTGCACGCCGATGAAGCCGCCCGGCAGGGCGAAGGCGTTGATCGCGGCATCGCGCATGGCGAAGAACTCGAAGTCCTGGCGCGCTCCGGGCAGCGCGCCGAGCAGGCGCCGCCCCAGGCCGTCGAGATAACGCGCGACCTCGGCGTCGTCCATGTACGCCGGATCGCGCTCGCGGATGTCGCGCACGATGCTCTCGCCGATGCGCCGCTCGACCTGCGGCGCGATCGCGGCGCCCGCGGCGTCCCCGAGCTCGGGCAGCGGCTGCGCGAGCGAGCGCGTCGCCGGCGACACCACGGCGAGCAGCCCGGCGAGCAGCACAAGCTTGAGGCGCATGCGGATATGATACCGTCGCCACCTGCAAGTTCCGGAGCAAGCATGGCCCGCAAACCGACGCGCAGGCTCACGCATTTCGACCGGCGCGGGCGCGCGCACATGGTGGACGTCGGCGCCAAGGCGCAGACGCACCGCGTGGCGGTCGCCTCCGGCCGCATCCTGATGCGCGCGGCGACGCTGCGCGCGGTGGCGGCCGGCCGCGCGAAAAAGGGCGACGTACTGGGCGTCGCGCGCATCGCCGCGATCCAGGCGGCGAAGCGCACGCCCGAGCTGATCCCGCTCGCGCACCCGATCGCCATCACGCGCGCCGCCGTGGAATTCGAGCTCGACACCCGGCGCAGCGCGGTAGGCATCGCGGCCACCGTGGAATGCCGCGGCCGCACCGGCGTCGAAATGGAGGCGCTCGCGGCAGCGGCAGTCGGGCTGCTCACGGTCTACGACATGCTCAAGGCCGTGGACCGCGGCATGGTGCTGACCGACCTGCGGCTGGAGGAGAAGCGCGGCGGCCGTTCCGGCACCTGGCGCCGGCCGCCCGGCCGCGGCTGAACCTTGCGCGCCAGCCAGGTGTCGAACCTGTCCTCCCGGGCGTGCGCCGCGCGTTAGTAGTTTATAGCGACCAATGAAGCTCAATTTCGCCAAGCTGCTCGCAGTCCTCGCCGTGCTGGTCGCCGCCGCGGCCGGCTACGCCTGGCTGCAGTCGCGTAGCGGCGGCGGCGAGCAGAAGTTGCGCGTGGTCAAGGTGGAGCGCGGCGCCTTGCAGGCAGTGGTGGCGGCGAGCGGCACGCTGAACGCAGTCACCACCGTGCAGGTGGGCTCGCAGATCTCGGGCCAGGTGAAGGAGATCAACGCCGATTTCAACACCGCGGTGAAGAAGGACCAGGTGATCGCGCGCATCGATCCCCAGACCTTCGAGCTGCGCGTCAACCAGGCGCGCGCAGATCTCGACGCCGCGCATAGTGCGGTGGCGGTGGCGCGCTCGGGGCTCGCCGCGCAGCACGCCGAGGTGGGCCGCGTGAAAGTGACGCTGGTCGATGCGCAGCGCGACTATGAGCGCAAGAAGGCGCTGATGGAAAAGAACTTCATCTCGGGCGCCGAGCTCGACAAGGCGCGCACCCTGCTCGATGCCACGCGCGAGCAGCTCAAGGCGGTCGAGGCGCAGATCCAGGTCAGCGAAGCTCAGGTGCTCAGCGCGCTGGCCACCGTCAAGCAGCGCGACTCGCTGCTCAAGCAGTCACAGGTGGACCTGGAGCGCACCATCATCCGCGCGCCGGTGGACGGCACCGTGATCCTGCGCAACGTGGATGCCGGGCAGACCGTCGCCGCCAGCCTGCAGGCGCCGGTGCTGTTCACCATCGCGCAGGACCTGCGCGACATGCAGGTCGAGGCGGCGATCGACGAGGCGGACGTCGGCCGCCTGCGCGTCGGCCAGCAGGCCACGTTCACGGTCGATGCCTTCCCGAGGCGCAGCTTCAACGGCGAGATCCGCCAAATCCGCAAGTCGCCGGTGAACGTGCAGAACGTGATCAGCTACACGGTCGTGATCTCGGCCGCCAACCCGGACCTGTCCCTGCTGCCCGGCATGACGGCGAATGTGCGCGTGGTGGTCGAGCGGCGCGACGGTGTCCTGAAGGTGGCCAACGCGGCACTGCGCTTCCGCCCGGCTGGCGCGGCCGACAGCGCGCCCGCGGCCGCGGCGCAGCCGTCGCCGCCGGCCGGCGGCGATGCGGCGAAACAGTTCCGCGAGCGCGTGTTCACCGAACTCAAGCCGGAGGAGTCGCAGAAGGCGAAGCTGGAGCAGGTATTCGACGACGTGCGCCAGAAAGTGGCCCAGCTGCGCGACATGCCGCAGGAAGGCGACCGCCGCAAGGCGGGCGAGCGCCTGCGCGCCGAGGCGCGGCTGCGCGTGATGGAACTCCTCACCGACGCGCAGAAGCCGGTGTACGAGCGCCTGCTGGCGGAGATGGGCGGTGCCCGTGCCGGCACCGCTGCCGCGGGCCGGGTATGGGTTCCTGGCGCGGACGGCCAGCCCAGGCCGGTGGACGTGCGCAGCGGCCTCACCGACGGCACCAGCACCGAGCTGCTCGAGGGGCCGCTGAAGGAAGGCGATGAAGTGATCCTGGGCCCGGGCGAGCCGGCGGCCGCGGCGAAGAAGGCCGGCGGGCCCGCGGGGCCGCGCCTGTTCTGATGGCCGCGCCACCGATCACACAATTGATACGCGCGCGCGACCTGGTGAAGGTCTACCGGCTCGGCGACAACGACATCAGGGCGCTGGCCGGCGTCAGCGTGGACATCGCGCAGGGCGAGTTCACCGCGGTGATGGGTCCTTCCGGCTCGGGCAAGTCGACTTTCATGAACATGCTCGGCTGCCTCGACCGACCCACCTCGGGCGAGTACGTGCTGGGCGGCAAGCGCGTCTCGGAGCTCGCCGGCGACGAGCTCGCCGAGGTGCGCAACCGCAGCATCGGTTTCGTGTTCCAGAACTTCAACCTACTGGCGCGCACCGCGGCGGTCGAGAACGTGGAGCTGCCGCTGGTCTATGCGGGCGTCCCGGCGCGCGAGCGGCGCGCGCGGGCGCTCGAGATGCTGGCCAAGGTGGGCCTCGCCGACCGCGCTGGCCACCCGCCGGCGCAACTCTCCGGCGGCCAGCAGCAGCGCGTGGCGATCGCGCGCGCGCTGGTCACGCGCCCGCTGCTGATCCTCGCCGACGAGCCCACCGGCGCGCTCGACTCGCGCACCAGCCTGGAGATCATGGGACTGCTGCAGGAGCTCAACCGGCAGGGCATGACCGTGGTGCTGGTGACGCACGAGCACGATGTCGCGCGCTTCGCCCGGCGGATCCTGCGCTTCCGCGACGGGCGCCTGGTCGAGGACCAGGTCAACGCGCAGCAGGAAGACGCGCTCGCGGCGCTGCACGGCGAAGCGGTGGCGGCGTGAACGTGCTCGGCCTGCTGCGGGTGGCGATGCGCGCGCTGGCCGTGAACAAGCTGCGCAGCGCGCTCACCATGCTCGGCATCATCATCGGTGTCGCCGCGGTGATCGTGATGATCGCGGTGGGCGCCGGCGCGCAGGCGCGCGTGGAGGAGCAGATCCGCTCGCTCGGCTCCAATTTGCTCCTCATCCTGTCGGGCACCACCACCGCGGGCGGCGTGCGCATGGGCTTCGGCTCCAACCAGACCATCTCGGAGGACGACGCCGCCGCGATCCCGCGCGAGATTCCGGAAACCATGGCTGCGCCGGCGCTGCGCGGCACGGCGCAGATCGTCTGGGGCAACCAGAACTGGTCGACGGTGATCTTCGGGGTCACGCCCGAATACATCGAGGTGCGCCAATGGGAACTGGCGGACGGGCGCCTGTTCGACGCTTCCGACATGGCGGGCGCCACCAAGGTTTGCCTGATTGGCCAGACCGTGGCGCGGCAGCTGTTCGGAGGTGGCGACCCGCTGGGCCAGGCGATCAGGATCCGGCGCGTGCCCTTCACCGTGATCGGCGTGCTCCAGTCCAAGGGCCAGAGCATGATGGGCACCGACCAGGACGACCTCATCCTGATGCCGATCAGCACCGCGCGCAAGCGCGTGCTGGGCGCCTCCAACCTCGCCAAGCAGCGCAGCGTCGGCACCATCTGGGTCAAGGTGCGCGAGGACTACGACATGAAGGCTGCCGAGGAGCAAGTGCGCGCGCTGCTGCGCCAGCGCCACCGCCTGCAGCCCGGGCAGGACGACGATTTCTCGCTGCGCAACCTGGAGGAAGTCGCCGCCACGCAGGAGGCTTCCAGCCGCGTGCTGGCGCTGCTGCTGGCGGCGGTCGCGTCGGTGTCGCTGGTGGTCGGCGGCATCGGCATCATGAACATCATGCTGGTGTCGGTCACCGAGCGCACGCGCGAAATCGGCCTGCGCATGGCGGTCGGCGCCCGCACCCGCGACATCCTGGGCCAGTTCCTGGTCGAGGCGGTGACGCTGTCGCTGATCGGCGGCCTGGTGGGCGTGGCGCTCGGCATGGCGGCGGCGTTCGGCATCGCGCAACTGGCCGGCTGGCGCATCGTGCTGGCGCCCGAGGCAGTGCTGCTGGCGGTGGCCTTCGCTTTCGTCATCGGCGTGTTCTTCGGCTTCTACCCGGCGCGCAAGGCCGCCCGCCTCAACCCGGTCGAGGCGTTGCGCTTCGAATGAGGGTCGGCATGTCCGCCAGGCACGGCATCGCCGCCTGCGCCATTGCAGCGCTCGCGGCGGCGCTTTATCTGCCTTTCCTGGGCAATCCCCTGGTATTCGATGACCGGATCTTCTTCTCCGGCCGTCTTTTCTCCTACTACGCCACCCACCCGATCGGCTTCCATCTCAGGCTGCCGGCGTATTCCTCGCTGACCGCCACCGAGGTACTGTGGGGCGGCGTTGTCGCGCAACGCAGCGTGAGCCTGGTGCTGCACATCGCCTGCGCGCTTGCGCTGTATCGCCTGCTGTACGTGTTGCAGAGAATGGCGTTGCCACAGCCCCGCGAAGGCGATGCAGCCCTGTGCGCCGCGTTGGTCGCCGCCGCGTTCGCCTTGCACCCGGTCGCCGTGTATGGCGCAGCCTACCTCGTCCAGCGCACCATCGTGCTGGCGACGCTGTTTTCGCTGTTGTCCTGGATCCTGTTCCTGCGCGGCCTGAGGCGCGGCAGCCATGCCGACGCGCTTTCCGCCGCCCTGCTGTACTCGCTGGCGGTGCTATCGAAGGAGCACGCGGTGCTGCTGCCGGCCGCCGTGCTGCCGGCCGCCATGCTGGGGGAAGTCGCCACGCGCTTCGCACTGCGCCATGCGGCGATCTACCTCGCGGCCTGCGCACCGGTTGCGATCTTCGTCGTTCTGCGCAGCACGGGGGTCATCGGCGGGGCCTATGAAGAAGCGTTCAGCGCCATCGCCGCGCAGCTCGAGGATGCCTCCGGCTTCAACGTCTCGGGCCAACCCCTGCTCATGAGCGCGGTGACGCAAGCGGGTCTGTTCTTCAAGTACCTCGCGTTGTGGCTGTGGCCCGATCCAGGTGCGATGTCGATCGACCTGCGGGTGGATTTCCTCGGCTCGTGGTCGCCGGCATGGATCGCCGCCAAGGTGCTCGCCTTCGTAGGGTGTGCCGCGCTCGGGGCGGCGTTGCTGATGCGCAGGGGAGTCGCCGCGCTTGCCGGATGCGGCCTGCTGTACGTCTGGGTCATGTTCCTCGTCGAGTTCAGCGCCGCGCGATTCCAGGAGCCTTTCGTCCTCTACCGCAGCTACCTTTGGGCGCCCGGCATCGCCTGCGCCGTCGTGTCCGGGCTGGCGCTCGCCTCGCGCCGCGGCCTGATCGCCGCCGGGCTGGTGGTAGGGCTGCTGCTCGCGTATGCGGCCCACGATCGGCTGAGGACCTTCTCCAGCCCGCTGCTGCTGTGGGAGGACGCGGCTGCAAAGCTGCCCGAGAAGCCCGTGCCGTTGGGCTGGCGCACCCTGTACGGCCTGGGCCGCGAGTACCTGTACGCCGGCGCTCCGCGCAAGGCGATTGACGTCACCGAACGGTGTATCGCGCAGTATCCGCAGACGCCACAGTGCTACTACGCACACGGCGCGGTGCGCCTGCATCTGCGGGAGTTCGAACTCGCCCGCGCTTACCTGGTTCGCACCCTCGAGTTTCAGCCCGCCAGTGGCATCGTGCATCACCGCCTCGGCCTCGCGCTGGAGTGCATGGATCGCATTGAGGAAGCCAAGTCGAGTTACCGCAAAGCCGGGGAACTCGGCTACCAGGGCGCTTTCCTCGAACTGCAGCGGCTCGAGTCGCCCCCCGGCACCTTGCCGCCGGGGGAGGAGAGACCTGCCGCCTGCCGCTGAGCCGGCCGGTGCGCCCGCGCCGTCGTGCCCCACCTATGGCGGCCCGGCACGGCACACGAGTTCCTCGGCGGCCCTCGCGATCGCGCCGGACCAGTCGCCATCGCTCTCCTGGCGAAACAGCCGCATCGTCGGATACCAGGGCTGGTCGTCGCGTCCGAGGTGGTAGCGCCAGTCGGGCGCATGGGCGACGAGCACCCACACCGGGACTCCCATCGCACCTGCCAGATGCGCGACCGAGGTGTCGATCGTGATCACCAGGTCCAAGCGCGAGACGAGCGCCGCAGTGTCGGAGAAATCGGCGATTGCCGCGGTGAGGTCGATCAACCGCATGCCTTCGGGGGGCGCGGCGGACTGGGCCGCGGCCGCACCGACCTGCAGGCTGAAGAACGTGACCCCGGCGGCGCGTGCCAGCGGCGCCAGCATGTCGAGCGAGATGGAGCGCTTGCGGTCGTCCCACTGTTGCGGCCGCCCCGCCCACACCAATCCGACCTTGAGGCGCGACGCGACGGCATGCCCAGAGAGATCCCAGGACCCGGCGCGCGCCGGGTCCGCGTGCACGTAAGGGCCGCTCCACGGGATGGTCTCAAGGGTTGTGCCGAAAATGGCGGGCAGGCTCATCAGCGGCGCGTGGGCGGCGAATGCGGGCAGCGCCTCGCCTCGAACGACGACCCGGTGGACCCCGGCGACGCCCCGCATGAGCGCCGCCAGCTCCGGCTGGCATTCCAGGACCACCGCCGCGCAGCGCTGCGCCACCAACGGCGCGTACCGCGCGAACTGGAGCGAGTCCCCGAGGCCCTGCTCGGCGTGCAGCAGCACCGTTCCTTCCGGAATCCGGCTTCCATCCCAGATCGGCTGAGGAAATCTGCGCGCCGGCGCATTGAACGCCGGAATGCGCCAGCGCCATTCGTATTCCTTCCACCCGGCATCGTAGTCGCCAAGCAGAAGCAGCACGAAAGACCGGCTGAAATGCGCTTCGGCCAGACGGGGATCGAGCGTCAACGCGCGCTCGTAGGCGTCGAGTGCCTCCCGGTGGCGGCCGATCTCCCGCAAGGTATTGCCCAGATCGTTGAACGCCATGGCGTCCTCAGGCTGCTGCTGCGTGCGCCTGCGGTAGCCGAGGGCCGCCCGCTCCAGGGCACCGCCATCGCGTACGATCGCGGCATAGTTCTGATTCGCCTGCGGCAGATCCGGGTCGAGGTCCAGCGCCCGGCGGTAGGCGGCGAGCGCCTCTTCGAGCTTGCCCTGCATGTGCAGCACGCAACCCAGATTGTTGTGCGCGCGCGCATGCGCGGGCTGAATGGCGACTGCGGAGCGATAGCTGGCCGCGGCCTCGGCCAGATGCCCCGCGTCCTGCCAGAGCCGTCCCGCTATGTAGTGCGCCGACGCCGATGCCGGGTCCGCTGCCTGCGCCCGGTGCGCCCATTGTAGGCCCTCTTCGGTGAGACCGGCGTCGGCGGCGATGGCGGCCAACAGCGACAAGGCGCGCGCTTCCTCCTGCGGGGCGTTCTTGAGTACGCGCAGGCACAGCACCTTGGCGCGCTCCGCTGCGCCCTCGCCGTACGCGTTCTCCGCCTGTTGCAGCAACTGTGCGGCGCCAGCCCGCGCAGGACCGAGTCTCGACCGGATCCAGTTGAGCATCGCCGCCCGATGATGCCAAAAAAAAAGCGCCCCGGAGGGCGCTTTTTTCGTTGCAGGATCCTTGCGCTTACGTGCCGCGGCAGGAGCCGGGCAGGTACTTGCTGCTCAAGGTGGTGCCGTCGATGGGGCCATTGCCGCAACGCCAGCCGAACAGGCCTTCGCCCATGTTGGCAGCTGTGGTCGCCGGCGTGTTGCCGTCGACTACCAGCGGTACCAGCGTCACCACACTGCCGTTCACGCTGGCGTTAATGCCCTGCACTGTTGCGGTTACCTTGCCGTTGATGTCCGTCGCGACGCTCGCGACATACTTCGACGCCACACCGCTCTCGCAGCCCCAGTTGTTGGCTGTGGGCGGCGTGCCGCCCGTCTGGTACACCTCGGTGATCGACGTCCGGCACGCGCTCATGGCCAGCAGTACCTCGGACATCTTCGCCCGGATGGTGTAGTCCTGATACGCGGGGAGCGCCACCGCGGCCAGGATGCCGATGATCGCAACCACGATCATCAACTCGATCAGCGTAAAACCTTGTTGCAGGCGTTTCATGCGATTCTCCTCAAAGTGACATGGCATAGCTGCCACAGGGATTGGAGCAACTTCCATGCCACGCCTTGCTTGCCAACAATTCACTGCCTGATGCAAAGTATTGTGCAGTGCGGTGACAGGTGACGGCACATCATGACAATTTTGGTCAGCAGGATTGACGGCTGACTGCTCGGCGATAATCCAACCGTATTCCGCACGCATGCTCAACTGGTTGAAGAAAAAGGCAGGATTATCATCCACCCCAGGCGCGGCAGGGACTGCCGACCGGCTTTTCGCCCTGGGCGTTCAGGCTGAAAAGGAAGGCAAACTGCAGGAGGCCTGCGTGCTGTACCAGGAGGCAATCGCCGCCGCGCCCGCCTATGCAGCGGCTTACCTGAATCTCGGGATCGCGCTGGAAGCGGCTGGCGACGCGCCAGGCGCCATCCTGGCCTACGAGGCTGCCCTCCGCATCGATCCGCAGGACACCTACGCCGCGTACAACCTGGGCAAACTGCTGTACACGCGCGGCGAGCTGTCGCGCGCGCAGAAGATGCTGCGCGTCGCCTTGCGACGCAAGCCCGACTTTGCCGAGGCCCTGGTCGTGCTGTCGAGGGTACTGGAGTCGCTGGACGAACCGGCGCAGGCGCTCTCCACGCTCGAGATGGCACTGCGCGTACGGCCGGACTACGCCGGCGCGCTGCGCAATTGCGGCCTGCTGCTCGCCAGGCTCGGCCGGTGGGCCGAAGCGGAGCCCATGTTGCGGCGCGCACTGGCGGCGGACGCCGGCGACGCGGACACCCTGTGCTGGCTCGGCAACGCGCTTGTGCGCCTCGAGAGAACCGACGAGGCGGCCGAATGCTACCGGCGCGCGTTGCGGCTGCGGCCCGATTTCGCGGAGCCGCATTGTTACCTCGGCTGCATCCTTGCCGAGCGCGGCCAGCGGGACGAGGCGAGCACGCATCTGAGCAGGGCCGTTGCGCTCAAGCCCGGACTAGCCGAGGCGCACCTCGGGCTGGGCAACCTGCACTACGCCGCCCAGCAACTCGAGGAGTCGGCCTCCTCGTATCGGCGCGCCATTGCTCTCGATGCCGGCTTCGTCGAAGCGCACGCCAATCTTGGCCACGTCCTTGCCTTAATGGGCCAGCCCGATGCGGCCGTGGAAGCCTACGATACCGCGCTCTCGCTCGATCCCGCGTACGCGCAGGCGCGCTGGTCGCGGGTCATGTGCAGGATACCGGCATTGCGCGAGACACGGGAGGACCTCGCGCGTTCCAGGCGCGCATTCGCCGAGGACCTTGCCAGCCTCGAACAGTGGTTCGACGCGGACCGAAGTCTTGCCGGCCACCGCGCCGTAGGGGTGCAACAGCCCTTCTGGCTCGCCTACCAGGAGGAGAACAACGTCGAACTCCTGCGGCGTTACGGCCGGCTCTGCTCCCGGCTGATGGCATCCTGGCTGGAGCGGCGTGCCCCGCCCCCGCCCGCCCGGCGCGCTGCGACGCGCGTTCGCGTCGGTATCGTGTCGCAGCATTTCCGCGAGCATTCGGTGTGGGACGCGCTCATCAAGGGCTGGCTCGAGCGGCTCGATCACGAGCGATTCGAGATCACGGCGTACTGTCTTGCGGCGGCGGAGGACGCCGAGACGCGATTCGCCAGGTCGCATGCCGCGCGCTTCGTGCAGGGTGCGGGCGATTTGCAGCATTGGGTCGATGCCATTCTCGATGCGCGGCCCGACGTGCTGATCTATCCCGAAATCGGCATGGACCCGATGACGCTGAGGCTGGCCAGCTTGCGCCTCGCGCCGCTGCAGGCGGCGGCCTGGGGCCACCCCGAGACGTCCGGGCTGCCGACCATGGATTGCTTTCTCTCCGCGCAGGGCCTTGAGCCGGCCGCGGCCCAGGCGCACTACACGGAGCGACTGGTCGCGCTGCCGCACCTGGGCAGCTTCCTGCGGCCAGCGGGTGTGGACGCCGTCGCCGCAGACCTCTCCCAATGGCGCATCGACCCAGACTCGCCGTTGCTGCTGTGCCCCGGCACGCCGTTCAAGTACGCGCCGGAACACGACGCGGTGCTCCCGGCGATCGCCCGGCAGCTCGGCTGCTGCCAGTTCGTCTTCTTCACGCACTGGACCCGCGCGCTGTCCGGAAAGCTGCAACGCAGGCTCGCGAGCGCTTTCGAACGCGAGGGCCTGGACGCCGAGCGCTACCTGCGGTTTGTGCCCTGGCTCAGCCGGCCGGCGTTCTACGGGCTCATGCAACGCGCAGACGTGTTCCTCGACACGATTGGATTCTCGGGATTCAACACAGCCTTGCAGGCCGTGGAGTGCGGTCTGCCAGTGGTGACGCGCGAAGGCCGCTTCCTGCGCGGCAGGCTGGCGAGTGGAATCCTGAAGCGGCTGGAATTGCAGGACATGGTGGCGGCGGGCGCTGATGACTACGTCGCACTCGCAGTCCGGTTGGCCCGGGACCGCAGCTACCGCGAACGCGTCCGCGGGCAGATCGAGGCGCGCCGGCACGTCCTGTACGAGGACGTCGCCCCGATTCGCGCCTTGGAGGACTTCCTGGCGCGTGCGGTGGGCTGACTAGGAGACGGAAGCCAGGTAAATCTCACGCCCCAGCTCGATCAGTTCGTGCCCCCGGCCGGGATGCCGGCGGTAGAACAATTCGCACATCGGCCGCAGCCGGGTCCGCTGCGTGACGCTGTCGGCCACATCGGTTCTCACGCGGATCTCCACCGTCACTTCCGGGATGCGATGGAAAGAGAAATTCTCCGAGTATCTCAGCAGCAGGTCCCAGTCCTCCGCGCACGGCAAGCTTTCGTCGAACCCGCCAAAGAGTTCGAAACACTCCCTCCTGATCCCCCAGCAGGCCGTCGGGATCACGTTGCGGACTTGGAGTACGGCGCGCGAATACTTGTATTCCCGCAACTCGCCCCTTCTGCCCTCCACCCGCCTGCCATCCACGATCCTTTCCTCGACCGCCGTCGACTGCGTGTAGGCGAAGGGCGCCCCGCTCGCGAGCATTCCTGAGACCAGGGCATCGAGGTGCCCCGGCAGGTAAAGGTCGTCGTCGTCGAGGAAAGCGATGATGCTGCCCCGCGCCGCGCGCAAAGCCATGTTGCGCGCTCCCGCTACGCCCTGCGATGACTGCAATGCGAGCGTCGTGACCCTCGGGGCCGCGCCCGGCGGCAGCGACCGGATAGCGTCCGCAACGTCCTGCCCGCCATCGTTAATCACCACCGCCTCCCAGTGGCGGTAGCCTTGGCGGGCCACCGACTCGAGGGCGTCCTTCAGCATCGCGGGGCGGTCTTTCGTCGGCACAACCACGCTCACCAGGGGCTGCGCGTCAAGGGGCGCGAGTTGCGGCGGCGGGGACGACAGCGTGGTGGGCTCGTCCTGCAGCACGCTGAGCAGCGCCCACATCAGGGTGTCGTCCACGGAACGGTCCTGCGGGTCGATTCGCCTGGCAGCCAGGAACGACGGAATGGATTCCCGCATCTTCCCCTGGTACACAAGGGAAAGCGCCACGTTGAGGTGGGCGTCGCGCGAACCGGGTCGCAACTGCGCCGCCTTGCGGAACGCGGTCTCGGCCTCTGCATCCTGGTTCAGGATGCCGTGCGCCCGGCCCAGTGCGAACCAGACCTCGGGATTGCCGCCATGCCTTGCGGCCAGCTGCGTGAGCATCTGCAGGGCCTCGGCGACGCGCCCCTGCCCAGTCAGCGCGTATGCGCGAAGAATAGCCTCGTCGAATGCGTCGGCCCCGGGCATTTCACCGGCGCGACGGCTCAGGGGACGTAGCCCGGGATCTTCGACTCGTCCACCTCGTCGATCTGCTCCTTGTCGAGGAACATCTCGGCGTAACGGCGGTACACCTTGCCGCGCACGAAGACGTCGAACAGGTCCGGGTCGATGTGGCCGTTGAGGCTGAACTTGCCGAGGATGTCGAGGGACTCGGACAGCGTCTTGCCCTTCTTGTAGGGCCGGTCCTTGGCGGTGAGCGCCTCGAAGATGTCGGCGATGCCCATGACGCGCGCCTGCACCGACATCTGCTCGCGCTTGAGGCCCCTGGGATAGCCCTTGCCGTCCATGCGCTCGTGGTGCCCGCCCGCGTACTCGGGGACGTTCTTCAGGTGGCGCGGCCAGGGCAGCGCTTCCAGCATCTTGATGGTCGCCACGATGTGGTGGTTGATGACCTGGCGTTCCTCCGCGGTGAGCGTGCCGGCGCGGATGGTCAGGTTCTTCAACTCGTCTTCGCTCAGGAACTTCGCCTCGTGCCCGGAGATGTCGGTCCAGCGGTACTCGGCGATGCGCTCCACCCGCTCGATGTCGTCCTCGCGCATGCGCTCGCCGCCGATGTTGGCGGCGCGCAGGAACATGCGGTCCTCCTCGATCTGGCGCAGGCGCTCGCGGTGGGCGTCGCGCGCCTCCGGCGAGCCGTCCTTCAGCATGGAGATTTCGGCGTCGCGCTTGAGGATCTCGAAGCGCGTATCAATCAGGTGGATGCGGTCGTAGATGGCCTCCAGCTTGGTCGCCTTGTCCACCACGTGCACCGGCGTGGTGACCTTGCCGCAGTCGTGCAGCAGGCCCGCGATCTTCAGCTCGTAGCGGTCCTTGTCGCTCATGTGGAAGTCGCTGAGCGGCCCCTGCTCGGTCTCGTTGACCGCCTCGGCGAGCATCATGGTAAGCGCCGGCACGCGCTGGCAGTGGCCGCCGGTGTAGGGCGACTTTTCGTCGATCGCCGAGTTGATCATGTTGATGAACGATTCGAACAGCTGCTCGAGTTGGTTGATCAGCATGCGGTTGGTAAGCGCGATCGCCGCCTGCGAGGCGAGCGACTCGGCCAGCCGCTGGTCGGAGGCGGAGAACGACACGATCTCGCCGGTCTTGGGGTCCATCGCGTTGATCAGCTGCAGCACGCCGATGATCTCGTTCTCGTGGTTCGCCATCGGCACGGTGAGGAAGGACTTGGAGCGGTAGCCCGTCTTCTTGTCGAAGTTGCGCGTGCCGGTGAAATCGAAGCCGTCGGCGGTGTAGGCGTCGGCGATGTTCACCGTCTTGCCGGTGAGCGCCGCGTAGGCGGCGACCATGCTGTGGTTGGGCTTGCCGTCCTTGCCGATGAGGTGGATCGGGTAGAACGGCACCGCGTTGCCGGTGGTGCCGCCGAGGTATTGCCTGAGGCTGCTGGTGCGCAGGATCTCGAAACGCAGCGTGCGGTCCTCGGTCAGGCGGTACAGCGTGCCGCCGTCGGCGCGCGTGATCGACTTGGCGGCGGTGAGGATGGTTTCCAGCAACCGGTTGATGTCGCGCTCGGCGGACAGCGACGCGCCGATGGCGTTGAGCTGCTCGAGGCGCTGGACGAGGTCGTCCGCCGCGGTGCGCACCTCGGCGCTGAAGCGCAGCGCCTGCGTGCCGTCGAGGGTGCTGCTCATGCGGGCGGCCCCGGGCGCCGCGTCACTTGATGCAGACCGAACGCACTTCCTTGATGTGGGTCACGCCCATCAGGCATTTCTCCATGCCGTCCTGCTTCAGCGTGCGCATGCCCTCCTCCAGGCAGACGGACAGCATTTCCGCGACGCGCGCGTGCTCCTGGATCAGCTTTTTCAGTCGATCGGTGGCGATCAGCAGCTCATGCAGGCCGCAGCGGCCTTTGAAGCCGCTGCCGCCGCACTTGTCGCAGCCCACCGGCTTGTAGAACGTCAGCTGGCCCTTGTCGTTGCCGTAGTTCTTCACCCAATCCTTGTACACGCCTTCCATTGCGCCTTTGGGGTCGGCCTTGAAGCGGGGCGTGTTCAGCAGCTCATCGCAGTACTCGCGCAGGAACGACGTCAACTCGGCAGGCTCCGGCGTATAGGGCTGCTTGCAGCTGCACAAGCGCTTGGCCAGGCGCTGCGCCAGGATGCCGAGCAGTGCGTCCGAGAAGTTGAACGGGTCCATGCCCATGTCGAGCAGGCGGATGATCGACTCCGTCGCCGAGTTGGTGTGCAGCGTGGCGAACACCAGGTGGCCGGTGAGCGAGGCCTCGATGCCCATTCCGGTGGTTTCCTTGTCGCGCATCTCGCCGACCATGATGATGTCCGGGTCGGCACGCAGGAACGATCTCATCACCACCGCGAAGTCCAGTCCCGCTTTCTTGTTGACCTGCACCTGGCGCAGTCCCTTTTGCGTGATTTCGACCGGGTCCTCCACGGTCCAGATCTTGGTGTCGGGGGTATTGAGGAATTTGAGCACCGAGTGCAGCGTGGTGGTCTTGCCCGAGCCGGTCGGACCGCAGACGAAGAACAGGCCGTAGGGCTTGCTCACCGTGCCCTTAAGGAGCTCCTCGTTCTGCTTGGTGAAGCCCATCTTGTCGAGGGGAATCGGCTCGCCGGCGGCCAGTATCCGCATGACGATGTCCTCGACCCCGCCCTGCGTAGGGATGGTGGCCACGCGCAATTCGATGTCGAGCGGGCCGAACTTCTTGAACTTGATCTTTCCGTCCTGCGGCCGCCTCTTTTCCGAGATGTCCAGGTCGCACATGATCTTGATGCGCGCCGCAATCGCCGACCGGTAGCTCGCCGGCACCTCGATGTAGGGCCCCAGGGACCCGTCCTTCCTGAAACGGATCTCGGTCTTCACCTTGCCGGGATAGGGCTCGATATGGATATCGGAGGCGCCCTGGTTATAGGCGTCGATGATCACCTTGTTGACCAGCTTCACCAGCTCGTTGTCCGCCGCCGCGGAGGCTTCGTCCGCCGTCGCCCCTTCCAGCGCTCCCTCGCCCTCGTCCTCCATCACGGACAGCATGTCGCCGATGTCGCCGCTGTCCATGGTTTCCGCGCCATAGAACAGGTTGACCGTCTCCTTGAACTCCTTCTGCGTGGTGACGCGGTAGACGATCTTCGTCTTGGGAAACACGTTGGAGGCGATGCGCGAGCTGCGGATGCGCTCGGGGTCCAGGCACAGGACAATCAGCCCTTCCTTGGTGTCGTCGATCGGCAGCCACTGGTTCTGCTCGACGTACTCGCGCTTGAGGTTCTTCAGCAACTCCATCGGCTTGACCCGGTCCTGCCTGTAAGCCTCGTAGGGCACGCCGAAGAACTTGGACAGCGCCGCGCCGATCGCCGGGATCTTGACCTGGAACTCCTCGATCAGGACGGCCTCGATGTCCACCGCCTTCTTGCGCGCCTGGCGCGAGGCGAGCTCGAACTCGCCCGCCGACAACACCGCCTCCGAGATCAGGTAGTCGTACTTCGACTTCACCATCTGCGGCTTCTGCCGCTGGCGGAAGGCGATGGCGAGGGTCTGCGACAGCTCCACCACGCCTTCCTCGGTCAGGAGACCGAAGGGCACGCCGGACTTGTTGTTGATGATCTGAATGACGCCGATCAGCTCCTGGTGCTGTCCGTCCACGATCGGCGCCACCAGCATCTGCTTGGTGCGGTAGCCGGTGCGCTTGTCCACCTCCTGCAGGAAGCGCAGGCTCGGGTTGAGCGACTTCAGCTCCGCGTCGTCGTACACGTCCCTGATGTTGACCGTCTTCTTGGCGAGCGCGACGTAGCCGGCGATCGAGTGCTCGGCGATCGGCAGCTTGAGGTCCTTGAACGAGTTGAGGCCGGTCTTGACCTTGGAGACGATCGACTGCTTGTCCTCACCGATCGAGTAAATGGTGAGCCGGTCAGCGTTGAACAGCATGCAGATGTCAGCGCTCACCTCCAGCATGATCTCGTCGATGTTGCTGGTGGCGTGGATCTTGTTGGTGACCAGCTGCAGCTGTTTCTGGAACGCGAGGCGGACGTTGACGTCCGCCTGCGGCGCAGCGTGGTGGCTCAGTACGGCGCTCATTGCTGACCCCCTGACTCAGTCTTGCTTTCTATGCTATCCCCCGTGCCGCAAACATTCAACAGCCACCCCCCTGATTCTTAGGATGTTTTTCACGTTCTGCGGGTCGCCGACGGTCAGAATTCGAAAACCTGGTTGTTCTGCAGCATGCGCGGCTGCAGCCGGCACGAGGACTCTTCGATCTCCTGCATGGTGAGCTCGGTCTCGCCGGGCTTGAGGTGCGTGACGTAGATCTCCGCGTCGCGCTCGAATTTGACCAGTTCCTCGGCCAGCATCGACGGGCACAGGTGCCTGGAGAGCTCGGCGAGGTGGCGCTCCTTGTTGGCGAACGCGGTCTCGATGATCAGGTACCTGAGGTTGTCGAGCCGGTTGACGATTGCCCACAGCGCGTCGTTCGGTCCCGTGTCGCCGGTAAACACCAGGCTGCCGCGGCCGCTGTCCAGCAGGTAGCCGACCGCCGGCACCGTGTGAATCGCCGGCAGTGGCGTGAACGCGCGGCCCGCCAGGGACACCGTGCGCCCCAGTTCTATTTCCTCGTAGCGCATGAACGGGGCCTGCGGAGTCGGTATCTGGGAGAAATCGGGCCAGATCTCCCAGTTGAAGATGTGGTTCTTGAGGATGGCGATGGTTTCGCGCGTCGCGTGCACTGTGATCGGCTTGGCGCGCATGCCGCCGACGGTGTCGGCGATGAAGGCGATCGAGGCGACGTGGTCGAGGTGCGAATGCGTCACGAAGATATGGTCGACCAGCGACAGCTCGGCGAGCGACAGGTCGCCCACGCCGGTGCCGGCGTCGAGCAGCACGTCGCCATCCACCAGGAACGAAGTGGTGCGCAGGTGGCGGCCGCCGATGCCCCCGGAACAGCCCAGGACCCGCAGGCGCACGTTGCCGCCTACTTCTCGTCGAACGCCGTCACGCCATCCCAGTTCGACGGCGGCGGATTGCGGCGCTTCTCAGCCGCCCTCTGCGCATAGACCTGGTACAGGCCGCAGTCGGGACTCATGCGCTGCAGATTGAGCAGATTCACCTCGACCTGGTCCCATTGCTGCGCACGGTAGGCGCGCAGGGTCTGGTTCCAGATCTTCAGTTCCTCGTGCACTTTGCGCTCGATTTCCGATTCAAGGCCGAGCGGCTCGTAAATCGTGACGGCTTCGTCCTTGCCCTTCACCTTGATCCTGTCGACCTCGCGGAACACGACCTCCTTCACCAGTTTGCGCGTGCCCTCGCCCACCAGGATCCCGACGCCGTAGCCCTTGGTGCGCCCC
>JBGQFF010000014.1:0-37552 GCA_041496745.1 Gammaproteobacteria bacterium
GCAGGACGGTGTCTTGAAGTAGCCCGTCAGGCGCGAATCTCGACCGGCGTGTAAGGCGGTACGAGCTCGAACAGCTCGGCCACGTCTTCGTTGCGCATGCGCACACAGCCGTGCGAGCCGGGCTTGCCCATCTGCGCGCTGTCCGGCGCGCCGTGGATGTAGATCATGCGGCGCATCGTATCCACGTCGCCCAGCCGGTTTCGCCCCACCTCGCAGCCCGACAACCACAGGATGCGCGTCAGCATCCAATCGCGGCCGGGGTACTTGGCGTGCAGCTCCGGCGTCCAGACCTCTCCGGTGGGACGGCGCCTGACGAATACCGCCCCGAGCGGCTGCCCGGCGCCGATCTTGGCGCGCACGATGTGGCGCCCGCGCGGCGTGCAGAAGCTGCCGTTTTGCTCCCCCAGGCCGTTCTTCGCGGTGGAGACGGCGAAGCGCTTGCCGTTCGAAAGGACCAGCTCCTGCCTGGGGACGTCGATCAGGATCTTCATCGCCGCACGGCGAAGAAATCCTTGAGCAGCGCGGCGCACTCTTCGGCCAGCACGCCGCCCTGGACCTTGGCACGATGGTTGTGGCGCGACATGAACAGGTCCGCGGCGCCGGTCTTGGGGTCGGGCGCGCCGTAAACGACCCTTGCGATGCGCGCCAGGAAGACGGCACCGACGCACATGGTGCAGGGCTCGAGCGTCACGTAAAGCGTGGCCCCGCCCAGGCGGTAGTTGCCGACAGCGCGACCCGCCGCGCGGATCGCCTCGATCTCCGCGTGCGAGGTTGGATCATTCGTGGACAGCGGCCGGTTCCAGCCTTCGCCGACGATCCTGTCGTCGAGCACCACCACGGCCCCGACCGGCACTTCGTTCTCGGCGCGCGCGGCGAGCTCCAGCGCCCGGCGCATGTACTGCTCGTCGCTCATTCCCACTCGATTATTTCCGTGATCTGCACGCGCCTGGGGGCATTGTCACACGCCGCGTGTTGAGCAAGCAACGCCGAGCGAGCTCACCCCTCCCTGTCAAAAGCTGTGAAACCGCTTGTCTGCCGCTTGCGTTGAGAGGACCATTGCAAGGCGGGCCCAGTGACGAGTCAGGGGGGAGCGATGGCAAAACTAGAGCGCATCTACCGGCGCACCGACGCCGGGCGCAGGGCTTCGGAAAGCAAAGATGCCGCGCTGCCTGCCGAGTATCGGCGGATTCTCAACCTGCTCCAAAACGAAACGCACTCGGACGATGTTCGAACGGCACTGCGCCGCTACTCCGACGAAGATATCTTTGCCTGGCTCGCCGAGCTAGAGAATCTGGGCTTGGCCGTGTCAGAGCCGGTGACGTCGAAACACGACCTCGATTTCACTGGGAATTTCAGCCTTGCGGAACTGGCTGCGGCGCAGAAACGCACACCGCCCGCGTAGTGCTAGAGTTATCGGGGCCTGACCCCGATTTGAATCTCCAATCGCTTCGCTACTCCCACTCAATCGTGGCAGGCGGCTTGGAAGAGATGTCGTAGGCGACGCGGTTGATACCGCGCACCTCGTTGATGATGCGGCTGGAAACCTTGGCCAGCAGCTCGTGCGGCAGCGGCGCCCAGTCCGCGGTCATGAAGTCGGTCGTCTGCACCGCGCGCAGGGCCACCACATACTCGTAGGTGCGGCCGTCGCCCATCACGCCGACGGACTTCACCGGCAGGAACACCGCGAAGGCCTGGGCAGTCCTGTCGTACCAGTCCGCGGCACGCAGTTCCTGGATGAAGATGTCGTCGGCGCGGCGCAGCAGGTCGGCGTACTCCTTCTTTACTTCGCCGAGGATGCGCACGCCCAGGCCCGGCCCGGGGAACGGGTGGCGGAACACCATCTCGCGCGGCAGGCCGAGCGCCAGGCCCAGCTCGCGCACCTCGTCCTTGAACAGCTCGCGCAGCGGCTCGAGCAGCTTCAGGTGCAGCGATTCGGGCAGGCCACCGACGTTGTGATGCGACTTGATGGTGGTCGCCTTCTTGGTCTTCGCCCCGGCCGACTCGATGACGTCCGGGTAGATGGTGCCCTGCGCGAGCCACTTCGCGCCCTTGATCTTTGCCGCTTCGCGCTGGAACACATCCACGAACTGCTTGCCGATGATCTTGCGCTTGTGCTCCGGGTCCGAGACTCCCGCCAGCGCGCCATAGAATTCTGCCGAAGCGTCCACGTGGATCACCTTGACCTGCATGTGCCTGGCGAACGTGTCCATCACTTGCACCGCCTCGTTCAGGCGCAGCAGGCCGTGGTCCACGAACACGCAGGTGAGCTGCCTGTCGATGGCCTTGTGGATCAGGGCCGCCGCCACCGAGGAATCCACGCCGCCCGACAGGCCGAGGATCACCTCTTGCCTGCCGACTTGATCGCGGATGCGCGCCACCGCTTCGGTGGCGTAGTCGGGCATGTTCCAGTCGCCGCGGCAGCCGCAGATCTCGCGCACGAAGCGTTGCAGGAGTCTCTTTCCCTGCCGGGTATGCGTGACTTCCGGATGGAACTGGACGGCGTAGAAGCGCCGCTGCTCGTCCGCCATGCCCGCGATCGGGCAGGCGTCGTTCGAGGCCATCAGTTCGAAGCCCGGCGGCATCTGCGTCACCTTGTCGCCGTGGCTCATCCATACCTTGAGCAACCCGTGGCCCTCGCTGTTGCGCGAGTCCTCGATTCCTTCCAGCAGCTTCGTGTGCCCGCGCGCGCGCACTTCGGCGTAGCCGAACTCGCGCACCTTGCCGGCCTCGACCGTGCCGCCGAGCTGCTGCGCCATGGTCTGCATGCCGTAGCAGATGCCGAGCACCGGGACGCCTAACTCGAACACCGCCTTCGGCGCCTTGGCCGTAGAACTCTCGTAAGCCGACATGTAGCTGCCGGACAGGATCACCCCTTTGGGCGCGAACTCGCGCACGAAGGCGTCCGACACGTCGCACGGATGGATCTCGCAGTAGACCTTCGCCTCGCGCACCCGGCGGGCGATCAACTGCGTGTACTGCGCCCCGAAATCGAGGATCAGGACCTTGTCGTGCATCCCGATCTCATTCGGCGCGGTAGTTGGGGGCTTCCTTGACGATCTGCACGTCGTGGACGTGCGATTCACGCAAGCCCGCCGACGTGATCTCCACGAAGCGGGCCTTGGTGCGCAGGTCGTCCAAAGTGGCGCTGCCGGTATAGCCCATGCTCGCGCGCACGCCGCCGAGCAGTTGCTGGATCACCCACACCACGCTGCCCCTGTAGGCCACGCGCCCTTCGACGCCTTCGGGCACCAGCTTGTCCACGTTCATTTCCGAATCCTGGAAATAGCGGTCGGCCGCGCCCTGCTGCATCGCGCCGAGGGAGCCCATGCCGCGGTAGGACTTGTAGGAACGGCCCTGGTACAGCTCGATCTCGCCGGGGGATTCGTCGGTGCCCGCGAACATGGATCCCAGCATCACCGCGTGCGCGCCCGCACCCAGCGCCTTGGCGACGTCGCCCGAGTAGCGGATGCCGCCGTCGGCAATCAGGGGGACGTCGGCCTTGGCGAGCGCCTCGGCCACGTCCCGGATGGCGGTGATCTGGGGCACGCCCACGCCGGCGACGATGCGCGTGGTGCAGATCGATCCCGGGCCGATACCGACCTTGACACCGTCGGCGCCGTGATCCACCAGGGCCCGGGCGCCGTCGGCGGTGCCGACATTGCCGCCCACCACCTGCATCTGCGGGTACTTGTTCTTGATCCACTGCACGCGGTCGAGCACGCCCTGCGCGTGGCCGTGGGCCGTATCCACGACCAGCACGTCGGCGCCCGCCTCAACCAGGGCGGCGATGCGCTCGTCGGTGCCCTCGCCAACGCCGACGCCGGCACCGACGCGCAGCTTGCCCTGCGCATCCTTGCTGGCATTCGGGTGCTCGGTCTCCTTCAGGATGTCCTTGACCGTCACCAGGCCCAGCAGGCGCCATTCGGCATCCACCACCAGCACGCGCTCGAGGCGATGCTTGTGCATGAGTTCCTTGGCCTGCTCGCGGGTCGCGCCCTCGCGCACCGTGATCAGGGCCTTCTGCGGAGTCATGATGTTCTTCACCGGCTGGTCGAGCTTGGTCTCGAAACGCAGGTCGCGGTTGGTGACGATGCCGACCACCTTGCCGGCCCTGACCACGGGGAAACCGGAGATCCTGTGTTGCTTCTGCAGCGCCATCACGTCGCGCACCGTCATTTCCGGCACGACGGTCATCGGGTCGCGCAGCACGCCGGATTCGAAGCGCTTCACCTTGGCGACCTCGGTGGCCTGCTCGGCAGGCGACAGGTTCTTGTGGATGATGCCCAGCCCGCCTTCCTGTGCGATGGCGATCGCCAGGCGCGCTTCGGTGACGGTGTCCATGGCGGCGGACACGAGCGGAATGTTGAGTTCGAGTTTGCGGGTGAAGCGGGTCTTCAGGGAGACTTCGCGCGGCAGGACGCGGGAGTGGGCGGGAAGGAGGAGGACATCGTCGAAGGTCAGCGCCTTCTGAATGACGCGCATGATCAGCCTTTCATGCAAAGCGAGATTATACTCGCGTCCACGGATCCCGCTCTCGTGCGTTGAGGGCAGAAGAGGAACTCATCATGCTGCGAGTCCTGGTTGTCGGATTGATGCTCGCCTTCGCCGTCGGTGCGTCGGCGCAGCTGTACCGCTGGGTGGACAAGGACGGCCGCGTGCGCTACGGCGACACGCCGCCGCCCGGCGTCAAGGCCACGACTCTCAGGCCGCCGCCGGGTGGCAGCGCGCCGCCACCTGCCGCCGGCGACGCCGCAGCCAAGGACGCCCAAAAGGGGCCGTTGACGCCCGCGGAACAGGAAGGGGACTTCCGCAAGCGCCAGATGGACGCGCAGAAGGCGCGCGACAAGGACGATCAGGCGAGCCGCGACGCGCAGGCAAAGCAGGAAAACTGCGCACGCGCGCAAGAGACGCTCGCGGGACTGGAGAGCGGCCAGCGCATCACGCGCACCAACGCGAGCGGCGAGCGCTACTATCTCGAAGACGAGCAGCGCGCGGCGGAGATTGCCAAAGCGCGCCAGTCCGTCAGCTCTTGGTGCGGTTGAGCGCGCGCCGGCGGCGCGCCTCTTTGGGATCGACACGCAACGGCCGGTAGACCTCCACCCGGTCGCCGTCGGCGAGCCGGGAGTCGAGCTCGACGCGGCGGCCGTAGATGCCCACGGGCTGGTCGAGGGGCAGCCCCGCTGCCTGCAGCGCCATGCGCGCCGTGGCTCCCTGCTCCAGTTCGAGAGCGATTGTCAACTGACGCTCCGGCAGCGCCTGCACCGCCTCAACGCGCAGCTTCGCCATACACCTCGTCGGCCCGCCGCTTGAATGCGTCCACCATGGTGTCCGCGATGGCGTGGAACACCGGCGCCAGGGCCGCGGCCACGACGCGGCTGGCGAACTCGTATTCCATCGCGAATTCGATGCGCGCGGCCTGCGCGCCCAGCGCCTGGAAGCGCCAGCGCGCGGCGAAGTGCCGGAACGGGCCCTCGACCAGGTTCATCTCGATCGCTTCCTGCGGCAGGTTGGTGTTCTCCGTGGTGAACTCGTAGCGCACGCCCTTCAGCCCCACGGCCAGCGTGGCCACGGTGCGCCCGGCGCCGCGCTCGCTGACGCGCGCCGCGCGGCACCAGGGCAGGAACTCCGGATAGGCCTCGACGCGCTCCACCAGCGCATAGAGCTCGGACGCGGGATGCTCGACAATCGCCGAGCGCGCGATGCGCTTCATGGGAAAATCGGGGTCAGAGCCCGATTACGCACATGTCCATCGTCCAGAACCGCAAGGCGCTCCACGACTACTTCATCGAGGAGCGCTACGAGGCCGGCCTTGCGCTCGAGGGCTGGGAAGTGAAGGCGATCCGCGCAGGGCGCGCGCAGCTGGCCGACGCCTACGTGGTGATCAAGGGCGAGGCGCTGTGGCTGATCGGCGGCAACATCACCCCGCTCGCCACGGTGTCCACGCACTACACGCCGGATCCCTCGCGCTCCCGCAAGCTGCTGGTGCATGCCGAGGAGATCCGGCGCCTGATCGGCAAGGTGCAGCAGCGCGGCTACGCCCTGATCCCGCTCGACCTGCATTTCAACAAGGGGCGCATCAAGCTCGAGATCGGCCTCGCGCGCGGCAAGCTCAAGCACGACAAGCGGGCGACCGAGCGTGACAAGCAATGGCAGCGCGACAAGCAAAAGCTGCTACGCAGCCGCTGAGCGCCGATGCGCTGGGGGCACGGCGGCGAGCGCCTGCCACGTGGCGACGACCGTATCCGGGTTGAGCGACAGGCTTTCGATGCCCTGCTCCATCAGCCAGATCGCGAGGTCCGGGTGGTCCGAAGGTCCCTGCCCGCAAATGCCGACGTATTTGCCCTGCTTGCGGCAGGCGCGGATCGCCATGGCCAGCAGCGCTTTCACGGCGGCATTGCGCTCGTCGAACTCCTCGGCCACCAGGCCGGAATCGCGGTCCAGGCCGAGGGTCAGCTGGGTCAGGTCGTTGGAACCGATGGAAAAGCCGTCGAAATGCTCGAGGAAGGCCTCGGCGAGAAGCGCGTTCGAGGGCAACTCGCACATCATGACGATGCGCAGGCCGTTCTCGCCGCGCCGCAGGCCGTTACGGCCCAGCAGTTCGACTACCCGCTGCGCCTCGTCCACCGTGCGCACGAAGGGGACCATCAGCTCGACGTTGGCGAGGCCGAGCTCGCCGCGCACCTTGCGCAGGGCGGCGCATTCGAGCTCGAAACAGGGACGAAAGCTCTCGGCAAGGTAGCGCAAAGCACCGCGAAAACCCAGCATCGGGTTCTCTTCCTCGGGCTCGTAGCGCTCGCCGCCCAGCAGCTTGCGGTACTCGTTCGACTTGAAGTCGGACAGGCGCACGATCACCGGCTTGGGCCAGAACGCGGCCGCAATGGTGGCGACCCCCTCGACCAGCTTCTCGCGGAAAAAGCTCGTCGGGTCGGCGTAGCCGCGCGCCGCCGCCTCGACCTTGCCGCGCAAGTCCGCCGGCAGGTTCGGATACTCGAGGCAGGCGCGTGGATGCACGCCGATCTCGTTGTTGATGATGAACTCGATGCGCGCCAGGCCGACGCCGGCGTTGGGCAACTGGGCGAATTCGAAGGCCAACCGCGGGTTGCCCACGTTCATGGCGATCTTGACCGGAATTTCTGGCATCGCACCGTGCTGCGTAGTGGTCACCTCGAAAGGCAGGCTGCCCTCGTAGACGTTGCCGGTGTCGCCTTCCGCGCACGACACGGTGACCGCATGGCCATCACGCAGTTTCTCGGTGGCGTCGCCGCAGCCCACGACCGCGGGAATGCCGAGCTCGCGCGCGATGATCGCCGCGTGGCAGGTACGCCCGCCGCGGTTGGTGACGATCGCCGCGGCAAGCTTCATCACCGGCTCCCAGTTCGGGTCGGTCATGTCGGTCACCAGCACGTCGCCCTTCTTCACGCTCGACATGAGCGCGGCGCTGGCCACCACGCGCACCGTTCCGGCGCCGATCTTGTGGCCGATGGCGCGCCCGCTCGCCAGCACGCGGCCGCGGCCCTTGAGGCGAAAATGCTCCTGCGCTTCGGGCCGCGTGCGCGACTTGACCGTCTCCGGGCGCGCCTGCAGCACGTAGATCCTGCCGTCGGTTCCATCCTTTGCCCATTCGATGTCCATCGGCCGGCCATAGTGCTTCTCGATCGCCAGCGCCGCGCGCGCCAATTCGAGCACGTCCGCGTCGTTCAGGGAGAATCGGTTGCGCTCCGCCTCGGGCACATCGACCGTGCGCACCGAGCGCCCAGCGCTCGAGGCGTCGCCGAACTGCATCTTCTGCAGCTTGGTGCCCAGGCCGCGGCGGATGATCGCCGGGCGCCCGCGCTCGAGCATCGGCTTGTGCACATAGAACTCGTCCGGGTTGACCGCTCCCTGCACCACCATTTCACCCAGGCCGTAGGAGGAAGTGATGAAAACGACGTCGCGGAACCCGGACTCGGTATCCAGCGTGAACATGACGCCGCTGGCACCGAGGTCGCTGCGCACCATCTGCTGCACCGCCGCCGACAGGGCCACCTCGCCGTGCTCGAAGCCATGGTGCGCCCGGTAGGAAATCGCACGGTCGTTGTAAAGCGAGGCGAACACGTGCCGGATGGCTTCCAGCACGTTGTCAACTCCGTGAATATTCAGGAACGTTTCCTGCTGGCCCGCGAAGGACGCATCGGGCAAGTCTTCGGCGGTCGCCGACGACCGCACCGCAAATGAGATATTGGCTGAGATAGACTTTGTAAGCTCTTGATAATAATGCCTTATATTCTTCTCAAGTTCTTCTGGAAAGGAAACCGCCCCGATCCAGCCGCGGATCTCCGCACCGCATCTCGCGAGTGCTTCCACGTCCGTGGTCTGGAGGCCGGCGATGCGCTTGGCGATGCGCTTGTCCAGCCCATCCGCACGGAGGAACTCACGGTACGCGTCGGCCGTGGTGGCGAAGCCGCCGGGAACCCGGATTCCCGCTGCCGCAAGCCCGCCGATCATCTCGCCCAGCGAGGCATTCTTGCCGCCGACCTGCGGCAGGTCGGACATGCGGAGATCTTTGAGCCACGCGACGTGCATTTCCCTGTATTTTATCCGGCATGCCGCAGCGCCGCACCGTGTTCTTCATCTCCGACGGCACCGGCATTACCGCGCAGATGCTCGGCAACAGCCTGCTCACGCAATTCGCGGGCCTGGAGTTCGAGCAGGTCACCCTGCCGTTCATCAATGCGCTGGACAAGGCCGAGGACTGCCGGGCGCGCATCGAGGCGGAAGGCGCACGGGGCAACGGCCGGCCCATCGTGTTTTCCACCCTCGTCGACGGCGACGTGCGCTCCGTGATACGCAAGGCCAATGCGCTGTTCGTCGATTTCTTCGAGACCTTCATCGACCCGCTGGAGGCCGGGCTGGGCGTCAAGTCGAACCACACCATCGGCCGCTCGCACAGCGCGATGGACAAGCCGGAATATGCGCACCGGATGGAGGCGATTAATTTCGCCATGGCGCACGACGACGGCGCTTCGCACCGCGACCTCGAACAGGCGGACGTCATCCTGGTGGGCGTGTCGCGCAGCGGCAAGACCCCCACCAGCCTCTACCTGGCGCTGCAGTTCGGCCTCAAGGCCGCGAACTACCCGCTGATCCCGGAGGATTTCGCACGCATGCAACTGCCGGCGGTCCTGACGCTCTACAAGGCGCGCCTGTACGGCCTCACCATCGCTCCGCAGCGCCTGCGCGAGATCCGCCAGGCGCGCCGGCCGGACAGCAAGTATGCAGACCTCGAGAACTGCCGCTTCGAAGTCGAGCAGGCGGAGAAGCTGATGCGCCGCGAAGGCATCCGCTGGATCAATTCCACCGCCAAGTCGATCGAGGAAATCGCGACCACGATCCTGCGCGAACTCAAGATCGAGCGTCACGTGTACTGAGCCGCCGCGAGCGCTCGTAGAAGCAGATGGCCGCGGCGGCGGCGACGTTGAGCGATTCGGCGTCCGGCGCGAGCGGGATCGTCGCGTGCACGGCGGCCAGGCAGGCGACTTGCTCGCTCACCCCCTGCCCTTCGGCGCCGAAGATCCAGCCTGCGTCGCCCGCCAGCTCGAGTTCGGCGAGCGGGCGCCCGCCCCGAGCGACGGTGCAGATCAAGGTGCCGCTAAAGCGGCCGAGGACGGCAGGGAGATCCTCGGCCTCTCTGATGCGGAGCGAGAAATGCCCGCCCATGGCAGCGCGCAGCGCCTTGGGCGACCAGGGATCGGCGCAGCCGCGCTCCAGCACGGCGTGGCGCACGCCGAAAGCCGCTGCGCTGCGCAGGATCGCGCCGACGTTTCCCGCGTCCTGGATTCCTTCCATGAACACGCAATCCCCGGTTGAGGGCGGCGACGCGCCATCCGCGGGAATCTCGATCTCGGCCGCCAGCCCCGCGGGGCTCGCCGCGTCCGCCAGCCAGCGAAACAGCGCATCGGGCAGCGTCACCGGCGCAATCCCGGCGCGCTGCACCAGGGCGGCGATCTCGGCCTTCTGCCGGCCGGATTCGCTGACCAGCACCGCCCGCGGCCGCGCGCCCGAATCGAGGTACGCGGCAAGCAAGTGAGGACCTTCGATGAGGGCGCTGCGTTCAGATCTGCGCACGCGGCTGTCGCGGACGAGCGCATGCCAGCGCCGCACGCGGGAATTGTCGCGCGAACGCAGGACGCTCATCGGACAATCAGGCGCCGCACGGGCGCGAACGACCGGCGATGGATCTCGCAAACCCCGTGGCGCGCGAGCAAGGCCAGGTGCTCGGGCGTCGGATAACCCTTGTGGCGGTCCAGGCCATAGTTCGGAAACTGGCCGTGCAGGCGCAGCATTTCCGCGTCGCGCGCCGTCTTGGCGAGTATCGACGCGGCGGAGATCTGCGGCACGCTGCGGTCCCCGCCGACCACCGCGCGCGCCGCGCAGGACAGCCGCGGGCAGCGGTTGCCGTCGATCCAGGCTTCGTCGGGAACCACCTCGAGCTGCTCCACCGCGCGGCGCATCGCCAGCAGCGTGGCCTGCAGGATGTTGAGCCGGTCGATCTCCTCGACCGTGGCGCTTGCCACTGCCCACGCAAGCGCTTCACGGCGGATCGCCAGCGCCAGCGCCTCGCGCCGTGCCGCGGGCAGGAGCTTCGAGTCCTTCAGCCCGGCGATCGGCCGCAGCGGGTCCAGCAGCACCGCGGCGGCGAACACCGGTCCGGCGATCGGGCCGCGGCCGGCCTCGTCGACGCCGCAGATCAGGCGCGCCTGTTCACGCACGACCGGCGTCTAGCACGCGCAGCACCGCTTCGGCGGCCTTTTCCGCAGTGTTCTGCCGCAGCAGAATGTGGAATTCGCGGAACTTGTCCACCTGGCGGCGCTGCGCTGCGGTATCGCGCAGCAGGTCGTGCAGCGCTGCAGCCAACGCGGCGGGGGTCGCCCTGCCTTGCAGCAGTTCCGGCACGAGTAGTTCGCCGGCGAGGATGTTGGGCATGCCGACGTAGGGCAGGTACATCATCCGGCGCTGCAGGGCCCAGCTGAGAGGCGACTGGCGGTAGGCGATGACCATGGGTGTCTTGAACAACGCTGCTTCCAGCGTCGCGGTACCGCTCGCGACCAGCGCCAGGTCCGCCGCGGCCAGCGCCTCGTGCGAATGGCCGAACAGCAGCGTGAGCGGGAGATCGGTGCGCTGGTGAGCGTGCACCGTCGCCTCGAACAGGTCGCGGGTCTGGCGCGACGCCATCGGGCAGACGAAATGCACCTCGGGGACGTCCTGGCGAAGCCGATGCGCCGCGAGCACGAACGCAGCAGCCATGTACTCGAGCTCCGACAGCCGGCTCCCCGGCAACAGGGCAACGATGAGCTTGCGCGACGGCAGGCGCAACTGGGCGCGCGCTGCAGGCTTGTCGACCTGGAGGGGAATCAGGTCCGCCAGGGGATGCCCGACGTAGGTGACCGGTACGCCGGCCTTTTCGTACAACGCCGGCTCGAACGGGAACATCGCCAGCAAGTGCGTGACTGAGCGCGCCACCCGGTGCACCCGCCAGCCGCGCCAGGCCCAAACCGAGGGACTCACATAGTGCACCGCGGGGATCCCGGCATCCTTCAGCCG
Organism: Gammaproteobacteria bacterium; assembly: GCA_041496745.1. Lineage (GTDB taxonomy): Bacteria > Pseudomonadota > Gammaproteobacteria > Burkholderiales > SG8-39 > JAABQT01. The sequence continues at coordinate 11,581 of JBGQFF010000014.1, forward strand.
GCGTTCGAGATCGAGGTTGAAATCGGAGGCGTCCACGCCGATGAACAGGCCGGGGCGCTCTGCCAGCAGCGCATCGCCAAGCTCGCGGCGGATGCGTGTGATGCGGCGATAGTGCCGCAGGGCTTCCGTATAGCCGCGCACCGCGAGCTGATCCATCGGCACATGTGCTTCGAAGCCTTGCGCCGCCATCCGCGGGCCGCCGATGCCGGCAAAGCGCAGCCCGGGTCGCCGCGACTTCAAAGCAGCGATCAGGTGCGCGCCGAGCTGGTCGCCGGATGCCTCGCCCGCCACCATGGCGACGCGGGTTGCCGCCTCGCCCACGGCGCTAGCGGATGAATCCGCGTTTCGAGCGCTCGAGGAACTCGAGCATCACGCCGACCTCCGGACTGGACGCGGCGAGGACAGCCAGCTGGCGCTTGGCTTCCTCGAGCCCCAGGCCCGAACGGTACAGCGTGCGATAGGCCTGTTTGATGCGCACTATGGCCTGTGCCGCAAAGCCGCGGCGGTGCAACCCCTCGCTGTTGACGCCGAAGGGCTTGGCCATGTTGCCGGCGGCCATCACGTAGGGCGGCAGGTCCCGGGCCAGGTAGGTGCCCATGGAGGTGAAGCTGTGCGCGCCGATGTTGACGAACTGGTGCACCACCGTGGCGCCGCCGAGGATCGCCCAGTCGCCGACCTGCACGTGCCCCGCCAGACCAGTGTAGTTCGCCATGACGGTCTTGTTGCCGACATGGCAGTCGTGTGCAATGTGCACGCTGCCCATCAGCCAGTTGTCGTCACCGATGCGCGTGATGCCGGTGTCGTCGGTGGTGCCGCGGTTGATGGTGACGCCCTCGCGGATGGTATTGCCGTCGCCGATCTCCACCGCCGTGGGTTCCCCCGCATACTTCTTGTCCTGCGGCGGCGCGCCGAGCGAGGCGAATTGGTAGACGCGGTTGTTGCGACCCAGGCGCGTTTGGCCCTCGATCACCACGTGGGGGCCGACCCAGGTGCCCTCGCCCAGCACCACGTGCTCGCCGATGATCGAGTACGGGCCGATGCTCACCCCCGGGCCGAGCTGCGCGCCGGGATGGACGATCGCCGTGGCGTGGACCTGCGCCGCGCTCACTCCTGCCCCAGGATGCGCTCGGTGCACAGGATCTCCGCCTCGGTGACCACCGCACCGGCCACGCGGGCGATGCAGGAGAATTTCCAGATGTCGCGCTTGTGCGCGAGGAGCTGCACTTCGAGCTCGAGCTGATCCCCTGGAATCACCGGTTTCTTGAAGCGCGCGCCGTCAATCCCGGCGTAGTAGTAGGCGGTGTTGGCGTCGGCCTGGTCGCCCTTGGTGCGCAGCGCCAGAATGCAGGCGGCCTGCGCCATCGCTTCCAGGATCAGAACCCCGGGCATGATCGGGCGGCCCGGGAAATGGCCGAGAAAATGCGGTTCGTTGGCGGACACATTCTTTACGGCAAGGATGCGCTTGCCCGGCTCGCATTCGAGCACGCGATCGATCATCAGCAGCGGATAGCGCTGCGGCAGGTGCGCCAGCACCTTGGTGATGTCCATCTCAACCATTTCGAGTCTTCCTCGTCTTGCGTTTGGGCTTCTCCAGCGCGCCGACCCGCTCGGCGAGTTGCGCCAGATGCCGGACCAGCGCGGTATTGCGCGCCCAGGAGGCATTGTCGTCGAACGGGTACATCCCGGTGTAGGTTCCAGGCTTGCGGATGGAGCGCGAGATGACCGTGCTGGCGGACACGTGCACGCCGTCGCACAGGCTGAGGTGGCCGAGGATCACCGCCGCGCCGCCGACGGTGCAATGCCGGCCGATCACCGCGCTGCCCGCAACCCCGACGCATCCGGCCATCGCAGTATGCGCGCCGATGCGGCAGTTGTGGCCGATCTGGATCTGGTTGTCGAGCTTGACGCCCTCCTCGATCACCGTGTCGTCCACCGTGCCGCGGTCGATCGTGGTGTTGGCGCCGATCTCGACATCGTCGCCGATCAGCACCCGCCCGAGGTGGGGCAGCTTGATCCAGCGGCCATCCTCGTTCGCCATGCCGAAGCCGTCGGCCCCGATCACTGCGCCCGCATGCACGATGACGCGGGCCCCCAGCCGGCAGGCGCAGTAGACGGTGACCGAGGGGTGGAGCCGCGTATCCGCTCCGATCGATACTCCTTCGCCGAGGTAGCAGCCGGCGCCCACCCAGGCCCGCTCGCCAAGCTCCGCCCCGGCGCCCACCACGGCTCCCGCCTCGACCCTTGCGCTGGCGGCAACGCGCGCCGTCGGATCCACCTGCGCCGTCGCATGCACGCCTGCCGCCGGAGCGGCGCCGGGGTTCAGCAGCCGGGAAACGCGGGCGAAGTAGGCATAGGGATTGTCGCTGACGATGCGCGGCAGCTTTGTCTGCTGCGCAGCCGCGGGAGGCACGATCACGGCGCCCGCGCGGGTGGCGGCGAGCTGCACGCGGTAGCGCGGGCCCGAATAAAACGCAATCTGCCGCGCGCCGGCGTGCTCGAGCGAACCGACTTGCTCGATCAGTACGTCGGCGCCGCCGACGAGGCGCCCGCCGAGCCGGGAAGCGATCTCGCCGAGTGTGAGCGGGCCCGGCATGTCATCGCGCGGCGGGCTTGCCGTCCAGCGTCTTGATCACCCGCTCGGTGATGTCGATGCGCGGATTGGCGTAAACGGCGTCCTGGAAGATGATGTCGTACTTCTCCTGCTCGGCGATCTGCCGGATGATGCGGTTGGCCTGCTCCACCACCTGCGCCAGCTCCTCATTGCGGCGCTGGTTGAGGTCTTCCCGGAACTCGCGCTGGCGGCGCTGGAAATCCCGGTTCAGTTCGCTGAACTCCCGCTCCTTTGTGCGGCGCTGGCTCTCGGCCATCGTCACGCCCTGCTTTTCCAGCTCATCCTGCATGCGCTTGAGCTGCTCGGCGATGCGTGCCATCTCCTGGTCGCGCTTGGAGAACTCCGCCTCGATCTTCTTCTGCGCGCGCACCGCGGGCGCCGCCTCGCGCAGGATGCGCTCGGTGTTGACGAAACCGATCTTGTTTTCTGCCTGAGCGGCTGCAGCCGGCAGGTGCAGCGGCAGCGATAGGGCGGCGAGCAGGATTATGTGGGCGATGCGCATGGAGCGGGGTGCCAGTTCAGAAGCCGGAGCCAATGGTTAATTGTAACCTTTGCGCACGGTCGACCCCTTTCTTCTCGTTCAGGGGATTGCCCAGCGAGATGCGCAACGGTCCGAACGGGGAATCCCACGACAGCGCGATGCCTGCCGAGTAGCGCAGTTCGGACAGGGATACTTTGTCGCCCTGCGCATAGACCTGCCCGGCGTCGATGAAGGCTCCCAGCCGCAGGGACTTGTCCTGTTCTGCGCCGGGCACGGGAAACAGGACCTCTGCGTTGCCGACGAGGCGGCGGGTGCCCCCCAGCGCATTGCCGGCGGGATCCTGCGGCCCGAGCGAGTACGGCCGGTAGCCGCGCACCGATCCCGGCCCGCCCCCATAGTAATTCTTGAAGAACGGCAGCGGCTTGCCGCCCAGGCCGCTGGCAAAGCCGAAGTCTCCGTTCAGGAACAACGTGTAAGTGCGGCTAAGCGGGAGGTAGTACTGGTGGTTGTATTCCAGGCGGTAGTACTCCAGGTCGCCCGCCGCCAGTTCCGTACTGACGCGCATGCGCGTGCCTGCGGTGGTCATGATCAGGCTGTTGCGCGAGTCGCGCATCCAGCCGGCCAAGGCCGCGCCGTACGAATACACGTTGCCGAACCTGGCGGCGAAGTCTTGGTAGACGAACGAACTGTTGGCAAACGTCTGCAGTTCCACGGTTTCCACGTTGAGGCCGAAATTCAGCGTGTCGCGCTCGGAAACCGGGTAGCCAAACTTGACGCCGCCTCCTAGGGCGCGCGTTACATAGGCGCTGACCGCAAGCGAGGAAGCATCGATATCGCGCCTGTAAATGTCGAAACCGCGGCTGACGCCGTCGATCGTATAGTAGGGGTCCATGTACGACAGCGAATACAGCTTGTTCACGGAGCCACTGTTGACCTCCAGCGACAGGAACTTGCCGTTGCCGAAGGCGTTGCTCTGGGTGACCGACGCCGACAGGATGAGGCGATCGACGCTGGAAAAGCCGATGCCGAACAGGAACGCTCCTGTCGGTTTCTCCTCCACGCTGTAGTTAACGTCCACTTGGTCGGGCGCGCCCTCGATCGGCGAGGTCTCGACGTTCACTTCCTTGAAGTACTGCGTGCGGTCGATGCGCCGCCTGGAAAGCTGAATCTTGGAAGCGTCGTAATACGCCCCCTCGAGCTGGCGCATCTCGCGGCGCACCACTTCGTCGCGTGTCTTGGTGTTGCCGGCCACGTTGATGCGGCGCACGTAAACGCGCCGGCCCGGGTCGATGAGGATGGTGAACGCGACCGTGCGTTTCTCCTTGTCCATCTGCGGCACGGCATTGGCGTTGGCAAACGCATAGCCGTCGTTGCCGAGCCTGTCGGTGATCGCCTTCGTGGTTTCAGTGAGCTTGCGGCGCGAGAAAACGTCGCCCGGCTTGAGCTGAATCAGCTTCTCCAGCGCTTCCTTCGGCACCAGCGTCTGGCCCGCGAGCTGCACGTCGGACACCGTGTACTTGCCGCCTTCGCTCACGTTCACCGTGACGTAGATATCCTTGCGGTCCGGGGTGATGGAAACCTGGGTCGACTCGACGTTGAAATCCAGGTAGCCCTGGTTCTGGTAGTACGAGCGTAGCGCCTCCAGGTCGGCGGTCAGGCGCTGGCGCGAGTACTGGTCCAGCTTCGTATACCAGGTCAGCCACCCCCAGGTGCGCAAAGTGAACAGTGCGAGCAGCTCCTTCTCCGGGAACGCGCTCGCGCCGACGATGTTGATCGACTTGATCGTGGCGACGTCGCCTTCGGTGATCGCGAAACTGATGGCCACGCGATTGCGCTCGAGCGGCGTGACGGTGGTCTGCACTTGCGCGGCGTACTTGCCGCGGGACAGGTATTGGCGCTTCAGTTCCTGCTCGGCGCCCTCCAGCACGGAGCGGTCGAAGGTGCGTCCCTCGCCCAGTCCCAGGTCGCGCAGCACGCGCTTCAGGACTTCCGGCTGGAACTCGCTGGCGCCCGAGAAGTCGATCTGCGCGACCGCGGGCCGCTCCTCGACCAGCACCACCAGCACGTCGTTCTCCACTTCCAGGCGCACGTCCTTGAAGAATCCGGTGGCATACAGGGCGCGCACCGCCTGCTGCGCCCTTTCCTCGGTCAGCGTGTCCCCCACCTTGACCGGCAGGTAGCTGAACACGGTGCCCGGCTCGGTTCGCTGCACGCCCTCCACCCGGATGTCCTTGACGACGAACGGGCCGATGGCCTGCGCCCTGGCCGCGCCCGCGACGCTCAGCAACCCGCAGGCGAGCGCCACCACAAAGCGCTTGCGCATCAATGCATCCCCAGGATCAACCGGCGAACAGGCGGTTCAGATCGTTGAAAAAAGCGAAGGCCATCAGCACCAGCAGCAGCGCAATGCCGACGCGCTGGCCCAGCTCCATGGCGCGTTCCGAAGCGGGACTGCCCTTGAGCAGCTCGATCAAGTAATACAGCAGCAGGCCGCCGTCCAGCGGCGGAATCGGCAGCAGGTTGAGCACGCCGAGGCTGATGCTGATCAGCGCGAGGAAGGTGAGGTACGGAATCCAGCCGAGTTGCGCCGACTGGCCCGCAAAATCGGCGATGGTGACCGGCCCCGACAGGTGTTTCCACGACACCTCGCCCAGCAGCATCTTGCCCAGCATCCTCAGGCTGAACGCCGAGATGTCCCAGGTCCTGGCGATCGCTTTCGCCACGCTGTCGAGGGGCCCGTGGCGCACCTGGACGAAAATGCGCGCGGCGTGGTCCGCAGAGACCTCGGGCGCAGCGCCGATCCTGCCGATGCGCGCGCCGCCCGCACTGACCGCCTCCGGCGTGACCGGCACGTTGAGCACGGCCGCGCCCCGCTCCACGGTGAGTTGCAGTTGTCGCTCCGGACGCTGGCGCACGGCCTGCACCAGGTCCTCCCAGGTGGCGATCGGGCGACCGTCAGCGAGTGTGACGCGATCGCCCGCGGCCAGGCCCGCACGTTCAGCGGCGCTTCCGGCGAGCACCTGGCCCAGCACCGGGGGCAGCGCCGGGCGGAACAGCCGCAGGCCGAGGCGCTCCATCATGTCGCTCTCCACCTCGTCCGACGGGAAACCGCTCAGGTCGAGCGTCAGCACCGATATGCGGTCGCGGCCGTCGATGACTTCGACGCTGATCCTCTGCCGCTGCAGTGCTGCCTGCAGCACGCGCCAGCGCAGGTCCTGCCAGGTCGCCACGGGCTGACCGTCGATGGCGCGTATCGTGTCGCCGCCGTGGAACCCGGCAGCCAGCGCCAGGCTCGCGGCGGGCGGCTCGGCCACGACCGGACGCGCTTCCGGCAGCCCGACCATGTAGAGCCCGGAGTAGACCGCGATGGCGAAGATGAAATTGAACACCGGCCCGGCCACCACGATGAGCAATCGCTTGCCGACGCTCTGGCGGTTGAACGCGCGCGCCTGTTCGGCGGGCGGCACCGGCGCTTCGCGCTCGTCGAGCATCTTGACGTAGCCGCCGAACGGGATCGCCGCGACCACCCATTCGGTGCGGTCCGGCCCGGTCCGCCAGGTTGCCAGCGGGCGTCCGAAGCCGACCGAAAAGCGCAGCACCCTGACGTTGCACAGGCGCGCTACGAGGTAATGGCCGTACTCGTGCACGACGATCAGCACGCCGAGCGCGACGACGAAGGCGGCGAGCGTATGCAGCAGCGTCATGCGGCCTGCCCCATCAGGCGCGCCACGCAATCGGCGGCGGCGCGGCGCGCGCGCGCGTCTGCCTCGAGGATTGCCGCCAGCTCGCCCGCCGGTCCGCCCGCCACGCGATCGAGCGTGTCGCCGATCACTTCGGCGACTGCCGTGTAGCGCAGGCGGCCGCCGAGAAAAGACTCCACGGCCACCTCGTTGGCGGCGTTCAGTATCGCCGGCGCAGTGCCGCCGGCCCGCAGCGCGCCGTAGGCCAGTCCCAGGCAGGGAAAGCGTGCGGCGTCCGGCCGTTCGAAGGACAGGCTGCCGATCGCTCCCAGATCGAGCGCCCGGCCGCCGGAGTCGATGCGCTCAGGAAAGCCCAGGGCGTGCGCGATGGGAACGCGCATGTCGGGATTGGACATCTGGGCGATCATCGAGCCGTCCAGGTACTCGACCAGCGAGTGCACGATGCTCTGCGCGTGGATCAGGACCTCGATGCGCTCGGGCTGCAGGCCGAAAAGCCAGTGCGCCTCGATCACTTCCAGGCCCTTGTTCATCATGGTCGCGGAGTCCACCGAGATCTTGCGGCCCATCACCCAATTCGGGTGGGCGCAGGCCTCCTGCGGCGTCACCTGCGCCAGGCGCTCCAAGGGGGTCTCGCGGAACGGCCCCCCCGAGGCGGTAAGCAGGATCCTGCGCACGCCGCGCAGGCTGGCGCGCTCGCCGTCGTGTGGCAGGCACTGGAACACGGCATTGTGCTCGCTGTCGATCGGCAGCAGCACCGCGCCGGCATCGCGCACCGCGCGCATGAACAGCGGCCCCGACATGACCAGCGCTTCCTTGTTGGCGAGCAACAGGCGCTTGCCAGCTCGCGCCGCGGCGAGCGTGGCGGGCAGCCCCGCGGCGCCGACGATCGCGGCCATCACCACGTCGCAATCGGGTTCGGCTGCCGCCTGTTCGAGCGCACGCGCGCCGAACAGCAACTCACAGCCGGCCTCCCTGAAGCGCCTGCGCAGGGACTTGTCTTCTGGCGTGCCGGACAGCACCGCGCGGCGCGCCCGGTGCTGCCTGGCCAACTCCAGCAGGCGCTCCGCCGAGTGGTGCGCGGTGAGAGTGTCGATGCGGTAGCGGTCCGGGTGGCGCGCCGCCACGTCCAGCGTATTGGCGCCGATCGATCCGGTTGCCCCGAGCAGCACCAGGCCGAGAGGCCTGGTGACGCCAGCGGGCTGTGGTGGTCGGCTCACTTCGAAGCCATCCAGTGGAATGACAAGGCGGCGATCGGCAAGGTCGAGACGATGCTGTCGATACGGTCAAGGACTCCGCCGTGACCCGGCAGCAGCGCCCCGCTGTCCTTCGCGCCCGCCTGCCGCTTGATGGCGGACTCGAACAGGTCGCCTGCAATGCTCACCGCGCACAACAGCATGGCCAGCGCCAGGTAGGCCATCCATCCCGCCCCCTGCACGTAAGCGCCGAGCGGCGCGCCCGGCAGCGCACAAATGATAGCGTAGATGAGCGTCGCGGCGGCCCCGCCGGCCACCCCTTCCCACGTCTTGCCCGGGCTGATGCTGGGCGCGAGTTTGCGTTTGCCGAAAGCTCGGCCCGCCAGGTAGGCCGCGGTGTCCGCGATCCAGACCAGGCCCAGCGCGAGCAGCAGGCGGTCCGCCGGCAAGGCCAGGGCGGCGAGCCCGGCGGGAAGAAGCACTGCCAGCCCGGTCACCGCGAGCAAGGTCCGGGGTGACTGCACGAGGCCTCGCCACAGCCAAACAGGCACCACCAGCAGCCAGAACAAGCCCGCCATGGCGAACAACGCGCCTTCCGGCGCATCGGCGACGCCAAGCGGATGCCAGGCCCAGGCCAACGCCGCATATGCCGCTGCCGCGCCGACTCCATAGGCAACCGAAGCCGCCGTCGAAAAGCCGGCCAGCTTTCCCCACTCGTGCCCGGCGGCGGCGATCACCAGGCCCACGAGCGCCGCAAACCAGGTCCTGCCGAGCAGGAACAGCGCCGCCAGGAACGCCGCGAGCAGCACCACTGCGGTGAGCGCGCGGACGAGCAAGGGCTCAGGCGACCTCGGCGCGATTCGCCTCGTCCAGCTGCTCGCTGGTGCGCCCGAAGCGGCGTTCGCGGCGCGCATAGGAGGCGATCGCCGCGTCGAGTGCCGCGCCGTCGAAATCCGGCCACAAGGTGTCGGTGAAGTAGAACTCGCTGTAGGCGAGCTGCCACAACAGGAAGTTGCTGACCCGCTGCTCGCCGCCGGTGCGAATGAAAAGGTCGGGCTCGGGGGCGTAGCTCATCGTCAGGTAAGGCGCAAGCCGTGCCTCCTCGATCCCCCCCTGCAGCGCCTCGGGGTGCTCGCGCGCCAGGCGCCCGAGCGCCTGCAAGATGTCCCAGCGGCCGCCGTAATTGGCCGCAATGGTGAGCGTGAGCCGCGTGTTGGCGGCGGTGCGCCTCTCGCCCTGCGCGATCAGGGCGCGCATGCGGGGATCGAAACGCTCCAGGTCCCCCACCACGCGCAGCCGGATGCCGTTGCGGTGGAGCTTCTCCACCTCGTTGGTGAGTGCGCCATGGAACAGCTGCATCAGCAGCGCGACTTCCTCGGCCGGGCGCCGCCAGTTCTCCGAGCTGAAGGCGAACAGCGTGAGGAACTGCACATCGCGCTCGGCGCAGGCCTGGACCGCGGCGCGCACCGCTTCCACGCCGCGCTTGTGCCCTGCGATGCGCGGCAGGTGGCGCTTCTTCGCCCAGCGCCCGTTGCCGTCCATGATGATCGCGACGTGACGCGGCACGTCGCCGTGCGCGGGAATCGCCAGGGTGGAGCTCTCGTGCGCCACGTCGCGCCCTAGACCGCCATCAGCTCGGTTTCCTTCTGCTGCAGCTGCTTGTCGATCTCGGCGATCGAGCGGTCGGTGAGCTTCTGCACGTCGTCCTGCGCGCGGCGCTCGTCGTTCTCGGAGACCTCTTTCTTCTTCAACGCTTCCTTCAGCTGGTGGATGGCGTCGCGCCGCAGGTTGCGCACTGCGACGCGCGCATTCTCGGCCTCGTGGCGCACCACCTTGATCAGCTCCTTGCGCCGCTCCTCGGTCAGCGAAGGCATCGGCACGCGGATCGTGTCGCCCGCGGTGGCCGGGTTGAGGCCGAGATCGGACTCGCGGATCGCCTTCTCCACCGCCGGGATCAACTTCTTCTCGAACGGCGCCACACCGATGGTGCGTGCGTCGAGCAGGATGATCTTCGCGACCTGCGCGAGCGGCGTCGGCGTGCCGTAGTAGTCCACCGTCACGTGGTCGAGCAGGCCGGTGTGCGCCCGCCCGGTGCGCACCTTGCCCAGGTCGCCCTTGAACGCCTCGATGCTCTTGCCCATCTTCTGTTCGGTCGTCTTCCTGAGCTCGGCCAGCATGTCGCCCCTTTCAGACCTGCACCAGCGTGCCTTCGTTGTCGCCCATCACTACGCGCAACAGCGCGTTTTTCTTGAAGATGCTGAATACGTTCACCGGCAGTTTCTGGTCCCGGCACAGCGTAAGCGCCGTCGCGTCCATCACCTTGAGATTGCGTTGGATGGCCTCGTCAAAGGTCAGCCGCTCATAGCGCTTTGCCGCGGGGTCCTTCTTCGGGTCGGCGGTATAGACGCCATCGACCTTGGTCGCCTTGAGCACGATCTCCGCCCCGACCTCGCTGGCGCGCAGCGCCGCTGCGGTGTCGGTGGTGAAGAAAGGGTTACCCGTTCCGGCGGCGAACACCACGACCTTGCCTTCCTCCAGATAGCGGATGGCCTTGCCGCGGATGTAGGGCTCGACCACCTGCTCGATGTTGAGCGCCGACTGCACGCGGCAGTCCAGGCCCGCGCGACGCATCGCGTCCTGCAGCGCCAGCGCGTTCATCACGGTGGCGAGCATTCCCATGTAATCGGCGGTGGCGCGGTCCATGCCGGCCGCGCCCGGGGCCACGCCACGGAAGATGTTGCCGCCGCCGATCACCACGCCGATCTCGACCGACAGGCGCGCCACCGCCGCGATCTCCTCGACGATCGCATCGATAGTCTGCCGGTTGATGCCGTAGGCGTCCTCGCCCATCAGCGCCTCGCCGGAGAGCTTGAGCATGATGCGCTTGTACTTCGCGGCGGCGACGGCTTCGCGTGGCTTCATGGTGCCCGCCTAGCGTCCCGTTCCCGCCGTCGCCATCACTTCGGCGGCGAAGTCGGTGCTCTTCCTTTCGATGCCCTCGCCCACCACCAGGAAGCGATAGCCGTTCAGTTTCGCTTTCCTCGCCGCCAGAAGTTTCTCCACGGACTGCTTGTCGTCTTTCACGAAGGGCTGCCCGAGCAGAGTGATTTCATTGACGAACTTGTTGACCCCGCCCTCCACCATCTTGGCGAGGATTTCCGGCGGCTTGCCCGACTCCTTGGCCCGCGCCGCGGCGATCGCGCGCTCGCGCGCCACCACATCGGCAGGCACTTCGGTCTTCGACATGTACTGTGGTTTGGCAAAGGCGATGTGCATGGCCAGGTCCTTGGCCAGCTCCTCGGGGCCTTCGAGGTCCACCAGGACACCGATCTTGACCCCGTGCATGTACAGCGCCAGGCGCCCTTGCGCCTGTAGGCGCTCGAAACGCCGGATCGAGATGTTCTCGCCGATCTTCTGCACCAGGGCCTGCCGGCGCGCCTCGAAGCTCGCCAGTCCCTGCGCATCCGCCGGGTTGGTCTTGGCGACCGCCTCCGCCACTTCGTGCGCGAACGCAATGAAGTCCTCGTTCTTCGCCACGAAGTCCGTCTCGCAGTTCACTTCCACCAGCGCGCCCAGCTTCCCGTCGGCAGACAGCCAGGCGCCGATTACGCCCTCGGCGGCGATGCGGCCGGCGGCCTTGCTCGCCTTGGCGCCGCTCCTGATGCGCAGCAGCTCCTCGGCCTTCTTCAGGTCTCCGCCCGCCTCGGTGAGCGCCTTCTTGCACTCCATCATCCCGAGCCCGGTCAGTTCGCGCAGCTCCTTCACCAGGCTTGCACTGATTTCCGCCATTTCAGCTTCGCTCCTCAGGTCCAAAAAAGAGGGGCCCCGGGCCCCTTTTCCGTTCTGTCCCGCGCGCCCTCTCAAGCGCCGCGGTCTTCTTCCACTTCGACGAATTCGTCGCGCGAGGCCGCCGCGACCTCCTCGACCGTCTGCGAACGGCCTTCCAGCACCGCGTCGGCCACGCCGCGGGCATACAGGCGGATCGCCCTGCTCGAGTCGTCATTGCCGGGAATCACGTAGCTGATGCCCTCCGGCGTATGATTCGTGTCGACGACGCCGACCACCGGGATGCCCAGCTTGGTGGCCTCGGCCACCGCGCCCTTCTGGTAGCCGACATCGATGATGAACAGCGCGTCGGGCGGGCTGGAAAGCTCCTTGATGCCGCCAAGAGAGCGCTGCAGCTTGGCCAGTTCACGCTGCAGCCCGAGCGCTTCCTTCTTCACCATGTTGTCGAAGGTTCCGTCCTGCGCCATCTGCTCCATCTCCTTCAGGCGCTTGATGGACTGCTTGACGGTCTTGAAGTTCGTCAGCATGCCGCCGAGCCAGCGATGGTCGACGAACGGCATGGAGCAGCGCAACGCTTCCTCGCGCAGGATCTCGCGCGCCTGGCGTTTGGTGCCCACGAACAGGATGTTGCCCCGGTTGGCGGCCAGCTGGCGTACATACTTCAGCGCCTCCTGGTACATCGCCAGGGTCTTCTCCAGGTTGATGATGTGGATCTTGTTGCGGTGGCCGAAGATGTACGGTGCCATCTTCGGATTCCAGTACCGGGTCTGGTGTCCGAAATGGACCCCGGCCTCGAGCATCTCACGCATGGTTGCCGACACTATGCACTCCTTAGGGTTGATGTCTGCCGCCCCGGTCCAACCGAAAACCCTCGCGGGCACCCTAACCGGCCGGGGCGGGAAATTTGGCCACTCATGCGCTTGAACTGCATGCAGGCCAGCCTAAAATTCTAGCATAATCAGGCCCATGCCCGTTGCGCTGAAAACTTCAGAAGAGATCGCCAGGATGCGCGTCGCCGGCCGCCTCGCGGCAGAGCTCCTCGACTACGTCACTCCCTTCGTCAAGCCGGGAGTGACGACGGGAAAGCTGAACGACCTGTGCCACGAATACATGCTCAAGGTGCAGGGCACCACGCCGGCGCCCCTCAACTACGCCCCGCCGGGGTACAAGCCTTTTCCGAAGTCGATCTGCACCTCGGTGAATCACCAGGTCTGCCACGGCATTCCCGGCGACCGCGTGCTCAAGCCCGGCGACATCCTCAACGTCGACGTCACGGTGATCAAAGACGGCTTCCACGGCGACAGCAGCCGCATGTACTACGTGGGCGAGCCGAGCATCCAGGCCCGGCGGCTGGCGGAGATCACCTACGAATGCATGTGGCTCGGTATCGGGCAGGTTCGCGCCGGGGCCCAACTGGGCGACCTCGGTGCGGCGATCCAGTCGCACGCCGAGAAGCATGGCTACTCGGTGGTGCGCGAATTCTGCGGCCACGGCATCGGCCGCAAGTTCCATGAGGATCCCCAGATCCTGCACTACGGCAGGCCCGGCACAGGATTGCGCCTGGAGGCCGGCATGACGTTTACTGTCGAGCCGATGATCAACGCCGGCAAGCCCGGGATCCGCGAGCTGGCGGACGGCTGGACCATCGTCACGAAGGACCACAGCCTGTCGGCGCAATGGGAGCACACGGTGCTGGTCACGCAGACGGGTCACGAGGTCCTGACCACGTCCGCCGGGACTCCGGCGGCGCCCCCCCGCCCGCAATGACATGAGCGCGGTCCTGGTGCCGGCCGAGGAGTGGCGCGCGTCGCTGCTGGCCGGGCGTCGCGCCTTGCGCGAGGCTTACCAGCGCAGTCCCTCGCCGGCCCAGCTGCTGCGCGGGCACACGCGTCTGATCGACCGCGTCCTGCGCGGCCTGTGGCGGGAGTTGCAGCCGGCTTCGCACGCCGCCCTGGTCGCGACCGGCGGCTACGGCCGGGGCGAACTGTTCCCCTGCTCCGACATCGACATCCTGGTGCTGCTCGCGCGGGATCCCGGTGGCGCGGAACGCGAGCGCCTCGAACGCCTCGTCGGCATGTTCTGGGACATAGGCCTGGAGGTCGGGCACAGCGTGCGCACCGTGCGCGGCTGCATCGAGGCTGCCGCCGGCGACGTAACCATCCAGACCGCGCTGCTCGAGGCCCGTCACCTCGCCGGCAGCCGGGCGCTGTTCGACAAGCTGACCGCCGCCGTCGGCCGCGGCCTCGATGCGCCTGCTTTCCTCAAGGGCAAGATCCTCGAGCAGGAGCAGCGGCACGCCAAGCACCAGGACGCCGCCTACGCGCTCGAGCCCAATCTCAAGGAGTCCCCTGGTGGCCTGCGCGATCTGCACACCATCCAGTGGATCGCGCGCGCCTGCGGCTTCGGCTGGCGCTGGCGCCAGCTGCAGCGGCGCGGCCTGCTGCTGCCGGCGGAGGCCGCGCAATTCGCCCGCCACGAAGCGCTGCTGCACGACCTGCGCATCCGGCTGCACTACCTCGCGGGACGCCGCGAGGACCGCATCGTGTTCGACTACCAGACGGCGCTGGCCGAGCAGTGCGGTTGCCGCGGTTCGCCGACGCGCCGCGCCAGCGAGCAGCTGATGCAGCGCTACTACAACACGGCCAAGGGCGTCACCCAGCTGAACACCATCCTGCTGCAGAACCTGGAAGCCCGGCTGCTGCCCGAAAAGGATGTCGCGCCGCGTCCGCTGAACGAGCGCTTTCAGGTGCGCGGCGAAAGGCTGGAAGCCTGCCACGAGGACATTTTCGAGCGCGAGCCGCGCGCGATCCTGGAGAGCTTCTTCCTCCTGCAGCAGCACCCGGAGCTGCGCGGCATGACCGCGCCGACCCTGCGCACCCTGTGGCGCGCGCGCGTGCGGGTGGATGCGCGGCTGCGGCGCGACGCCACGGCGCGCCTGATGTTCGTGCAGATGCTGCAGCAGCCGCGCGGCATCGTGCACGAGTTCCGGCGCATGAACCAGTACGACGTCCTGGGGCGCTACCTGCCCGAGTTCGGCCGCATCGTCGGCCAGATGCAGCACGACCTGTTCCACGTCTATACCGTCGACCAGCACATCCTGATGGTGGTGCGCAACCTGCGCCGCTTCACCATGACGGAATTCGCCCACGAGTTTCCGCTGTGCAGCCAGCTGATGGACGGCGTCGAGCGCCGCTGGCTGCTGTACGCGGCGGCGCTGTACCACGATATCGCCAAGGGCCGCGGCGGCGACCACTCCGAGCTCGGCATGCGCGACGCGCGCGCCTTCTGCCGACGCCACGGCCTGGCGCGGGAGGACGGCGACCTGGTCGCATTCCTCGTCGAGCACCACCTGAGCATGTCGGGAACCGCGCAGAAGGAGGACATTTACGATCCCGGGGTGGTGCAGGCCTTCGCGCGCAAGGTCGGCAGCGAGCGCCGGCTGGTGGCGCTCTACCTGTTCACCGTGGCGGACGTCCGCGGCACCAGCCCCAAGGTGTGGAACGCCTGGAAGGCGAAGTTGCTGGAAGACCTGTTCCGTGCCACGCGGCGCGTGCTGACCGGCGACACGCAGGGACTCGACGCGGCGCGCGCCGAGAAGCAGGGCGAGGCCGCCCGCCTGCTGAAGCTCTACGCGCTGTCGGACGGCGCCAAGGACAAGTTCTGGGCGCAGCTCGATACCCCCTACTTCCTGCGCCACGATGCCCAGGAAATCGCCTGGCAGACGCGCAACCTGCACTATCGCGTCGACACGGCGACGGCGGTGGTGAAGGCGCGCCTGGCGCCGATCGGCGAGGGCCTGCAGGTGATGATCTATACGCCCGACCGCGAAGCCCTGTTCGCCCGCATCTGCGGCTACTTCGAACGCGCCGGGTTCAACATCGTCGAAGCGAAGATCCACACCACGCGCCACGGCTACGCGCTGGACACGTTTCTCATCATGGGACAGGGCCCGGGCATGCACTACCGCGACCTGCTCGAGCGGATCGAGAAGCAGCTGCCCGGAGAACTCGATTCGCAGGCGCCGCTGCCGCCGCCGCGCGGCGGCCGGCTGTCGCGCCGCGTGCGCCACTTTCCCATTTCTCCGGTGGTCAACCTGCGCCCGGACGAGCGCGGCGTCTACCAGGTGCTGTCGATCGTCGCCGCGGACCGGCCCGGGCTGCTCTACGGCGTGGCGCGCACCCTGGCGCTGCACCGCGTGAACCTGCATACCGCGAAGATCAGCACGCTCGGCGACCGCGCGGAGGACGTGTTCCTGGTGTCAGGCGACGCCCTGTCCAACCAGAAAGAAGTGCTGCAGCTGGAGCAGGAGCTGCTGAAGGAGCTGCAGGTCCGCTAGCGCTCATTCCTCGGGCGGCAGCTCCTGGTCGGGGAACAGCGCGTCGTTGAACCCGAAGCGCGTGAAGTCGCGGATGCGCATCGGGTAGAGGATGCCGTCGAGGTGATCGACCTCGTGCTGCACCACGCGGGCGTGAAAACCCTCCACCTGCCGTTCAAAGGAGTTACCTCTCTCATCAAACCCCTTGTAACGCAGGCGCCGCCAGCGGGGCACCCAGCCGCGCATGCCGGGGACCGACAGGCAGCCTTCCCAGTCCTCCTGCAGGTCGTCTGCCTCCGCCTGCAGCACGGGATTGATCAGCACCGTGTCGGGCACTTCCTCGACGTGCGGATAGCGCGGATTGGACTTCACGCCGAAGATCACCACGCGCAATCCGACGCCGATCTGCGGCGCCGCCAGGCCGGCGCCGTTCAGGTGCGCCATCGTGTCGCGCAGGTCGGCGAGCAGCGCGGCCAGTTCCGGTGTGCCGAAACGCTCCACCGGCGTCGATTTCCCGAGCAGGCGGGGATCGCCCATGCGCAGCACGTCGCGGATCATCCAGCCACCAGCTGCTCGATGATGCGGCGCACCCGGCCCATCGCCTCCGCCAGCACCGCCTCGATGCGCTCGAGCGGGACGGCGTGCGCGCTGTCGCCGCGGCCCGCGGCGAAATTCGCGCTCACTGCGAGCGCGGCGTAATCCAGGCCGAGCTCCCGCGCCAGCGCGGCCTCCGGCATCCCGGTCATGCCGACCATGTCCGCGCCGTCGCGCTCCAGGCGGTTGATTTCGGCGGCGGTCTCCAGGCGCGGCCCCTGCGAGGCGGCATAGGTGCCGCGCTCGAACACCTTCTCGCCGCAGGCGCGCGCCGCCGCGAGGATGCGGCGGCGCAATGCCTCGGAGTACGGCTCCGTGAAATCGATGTGCGTGACCTGGCTGGCCGCGCCTTCGAAGAAAGTGGAGCGCCGGCCCCACGTGTAGTCGATGATCTGGTCGGGCAGCAGCAAGGCCCCCGGGGCAATATCCTTGCGGATGCCCCCGACCGAGGCCACCGAGACAACTTCTGCAACCCGCTCCTCCTTGAGCGCCCAAAGGTTGGCGCGGTAATTCACTTCGTGCGGCGCGATGGTGTGCCCGTAGCCGTGGCGCGCGAGGAACACCACGTCCTTGCCGCGGATGCGGCCGAAGGTGAGCGCACCCGAGGGTTCCCCGTAGGGCGTGCGCACCACCTTGCGGCGCGTGTCCGCCATGTTGGCGAGCTGCGACAGGCCGCTGCCGCCGATGATCGCGAGCATCACTGGCCCCTGATGGCGCGGATTTCCGGCAGGTTGCGCCAGTAGCCCTTGGCGTCCATGCCGCAGCCGAACAAGAAGCGGTCGGGAACCCGCAGGCCGACGAAGTCCGCCGCGATCGGCTTGGCCCGCGGCAGCGTCTTTTCCACCAGCACCGCGCAAAACACCGTCTGCGCGCCCAGGGCGAGCAGCTTGTCGCGGATGGCGCGCAGCGTCTCGCCACCATCAAGGATGTCATCGAGCACCAGCACCGTGCGCCCACGCACGTCCTCCGGCGGCGTGACTTTCCAGGCGATGCCGCCGCCCTGGGTCGCTGCGCCGTAGCGCGTCGCATGCACATAGTCGAAGTCGAGCGGGAAGCGCAATTTCGGCAGCAGCTGTCCAGCGAACACCACGGCTCCGCCCATTACCACCAGCACCAGCGGATACGCGCCGGAGAGCTTTGCGCCGATCTCCGCGGCGAGCCGCTCCACTGCCGACTGCACCTCCCCTGCACCGGCGACCAGGTCGGAGTTCTCCAGGAAATCCCAGGCGGGCTTCACTTCAGGCATTGCGCCGCCCCTCGAGGTAGCGCGCGAACTCCGCGCCCACCTCGGCATGCCTCGCGCCGAGTTCCACCGTGGCCTGCAGGTAACCGAGCTTCGAGCCGCAGTCGTAGCGCCGTCCCGCGAAGCGGTAGGCCATCACCCTCTCCTCCGTGAGCAGGGCGGAAATCGCGTCGGTCAGTTGGATTTCGCCGCCGCGCCCCGGCTTGACTCCGGCGAGCTTGCCGAACACGCCCGGCGTCAGCACGTAGCGGCCGACCACGGCAAGCGTGGACGGCGCCTGCTCGGGCGCCGGTTTTTCCACGATGGCCCTGATTGCGCTCAGCTCCGCGCCCGCGCGCTCCGGGCTGACGATGCCGTAGCTGCCCGTCTGCTCGCGCGCGATCTCCTCCACGCCGAGGATCGAGCAGCGCTCGGCGGCGAAGCGTTGCGCCATCTGCGCCAGCGCCGGCGGCCTGGCGTCGATCAGGTCGTCGGCCAGCACCACCGCGAAGGGCTCGTTGCCGACCACCGGTTGCGCGCACAGCACGGCATGGCCCAGCCCCAGCGGCTCCACCTGGCGGATGTAGATGCAGCGGCAGCCCGCGGGCAGCACACCCTGCACCGCATCGAGCAGCTCGCGCTTGCCCTGCGCCGCGAGCACGCTCTCCAGCTCGTAGGCCGTGTCGAAATGGTCCTCGATCGCGCGCTTGTTGCGGCCGGTGATGAAGATCAGGTCGGTGATGCCGGCGGCGGCGGCTTCTTCCACCGCGTACTGGATCAGCGGTTTGTCCACCACCGGCAGCATTTCCTTCGGGCTCGCCTTGGTGGCGGGCAGGAAGCGGCTGCCGAGGCCGGCCACGGGGAACACCGCTTTTCGCAATTGCTGCGCCATGCGCTTCAGGATTTCCCGAGTAATCTCTTCAAGCCGTCTTCGTCGAGCACTTCGACGCCCAAGTCCCGCGCGCGCTCGAGCTTGCTGCCGGCATCGGCCCCGGCGACGACGTAGTCCGTGTTCTTCGACACCGAACCGGCCACCTTGTACCCCCGGGACTCTATCAGCGATTTCGCTTCGTCGCGCGTGATGCCGGGGAACGTTCCGGTCAGCACGAAAGTCTTCGTCGTTCCAGCCCTGAAAGCGGCCTGCGGTTCCGGCCGGATGCGCACGCCGACACGCGGATCCATCAGGCGCCGGATCACCTTGCGGTTGTGCGGCTCGTGCAGGAACTGGCGGATGCTGTCCATGATCTCGGGCCCGATGCCCTCGAGCGGCACGGGCAGGGCTGCTTCGCCCCGTCGCTTGCGCTTCGCGTTCTCCTTGCGCACCGCTTCCTTCTCGGCCGCCAGCGCCTCCCAATCGGCTGCGAGCAGCGCCTCGAGCGTGCCGAAATGCCGTGCCAGGATCTTCGCGACCTCCTCGCCGACGCCCGGAATGCCGAGGGCAAAGATGAAGCGCGCCAGCGTCGCGTCCCGTGAATGCTCGATGCTGGCGATCACATTGCGCGCCGATTTCTCGCCCATACGCTCGAGCGCGGCAAGCTGCGCGGCGTCCAGGTCATAGAGGTCGGCCGGACTTTCCACCAGGTTCTGCTCCACCAGCTGCTCCGCGAGCTTGTCGCCCAGGCCCTCGATGTCCATCGCCCTGCGCCCCTTGAAGTGCAGCAACGCTTCCTTGCGTTGCGCCCGGCAGTACAGCCCTCCCGTGCAGCGCGTGACGGCTTCGCCCGGCAGCCGCACCACCGGCGAGCCGCACACGGGGCAGCGACCCGGCATGCGGAACTCGCGGGCATGCGCCGGACGCTTTTCGAGCCGCACCGACACCACTTCCGGGATCACGTCGCCTGCGCGCCGCACGACAACGGTATCGCCGACGCGCACGTCCTTGCGCCGTAGCTCATCCTCGTTGTGCAGCGTGGCGTTGGTGACCGTGACACCGCCCACGAACACCGGCTTGAGGCGGGCGACGGGTGTCAGCGCGCCAGTGCGGCCGACCTGCACTTCGATGGCGAGGACCACGGTCTCCTGCTCTTCCGCCGGGTACTTGTGCGCGAGGGCAAAGCGCGGTGCGCGGGACACATGACCGAGCCGCTCCTGCCAGTCGAGCCGGTTGACCTTGTAGACGACCCCATCGATGCCGTACGGCAGGCGCTCGCGCTGCGCGCCGATGCGCTCGTAGTAGCGCAGCAATCCCTCCACGCCGCGCGCGACGTCCCGCTCCTTCGCCACCGGAAAGCCGAGTTCCGCCAGCCGGTCGAGAACCTTCGCGTGGGTATCGCGTGCACCGGCGGGCAGCGCGCCCACGCCGTAGGCGAAAAAACGCAGCGGCCGTTGCGCGCTGATGCGCGAGTCGAGCTGCCGCAGGCCGCCTGCCGCGGCATTGCGCGGGTTGACGAACTCCTTCTCTCCCGCCGCCCGCTGGCGCTCGTTCAGCGCCGCGAAGTCCCGCTTGGTGATCAGCACCTCGCCGCGCACTTCCAGCTCGCCGGTGTCCTCGGCGCGCGGCAGGCGCAAGGGAATGGAGCGCACGGTGCGCAGGTTGGGCGTCACGTCCTCGCCGGTGTTGCCGTCGCCGCGCGTCGCGCCCTGCACGAACACGCCGTCGCGGTACGCGAGGCTCACCGCCAGGCCGTCGAATTTGGGCTCGACGGAATACTCGACGGTTTCCGCCTGGATCGTCTCGCGCACGCGACGGTCGAACGCCCGCGCCGCCTCCTCGTCGAAGGCGTTGGCCAGGGAAAGCATCGGGCTGCGGTGCTTGACTTCCGCGAACTCGGGCAGCGGGGCGGCGCCCACGCGCTGAGTCGGCGAATCGGGGCTCGCCAGTTCAGGATGCTCGCTCTCCAGCTGTGCCAGCTCGGCGAACATGCGGTCGTACTCCGCGTCCGTGATCTCGGGCGCGTCCTTCACGTAGTAGAGGTGATTGTGCCGCTCGATCTCCCGGCGCAACGCCTCGGCGCGCGCGCGCAGTGCCTTGGGCGCCGCCATGCCTCAGGCGAACAGCCGCAGCGCCGCCGGGCCGCCCGGCTCGATGCCGCGCGCCAGCAGCGTGTCGCGCACCGCGTCGAGCTGCTCGCCGATTGCCGCGAGCGAGCGCTCGTCGAGCGCGAGCCCATTGTCGTCCACGATCATTCCGCCCAGCGACACGCACAGGTCCCGCGCGCGAACCACCATCGCGTTGTAGCTGCGGCGCACCTCGGCCGTGCGCGGGACGTCCAGCGACAGGCTGAAGGCGCCGTCCTCTCGCCGACTGACGGCGAACGCTGCCTGCTGTTCTCCTGCCGCCGCAGCCGCTGCGGCACCGAAGGCGCCGCCGGGCTGCGGCACGACGTGCAGCACCACCTGGATATCGGCGTCGGCGCACAACTGGTCGAGTTCGCGCGCCGCCTCGACGGCGTGCTTCACTTCCGGGGCCTGCACCGTGGCGCCGATGCCCGCCGCCAGCGTATCCGCCGCGGCGCGGAACTCGATCAGCTCGGCCTCGTCGATCGGCCCGGCGCGGCTGGCCAGCTGCAGCGCCGCCCGCACCGCCGCGCAACTCCCGGCCGCCGGCAGGGGGCGCCAGGTGCTGCGATCCGGGCTGGCCGCGAGCAACGCACGTCCGGCGAAGCGATGCTCGAAAGGCGCCCAATGCTCGGCGACGGCAGCGGCCGACACCAGTTGCCGCAGGCTCAGTTCGATCACGTAGTCCAGCCTTGCATCGGGCAGCGTCGCCGTCTCGAGCGCAGCATCGCGGCGCGGTGCGCCCTCGAAGCTGGGCTCCCGGCGCGGCTGCACGCCGTCATCCATCAGCGCGTCGGCATGGCCCGAGCGGAAGGCCCGCTCGGCGATGCGCCGCGCGCGCCGCTCCTGGATCGAGTTGACGACGAAGATGCCCGCCACGACCAGCACCCCCGCCGCCAGCAGCCCGATCTGCAGATCGCTCATGGCCGTGGGCCCGGCGCGTGCCCCGCCGCGCTCAGGCGGCGAGCTCCTCGCGGATGCGCAGCGCCTCCTCGATATCCACGGCGACCACGCGCGACACGCCGGACTCGGGCATGGTGACGCCGATCAGCTGGGCGGCCATCTCCATGGTGATCTTGTTGTGGCTGATGAACAGGAACTGGGTTTGCGCCGACATCCTGCGCACCAGGTCGCAGAACCGCTGCGTGTTGCTGTCGTCGAGCGGCGCGTCCACCTCGTCCAGCAGGCAGAAAGGCGCCGGGTTGAGCTGGAACAGGGAGAACACCAGCGCGATCGCGGTCAGCGCCTTCTCGCCCCCCGACAGCAGTTGGATGGTGGTGTTGCGCTTGCCCGGCGGATGTGCCATCACCTGCACCCCCGCGTCGAGGATCTCCTCGCCGGTCATGATCAACTTGGCCTCGCCGCCGCCGAACAGCACCGGAAACAGCGAGCCGAAATGCCGGTTCACGCTGTCGAAGGTTTCGCGCAGCAGCTCGCGCGTCTCGCGGTCGATGCGCCGGATGGCGTCCTCGAGCGTGCTGACCGCTTCTTCCAGGTCCGCCGACTGGGCGTCGAGGAAGTCTTTGCGTTCCTGGTTCGTCTTGAGTTCGTCCAGCGCGGCGAGATTGACAGCACCGAGCTCGGCGATGGCCTGCGTCAACCGTGTGATCTCGCCCTGCAGCGACGACGGGCGGGGCGCGCTCGCGGCCTCCGCGGCAAGCCGCTGCTCGTCGGCGCCGGCCTCCCGCAGCTGGCCTTCGTGCTGGTCATGATTGATCTGCGCCGCTTGTTCCTTGAGCCGCAGCTCGCCGATGCGCTCGCGCAATGGCGCCAGCGCAGACTGGGCCTGCAGCCGCTCCTCCTCGAGCCCGCGCAGCACGCCGGCCGCCGCTGCGACCGCGTTACGCGCCTGCGCCAGAGTCTTCTCGCGCGCGATGCGTTCTTCCACCGCCCCGTCCAGCGCCGCGCGCACCGTCGGTACCGGGTCGACCGACAGCTCCTCGGTCAGCTTGGCCACTTCCGCGTCGGCGCGCTCGATCTGCTGGTCGATGAGGCGCACCGAACTGTCGATCTCGGCGATCTTGGCGGAGCACTCGCGCTCGCCGAACAGTGCGTCTTGCGCTTCGCGCTCCGCCTGCTGGCCGGCCAGGCGCTGCCCGGCGAGCGCCGTCTCGGCACTTGCATAGGCGGCGCGCACCGCATCGAGCTGTGCCCGTGCCGCCGCGATCTCCTCGCCCGCGCGCTGCGCCGCCGCCCGGCACTCGGCGCGGCGCGCTTCGTCTCGCGCCGCCTCGGCGGTGATCTCGGCGAGTACCCGCGCGATCTGCCCGCTGCGCTCGCGGTAGCGCTCCTCGGCCTGCTGCAGTTTGAGCAGCTCGATCTGCACTTCGTGGCGCAGCTGCTGGTGCTCGGCGAGCGCGTCGCGCGCCGCCTCGAGTTCGCCGAGGCGCGCCTCGAGCGCGGCCGCGGCCTGGCCGCTGCGCGTGCGCGCCTGCGCCAGCCGCTGCGACAGTTCGCCCACTTTCCCCTGCAACGATTCGATTTCCGCCTGCCGCGCCAGCAGCCCGGCGTCTGCCGGATCGGGTGCGTGGAAGGCGACGGTGTGCCGCGTGAACTGATGCCCTGCGCGGTTCACCAGCAGCGTCCCGGCGGGCAGCCGCTCGCGTTGCGCCGCGCTCGGCGTGCCCTCGCAGGCGTAGGCATGCGCGAACCAGTCGGCAAGCGCACCGCCAAGGTCCGCGCTCGTCTCGTGCACCTTGGTGCCGAGGGACGCATGACCCGCGAGCGGCGGGAGGCTTGCCGGGGCGCCGCGCCGGAATACCCCGGCCTTGACCGGCGGGACATCCGCCACCACGGCGTCGAACCGCGCTCCGTCGGCAAGATCGAGCGCGTGCAGGCGTTCGCGCAGCACCGACTCCACCGCCACTTCCCAGCCGGGCTCGATGCGCACCTGCTGCCAGAAGCGCGGCAGCGTGCTCAGGCCGTGCCGTTCCAGCCAGTCGCGCAATGGAGCGTTGTCTTCGGCAGCCCCCTGGATATGCCGCAGGGTCGCGAGTTGCGCCTCGGCAGCCGCATGCTCCCGCGACGCCGTCGAGAGGCGCTCGGCGGCCGACGCCCGTGCGGCATCCAGCGCATCGCATTCCTGCTGCAAGGCATTGAGGCCTTCCTCGGCCGCCGCAACAGCGGCGTCGCTGTCGCCGCGCCGCGCCTCGTGCTCCGCAAGCGCCGAGGCATCGGGCTGCAGCAGCGCCTGCAGCTCGCCGGCCAGCCGCTCGCGCCGCTGCGCCAGCGTGTGCAGGCCGCGCTCCAGGTGCGCCAGGTTGGATTGCTCGAGCTGCGTGCGACTTTCGGCGCGCAGTTGCTGGCTGCTTGCCTCGTTCACCTGCTCCTGCGCGGCGCGAAATGCGCTTTCCGCCTGCGGCAGCTTGGCATTCTCGGCCGCCAGTCGCGCCTGCGCCTCGGCCACACGCTGGCGCGCGTCTTCGACGCGGCCGACCCACAGGTGCAGCGCCTGGGTCAGCTGCGCGCGCTGCTCGCGCCAGGAGTCGAGCTGCGTGCGGCGCTCGGCGTGCTGGACCTCGAGCCGCTGGCGCGTCTCCTCGACGTGGCGCAACTCGGACTCCAGGCGCGCCACTTCCGCGTTGGCGGCGTACAACGCCGCCTGCGCGGCGTTCATCGCATCCCCGTCGCGGTAGTGGGCGGCGCGAGCCGTTTCGACCCGGCTCTCCACCTCGCGCAGCGTCGCCGTGCGGGCTTCGAGTTCGTTCGCCTGCCTGGCGATCTCCTGCGCCTGGCGCTCGCGTTCGGCGGCCGCGTCGCGCCGCCGCAGGAACCAGAGCAACTGCTGCTTGAGCTGCAGGTCGGCCTGGAACTCCTGGTAGCGCGTGGCGATCTTGGCCTGCGCATCGAGCTTCTCGATCTGCGCTCCCAGTTCCAGGCGGATGTCGGTGACGCGGGCGAGGTTCTCGCGCGTGTCGGCCAGGCGGTGCTCGGTCTCCTTGCGCCGCTCCTTGTAGCGCGAGATGCCCGCCGCCTCCTCGAGGAACACGCGCAGCTCGTCGGGCTTGGCCTCGATGACCCGCGAAATCATGCCCTGCTCGATGATGGCGTAGGCGCGCGGGCCGAGGCCGGTGCCGAGGAAGATGTCCGTGATGTCGCGGCGCCGCACGTGCTGGCCGTTGATGTAATACGACGACTCGCCGTCGCGCTGCAGCACCCGCTTCACCGAGATCTCGCCGTACTGGCTCCACTGCCCGCCGGCGCGGCCGAGCGAGTTGTCGAACACCAGCTCGACGCTGGCGCGCGCCAGCGGCTTGCGGTTGCCCGCGCCGTTGAAGATCACATCCTGCATCGAATCCCCGCGCAGCGCCGAAGCGCGCGATTCGCCCAGCACCCAGCGCACCGCATCGATGACATTGGACTTGCCGCAGCCGTTGGGGCCGACGATGCCGACCAGCTGCCCGGGAAAGTGGATCGAGGTGGGGTCGACGAAGGACTTGAAGCCTGAGAGCTTGATCTGAGTGAGGCGCACGGAGCGTTTTCTCGTTTCGAAAATGATACCATTTGCGCGCTCGCTTTCCGCCGAGTTCCGACGCATTTCCGATGCCTTCGCGCCCCAGCAAGCGCCTGCAGACGTTTCGCAATCCGTCGCCCGGGCGCGACTACCGCATCCAGATGACGCTGCCGGAGTTCACCTGCCTGTGCCCGCTCACCGGGCAGCCGGATTTCGCCACGCTGGAGCTGGAGTACGTGCCCGATCGGCTGTGCGTGGAACTGAAGTCGCTCAAGCTCTATGTCTGGTCGTTTCGCGACGAGGGCGCGTTCCATGAGGCGGTGACCAACCGCATCCTGGACGACCTGGTGCGCGCCACCCGGCCGCGCTTCATGCGGCTCACGGCGCGCTTCAACGTGCGCGGCGGCATCGCCACGGTCATCGTCGCCGAGCACCGCAGGCGCGGCTGGAAATCGTCCGTTTGAATCCGCTGCTCGGGCGACTGCAGCCCTACCCCTTCGAGAAGCTGCGCGCCCTGCTCGCCGGCGTGTCGCCGAACCCGGCGCTGCGCCCCATCAACCTGTCGATCGGCGAGCCGAAGCACCCTACGCCGGAACTGGTCAAGGCGGCGCTGGCCGGC
>JBGQFF010000015.1:0-35667 GCA_041496745.1 Gammaproteobacteria bacterium
CTCCGTCGCGGTACAGCGTTGACTCGCGCTAGCGCGATGGAGAGGCGCCTCCTCACCCGATATTGAGCGCGCCGCCGCCGTCCACAAGGAGCGCCACGCCCGTGATGAAGCCCGCCTCGTCCGAGGCGAGGAACAGCGCCGCGTTTGCCACGTCCCAGGCGGTGCCCATCTTGCCGCGCAGCGGCACGCGCCGGTCGCGCTCGGCCGCGACCTGCGCGCGGGGCTTACCGCTCGCGCGGGCGCGCGTGTCCACGGCCATCGGCGTGTCCATGAGCCCCGGCAATATGACATTGGCGCGGATGCCGTACTCGGCGTTCTGGATCGCCACTTGCTGCGTGAAGGCGATCATCGCCGCCTTGGTCGCCTTGTAGGCGACCAAGGGGTATTTCTCCAGCGCGGCGAGCGAGGAGATCATGTTGATCGCGCCCGAGCGCTGCGCGCGCATGAGCGGGACGACGTGCTTGCACGCCATGATCGCGCCGCGCAGGTTGATGGCGCTCACGCGGTCGAAGGCTTCTTCCGTGATCTCGAGGAGCGGTTTATCGCCCCCGGCGATGCTCACGCCCACGTTGTAGTGCAGGATGTCGATGCGACCCCAGCGCATGTGCGCCGCTTCGATCGCGGCGGCGAGGGTTGCTTCGCGCGTGACGTCGGCTTCGAAGGCGATGCATTCGCCGCCTTCGCGTTCGGCCATGCGCGCCGTTTCCTTTGCCGAAGCGAGGTCGCGGTCCACGGCCATCACGCGCGCGCCTTCCTGGGCGAAGCGCAGGACCGTGGCGCGGCCGTTGCCGATGCCTTCGCCCGGGCTCTGGCCGGCGCCGATGACGAGGGCGATCTTGTCTTGCAGGCGGGGTTTGCTCATGTCTAGAAATTGACGGCCTCGCCGCCCTCGGTCGCGAGCTTCTTCGCCGCCTCGCGCAGCACGAACTTCTGGATCTTCCCGGTCGGGGTGCGCGGCATCTGCTCGACGATTTTCAGCCGCTCGGGCCAGAAGTGCTTGGAGAACCCCTCGGCCGCGAGGTGTTTGCACACTGCTGCCAGGTTTAACTGGCTTCCGGGCCGCAATACCACGAACGCGCAAGCCCGCTCCTGCAGCCGAGGATCGGGCATCGCCACGACCGCCGCGTCGGCGATCTCGGGCATGCGGTAAAGCGCGCTTTCGATCTCGACCACCGGGATGTTCTCGCCGCCGCGGATGATGACGTCCTTGCTGCGGCCGCAGATGCGGATGTAGCCTTCCTCGTCCATGCGCGCGATATCGCCGGTGTCGAACCAGCCGCCGTCGTCGAGCCGCGAGAGCTCGCGGCGCTTCAGGTAGCCTACGAACAGCGAGCTGCCGCGCACCTGGAGGGCCCCCGCGGTGCCGCGCGGCGCTTCGCTGCCGTCGGCGCCGAGCACGCGCACTTCGCCGTTCGGCAGCGCGCAGCCGTCGGACTCGAGCACCTTGGTTTCGTCGGGCGGCGTGATGGTGACGCTCGCGCACTCGGTCATGCCCCAACAGGTGGCGACCGCGACGCCGAGCCGCGTGCGCGCGGCTTCGATCACCGCCGGCGGGATCGGCGCGCCGGAGCTCGCGAACATGCGCAGGCGCGGCGGCCGGCGCCGCTCTACGCCGGGCAAGCCGGCGAGGTCGGCGAGGAAGGGCGTGGCGCCGAAGGTGAAGGTGGCGCCGTGCTCGCGCATCAGCTCCAGCGCGCGCTCCGGCTGCCAGACGTCGATGAGCACGAGCGGGATGCCGAGCATCAGCGCCATCTGCAGGCCGTAGCAGAAGCCGAGCTGGTGGCCGAGCGGCGAGGGCATGAAGATCACGTCCTGCGCGCCGATGTCCATGCGCCGCGCGTACTCGCGCACCGCGCTGAGCAGGGTGTTGGAGGTGTGCAGCACGCCCTTCGATTCTCCGGTGGTGCCGGAGGTGAACATCAGTTGCATGACGTCGTTCGGCTCGAGCCGCGCGCCGCGCGCGCAATCCATCTCGTCGCCGTCGCCGAGCGCGGCTTCGAAGGAATCGGCACTGTCGTCGTCGGTGAGCAGCACGCGGGCGAGCCCCGGCAGCTCGCCCCCGAGCTGGCGCGCAAGCGCGCCGTGGTCGAAGCCGCGATAGCGCGCCGGCGCGATCAGCACGCGCGCGTCGCCGTGACGCAGCATGAAGGAGAGCTCGCGATGGCGGAAGATCGGCAGCAGCGGGTTGCTTACGGCCCCCAGGCGCACGCAAGCGAGATGGGCGGCGACGAACTGCCAGCAGTTCGGCAGCTGGAACGAGACCACCTCGCCGCGGCCCACGCCGCACAAGGACAGCGCGCGCGCGGCGCGCCCCGCGCACTGTGCGAGTTCCCGGTAGGTGAGGCGCAGGCAGGACTGCGATTCCTCGCGCCAGGACACGAGTGCGCTGGCGTCGGGCTTTTCAAGCAGCCAGCGGTCCAGGTAGTCGGTGATGACGCGATCGGGCCACAGCCCGCGCTTGCGCTCCAGCTCCAGCCGGCCCTGGTCGAGTAGGAGCCGATCCATGGGGTGCCCTCAGGAAAGCAGGGTGCCGGCGATCACCAGCTTCTGGATCTCGCTGGTGCCTTCGTAGATGCGCAATGCCCGGATCTCCCGGTACAGCCGCTCCACCGCGCTGCCCGAGACCACGCCGCTGCCGCCGAACAGCTGCACCGCCGCGTCGATCACCTCCTGCGCCGACTCGGTGGCGTAGAGCTTCGCCATCGCCGCCTCGCGCGTCGCGCGCGTATCCGTCGTGTCCTTGGTCCAGGCGGCCCGGTACACGAGCAGCGCCGCCGCGTCCACCGCGAGCGCCATCTCGGCGATCCTCGCCTGCGTGAGCTGGTATTGCGCGAGCGGCTTGCCGAACACGTCGCGCGAGCGCACGCGCGCGAGCGCCTCGTCGAGCGCGCGGCGGGCGAAGCCGAGCGCGGCGGCGCCCACCGTGGTGCGGAACACGTCGAGCGTCGCCATGGCGATGCGGAATCCCTCGCCCGGTGCGCCGAGCAGCGCGCCGTCGGGGACGCGGCAGCCGTCGAAACGCAGGGTGGCGAGCGGGTGCGGCGCGATCAGCGGGATGCGCGCCGCGATCTCCAGGCCGGGGGTGCCGGCGTCCACGATCAGGGCCGAAAGGCCCTTCGTGCCCGGCGCCTCGCCGGTGCGCGCGAACACCACGTAGTGATCGGCGAGGCCGCCGTTCGAGATCCAGGTCTTGGTGCCCTCCAGCTGCCAGCCGCCGTTCACGCGCTTCGCGGTGGTCGCGACCGCGCCCACGTCGCTGCCCGCCTGCGGCTCGGAGAGCGCGAACGCGGCGATGCGCTCGCCGCGCATCACCGGCGGCAGGTAGCGCCTGCGCTGCGCGTCGCTGCCGGCGAGCGAGATCGGCCCGGTGCCCAGGCCCTGCATGGCGAAGGCGAAGTCGAGCAGGCCGTCGCGGCGCGCGAGCACCTCGCGCGACAGCGCGAGGCCGCGCACGTCGAAGCGCGCGCCCGGTTCGAGCACGCAGCAGCGCTGCAGCAATCCCGCGTCGCCCAGCCGCCTTACGCTGGCGCGGCAGGCCGCGTCGAGCGCGGCATCGTCGCGCGGCTCCGCGTGCTCCGTCTCGCGCCCGACGAACGCGGCGAGCTCGCGCGCGAGGCGCCGGTGGCCCTCCTCGAAGAACGGCCAGCCGAGGAAGCTCTCGTCGGCCATCGGGCGCTCAGTTGCCTTCGAACTTCGGTTTTTGCTTGGCGACGAACGCCTGGTAGGCGCGCTCGAAATCGCGCGTGTGCATGCAGATCGCCTGCGCCTCGGCCTCGGTCTCCAGCGCCTGCTCGATGGACAGGTTCCATTCCTGGTGCAGGCACTTCTTGGTCATGGCGTGGGCGAAGGCGGGCCCGTCGGCGAGCGAGCGCGCCATCTCCTGCGCGCGCGCGAGCAGCCGGTCCTGCGGCACGATCTCGTTGAAATAGCCCCACGCCAGGCCTTCCTGCGCGCCGAGCGAGCGGCCGGTGTAGAGCAGTTCCGCGGCGCGCCCCTGGCCGACGATGCGCGGCAGGATGGCGCAGGCGCCCATGTCGCAGCCCGCGAGCCCCACGCGCACGAACAGGAACGCGGTCTTCGCCTCGGGCGTGGCGTAGCGCAGGTCGCTCGCCATCGAGAGGATGGCGCCGGCGCCCGCGCACACGCCGTCCACCGCGGCGATGATCGGCTGCGGGCAGGTACGCATCTCCTTGACGAGGCTTCCGGTCATGCGCGTGAACGCCATCAGGCCGGCCATGTCCATCTTCACCAGCGGCCCGATGATCTCGTGCACGTCGCCCCCCGAGCAGAAGTTGCCGCCTTCGCCGGTGAACACCACGGCGCGCACGTCCTCGGCGTACTGCAGCTTGTGGAAGGTGTCGCGCAGCTCGGCATAGCTGTCGAAGGTGAGCGGGTTCTTGCGCTCGGGCCGGTTGAGCGTGACGGTGGCCACGCGTTCCTTCACTTCCCACCTGAAATGCTGCGGGCGCCACTCCGCCGCCTTGAGCTTGAGCATGAAATCGATTCTCCCTGGTTGAATGCCCTCAGCCCGCCATGGTAAGGCCGCCGCTCACCGAGAGCACCTGCCCGGTGACGAAATCCGAGCGGCCGCTGGCGAAGAACAGGATCGCGTCGGCGATCTCCGCGGGCCTGGCGAGCCGGCGCATCGGCGTCGCACGCTCGAACGCTTCCCTGATCTTGTCGGGCACCGCGGCCATCAGCGGCGTGTCGGTCGGCCCGGGGCAGACGCAGTTGACGTTGATGTTGTAGCGCGCTAATTCCCGTGCCAGGCCCTTGGTGAAGGCGATGACGCCGCCCTTGGTGCCCGAGTACACGGTCTCGCCGAGGCTGCCGACGCGCCCGGCGTCGCTCGCCACCGTGACGATCTTGCCCGCCTGGTGCTCGATCATCGGGTCGATGAAGGCGCGCGTCACCTGGATCGGACCCATCAGGTTCAGGTCGACGAGCTTCTTCCACAGCTCGGGGGTGTTGCGCACGAAGGGCTCGGTCTTTCCCCAGCCGGCGACGTTGGCGACGATGTCGACGTGCCCGCGGCGCGCGGTGGCCTCGCGCCGGAACGCCTCGATCGATGCCGCATCGGTGACGTCGAGCCGCACGAACTCGGCGGCGAGCCCGCTGGCGCGGATCGCGGCGGCCGCGGCTTCGCCGCCCTCGACGTTGACGTCGCCGAGGAGCACCTGCGCGCCCGCCGCTGCAAGCGTCTCGGCCGTGGCGCGGCCGATGCCCGAGGCGGCGCCGGTCACCACTGCGGTCTTGCCGTCCAGCTTCATGGCAATCTCCTTGCGGGGCTTTCAGGTCACGCCGCGCGTGCGCAGCAGCTCGGCGAACGGCCGGTCGTCTTCGTCGATGTGCCCGAGCAGCCATTCGCGCAGCCAGCGCGCGCTTTCGGCGAGGCCGCCGGGGTCCAGGCGCAGATTGAAGTGCCGGATGCTTTCGAGGAGCCGCCGGTGTTCGTCGCGATGATGCCCGGTCGCGAGCCCGTGCTCCTGCATCAGGCGCTCCTCGGTCGCGATGTTGTGCTCCGTGCAGCGCACCAGCTCGCGCAGCGTTTCCACCAGCTCGTCGAGGTCGCGGCCCGCATGCAGGCCCTCGAGCAGGCGGTTGACGATTTCGAGCATCTCCCGGTGCTGGCCGTCGATCGCCGCGACGCCCACCTCGTAGCGCTCGCTCCACTCGATGACCGGCGCCGACGATGTCCCGCTCATGGCAGCCGCTTCACGAAGGCGAGACGCTCGCCGCTATGGAATCCCGCGGCGGCGAGGAAGGAGAACAGGTCGGGGTTGCGCATGCCGACCACGGTCTCCACCCGCTCGATGCCGAGCCCCCGCAGGTTCAGGAACAGCTGCGACAGCAGCGCGCGTGCCACGCCCTGGCGCGTGAAGTTCGGATCGACGCCGATGGTGTCGATCACCGCCACCGGCTCGGCGCGCCCGAAGTCGCCGTAGTCGGCGCTCGCCATGAGGTAGCCCGCGGCGGTGGCGTCCTTGCGCGCGATCAGCGACACGCGGATCGCGGCTTCGCCCAGCGCCTCGTCCAGCCTGGCGCGCATGTAATCGCTGCGGTCGCGCCCGGTGAGCCGGCGGTCGATGCGCGCCACGTCCTCCAGGTCGGCCGGCGCGAGCGAGCGCAGCTCGGCGGTGTCGCGCGCGAGGGTCTCGAAGTCGTTGGGCGCCGCGGCGCCGTAATCGTGCTGGTCGGAAGGCCGCTCGTGCGCGCTCACCACCACCGGCTGCTCGCTCGCCGCGCCGATGCGGCTCTCGGCCAGCGCGCACTCCAGCACCAGGCTGCGCCCGAGCGTCCAGCCGCGCGCGTCCAGGTAGCGCAGCATGCCGTGCTCGCGCCACAGCGCCGCGGTGTGCAGCTCGGGCAGGCCGCGGCGGCGCGCCTCGGCTTCGAGCGCGGTGCCGAGCGCCGTGCCGATGCCGCGGCCCTGCGCGGCGCGCGTGACGCCGATCTGCTCCAGGCGCATCGCCGGCTCGGCGCGCCCGAATTCGCCCGTCATCACGCGCCCGAGCACGTAGCCGGCAAGCGTCCCGTCCTCCTCCACAGCGAACTGCGCGTGCAGCTCCGGCCGGCGCTGTGCGGCGGCGAGCCGCCGCTCGAAGTACGCGCGGCGCGTGCGTCCGGAGAGCGCGGCGTCGATCGCGACCACGCCTTCGAGATCGCGCGGCGCGAGCGCTCGAGTCTTGACTGTCATGTGTATCTCCCGGCGAGTTCTGCATCCGCTTCCTCGTCGAGCAGGTCCTCGAGCGCCGGCAGCAGCGACATCTCTTCCTTTTGCACGTGCCCGACCAGGCGCTCGGCGAGCTCCAGCCCGAGCACGCGCAGTTCCGGCCAGCATCCAGCGAGGTCCTGGGCCGGCTGCGCCAGTTCGCTGAAGCGCCGCGCTGCGCTGCGGATCGTCGCGTGCTCCTGCATTAGCAACTCGGCGATGTCGCCCTCGCCGGCGGCGGCGAGCCGCGGGAAGAGCTCGGTTTCCTCGAACGCGAAATGGCGCGTCACCTCCTCGGCGAGGGACGCGGCGCAGCTGCGCAGCAGGCCGGGCAGCACCGCGTCCTGTGCCTCCGGAGGCCGGTTGCCGCGCCTCGCGAGCGCCTGCTCGAGCCGGCCCCAGAGCGCGAGCGTCGCCTCGTGCTCCTGGTGCAGGCGCCGGCTGACTTGTCGGTTGAATTCCATGGTGGTCTCGCCTCAGGCCAGCGCCGCGGCGCGCGCCTGGCGCAGCCTGAGGAGGACCCCGGCGAAGAAGCCGCCGAAGGCGAGCGCGCCGGCGAGTCCGGCGGCGGCCGCCGCCTGTGCCAGCCATTGTGCATCGAGGACCACCGCGGCCAGCAGCCCGGCGAGCGCGGCGAAGTGCAGCACGCGATGCGTGGCGAGCGGCCGCTGCGGGCTGAGCGCCGACGCGAGGGGCGCGCCCGCGCCCGCGTGCACCGAGGCGAGGAAGGGCACGATGCGCTGCAGGACCGCGAACAGGAAGGTGAGCAGCCAGCCGGGCACGAGCAGCACGACGAACACCGCGCCGGCGCGCGGCGGTGTCCAGCCGAGTGCCATCGCGGCCGCGAGCGCGAGGCTCGCGGCGAGGCAGGCCCAGCTCGCGCGCACCAGCAGGAAGGCGGCCCCGAGCGCCGGCCGCAGCCGGGCGCGCAGCGAGCGCTCGAGCGCGACGATGTGGATCGCGGCCGCCGCCAGGCCGGTGACGGCGGCGGCGGCGAGCAGCGCGTCGCCGCCGCCGAAGAACGCGCCGAGCGCGAGCGCGATCGCGATGAGCGCTGCGCCGAGCGCGGCGTAGGCGGCGCGCGGCGAGGGCGGGCGGGCGACGGCGAACATCGGCAGCAGGAACTGCGACAGGCCGAAGGCGAGCAGCCCCATGAAGCCGTACGTGGCGAGCACCAGGTGCGTGGCGCGAAAGGCCGCGTGATCCAGCGCGAGGCCGTGCTCGTAGCGCGCGACCAGCACAAGGCCGGTGGCGGCGAGCCCGACCAGCGCGGCGAGCGCCGCCCAGGCGTGCGCCACGACTACCGGCATGCCGCGCGCGCGGTGCAGGTTGCGCGCCAGCAGCCACGCATAGAGCGCGAGAGCGGCGACCACCAGCGCGGCGCCCGGTGCCATGACCCGCGGCGCGTAGACGGCGGCGCCTCCGGCGAAAACCGCGATGCCTGGGGCGAGCAGCCACCAGACGACCTTTGCCGCGGTGATCGAGCCTACGGGCTGGCGCGTCGCGACCGGGAGCAGCTGCAGGGTCGCGCCCACCGCGGTCATGGCGAGCACGCCGAGCGTCGCCAGGTGCAGCGCGGCGAACGGCAAGCCGAGGCCGCCCGGGAATCCCGCGACATCGCGCGCGCCCGCGAGGAGCGCCGCCCACGCGAGCACGTGGAACGCAGCCGCCGCGCCGAAATAGCGGAACGGCACCGACATCGGCAGCAGCCGGCTGCGCGCCGTGGCGGCGAACGGTCCGGTCATGGCGGGCCCCCGGCGAGCCGCGCCAGCAGCCGCCCGGCGAGCGCCGCGGCAACCTGGCGGCGGTAATCGGCGGCCACGACCGTGGTGCGCATCGGACCCGCTTGCTTGCGCACCAGCCTGGCGAGCGCGTCGGCGAGCGCCCCATCCGGCGCCCGGCCGCACAGCTCGTCGGTGCCCTGCAGGAGCACCGGCCGCGAATTGGTTCCCGTGAGCGCGACCCGCAGCCGCACGATGCGGCCCGCTTCGAGCGCGAGCGCCATCGCGACGCCGGCGAGCGGAAAGTCGATCGCGCCGCGCGCGCGCGCCTTGGCGTAACCCGAGCGCGTGGCGGGCGCCGGCGCCGGAACGCGCACCGCCGCCACGATCTCGCCCCGGGCGAGCGCCACGGGGCTGGCGCCGTCGTCGCGGTACAGATCGGCGAGCGGCACGCTGCGCGCCGCCCCCGCGGCGCCGGCAATCTCGGCTTCGGCGTCGAGCGCGATCAGCGCCGGGGCCAGGTCGCCGCAGTAGGCGGCATGGCAGATGTTGCCCTGCGGCGCGACGTGACAGGTGTCGCCCGAGAGCTTCAGGCAATAGCCGTTCGAGCGCCGCCACGCCTCGCTCTGGTTGTAGTAGACGCAACGCGTATCCTGGCAAAGGTTGCCGCCGAGCGTGGCGGCCGCCCGGTGCGCGGGCCCGGCGACGCTCGCCGCCGCCTCGCGCGCCGCGACGCATGCGCCCGCCAGTTCCGGCGCCTGCGCGATCCGCGCCAGCGTGACCCCCGCGCCGATGCGCACGCCGCCCGCCCCGCGCTCGAGCGCCTGCAGCGCCGTCAGGCCTTCGAGCGACACCAGCCGGCGCGGCGCGCCGAGGCCGTGACGCAGGTTGGCAATCAGGTCGGTGCCGCCAGCGAGAAGCTGCGCGCCGGGCTCGGCGGCAAGGCGCACCGCCTCGGCGAGCATCTGCGGGCGCAGCAGCGCGAACTCGGGCAGCCGCATCTCAGCCTCGCGCCGCGGTTTTTAGGCGCGCGGCGCGCCGTCGCGCGCGCAGCGCCTCGAACAGGCGATCGGCCGACACCGGCAGCTCGTGCACGCGGATGCCGACCGCGTCGGCGATCGCGCTGGTCAGCGCCGGGGGGAATCCGGCGAGCGCGCCTTCGCTCGCTTCCTTGGCGCCGAACGGCCCGGTCGGGTCGCGCGACTCGACGATGCCGACCTCGATCGGCGGCGACTCGACGATGGTGGGAAAGCCGTAGTCGAGAAGGTTGGCGCGCTGCGGCAAGCCGTGCGGCGCGAGATAGTGCGTCGCCTCGCGGAGCGCCTGGCCCATGCCCATCCACACCGCGCCCTGCACCTGGCCTTCCACGGCGAGCGGGTTGATGGCGAAGCCGCAATCCTGCGCCACCCACACTTGCTCCACTTTCACCTCGCCGGTGGCCTCGTCCAGCGCGACCTCCACGACTTGCGCGGCGTACGAGAACCCCGGGCTCGGGCCGACCCCCGCGCCGCGGAACTTGCCGCCCTGCAGTTCGGGCGGCACGGTGTAGGTGCCGCGCACCGTGATCGGCCCCGACTTCGCCAGCAGCGCGTGCACCGCGTCGTCAAAGCAAGCGCCGCTTCCCGCGGCGGCTTCGAGCTGCGTTTTCAGCTCCTGCGCGGCGGCGAGCGCGGCGTTGCCGACCATGAACGACACGCGCGAGGAATACGAGCCGTTGTCCTTGGGCGTGAGCGCGCTGTCGGTGGCGACGACGCGGATGCGGCCGAGAGCGATGCCCAGCACTTCGGCCGCGACCATCGCCAGCAGCGTCGAGGACCCCTGGCCGATGTCGGCGGCCCCGGTGAGCAGCGTCACCGAGCCGTCGAAATCCAGGCGCAGGTTCACGGTGGCGTGCGGCTCGCCGGTCCAGTGCACCGGCTTGGCCGCGCCCGACACGTAATGCGAGCACGCCATGCCCAGGCCGCGGCCGCGCGGCAGCTTGCCCTTGCGCGCCTTCCAGCCCGAGGCCTGCTCGACCCAGTCCAGGCATTGCGCGAGCCCGCAGGAGTTCACCTGCAGGTCGTTGAGCGCGCGGTACGGCGGCGCGATCAGGTTGGCGCGGCGCACCGCGAACGCATCGAGCCCCAGCTCCTCGCCCATGGCGTCGAGCAGCGACTCGAACGCGTGCCGCATGTCGACCGAGCCGTGGCCGCGCATCGGGCCGCAAGGCGGCGTGTTCGAATACACGCGCCAGCCGCGGTAATTCGCGGCGGGCAGCCGATAGAGCGCGTGCAGCAGCGCGCCGGCGTAGAGGATGGTGACGATGCCGTAGCCGGCGTAGGCGCCGCCCCGCTGCACGCACTCCGCGTCCACGGCGGTGATCTCGCCGCTTTTTTTCATGCCGATCCTGAGCCGGATGTCGGTCTCCGGCCGGCCGTGGTGCATGACGAAGGTCTGCTCGCGCGACAGTTCGATGCTTACCGTGCCGCACGCCGCGCGCGCCAGCAGCGCGGCGATGATCTCGAAATTGAGGCACTCGGTGCGGTGCCCGAAACCGCCGCCGACGAACGGCTTCACCACGCGGATCGCCGACGCGTCCATCTTCAGGCATTGCGCCAGGGTCAGGTGCACGTAGTAGGGCACCTGGGTCACCGAATGCAGCGTCAGGCAAGCGCGTTCGGCGTCGTACTCGGCGAGCGCGGCGTCGGGCTCCATCTGGGCGTGCGTCACTTCGGCGTAGCGGAAGCCCGCCTCGCGCACCAGGTCGGCGGCCGCAAAGCCCGCCTCTGCGTCGCCGAAGGCGTGGCTCACCTCGCGCTCGACGTTGCCGGGCTTGTTCGCGTGCAGCGGCATCGCGCCCTCGGCGCGCGCCTCGGCGGCGCTGAAGTACGCCGGCAGCACGCGGTATTCGACCTCGATCAGCTCGAGCGCCGCGCGCGCGCTTTCGGCGTCGTCCGCGGCGACCGCGGCCACCGGCTCGCCCCAGTAGCGCACGCGCTCGCGTGCCAACGGGTATTCGTTGTGCGCCATCGGCAGGATGCCGTAGGCGACGTCGCAGTTCGCGCCCGTGATCACCGCGCGCACGCCGGGAAGCGCGCGCGCGCGGCTCGCATCCACGCGCACGATCTCGGCGTGCGCGTGCGGGCTGCGCAGGATCTCTCCGGTGAGCGCGCGCACCGGCAGGTCGGCGGTGTAGCGCGCGCGGCCCGTGACTTTCTCGAGGCCGTCGATCAGCGGCTGCCGGGTGCCGACAATGGACATCATGCCGTCTCCCCAGCGGCGCAGCACACCGCCTCGAGGATCTTGGTGTAGCCGGTGCAGCGGCACAGGTTGCCGCCGAGCGCCTCGCGGATGTCGCGCTCGGTGGGCGCGGCGTTGCGGCGCAGCAGCGCCTCGGCGGCCATGATCATTCCCGGGGTGCAGAAGCCGCACTGGGTGCCGAGCTTTTCATGGAACGCGCGCTGCAGTTCGCTCAGGCGGCCGCAATCGCCGAGCGACTCGATGGTCTCGACGCTCCTGCCTTCGCACGCGGCGGCGAGCGTCAGGCAGGCAAGCCGCGGCGCGCCGTCGATGAGCACCGTGCAGGCGCCGCATTCGCCGCCGTCGCAGCCGCGCTTGGTGCCGGTGAGCCCGAGCCGCTCGCGCAGGTACTCGATGAGGAGCAGCGAGTCCTCGACCGCGTCCTGCCGCGCTCGGCCGTTCAGTGTGAGCGCGACGAGCCGCTTCACCTCACGCCTTTTGGCCGCAGGTCGCGCACGCGCACCGCCTTGCCCTGCGAGCGCGGCACTTCGCCGGGCTTTTTCGCCACCACGCTGGCGGTGACGCCGATCAGCGACTTGATCTGGTGGCGCGCGCGGTTCTCGAGCTCCTCGAACACGAGCTCGAGGGACGCCGCCTCGATCTCCACGGTGAGCTCGTCGAGGCTGCCGCGGCGCTCGACTACCAGCTGGTAGTGCGGCGCGATGCCCGGCAGGCCGATGAGCACCGCCTCGATCTGCGACGGATAGACGTTGACGCCGCGGATGATCAGCATGTCGTCGTTGCGCCCGGTGATGCGCTGCAGCCGCAGGTGGTTGCGGCCGCAGGCGCAGCGCGCGGTGCTCACGCGCGTGATGTCGCGCGTGCGGTAGCGGATCATCGGCAGCGCCTGCTTGGTGAGCGTGGTGATGACCAGCTCGCCCGCTTCGCCCTCGGGCACCAGCTGCCCCGACTCCGGGTCGATGATCTCGAACAGGAAATGGTCTTCCCAGCCGTGCAGGCCGTCCTGCGCCTCGCACTCCACCGCGACGCCCGGCCCCATGATCTCCGACAGGCCGTAGACGTCGATCGCCTTGAGGCCCAGGCGCGCCTCGATCTCGCGCCGCATCGCCTCGCTCCAGGGCTCGGCGCCGAAGAGGCCGATCTCGAGGCGGCTCGTGCGCAGGTCGACGCCTTCGCGCTCGGCGACTTCGGCGATGTTGAGCGCGTACGAAGGCGTGGCGCACAGCACGCGCGCGCCGAAGTCCTGGATCAGCAGCACCTGGCGCTCGGTGGCGCCGCCGGACATCGGCACTACCGTGGCGCCGAGGCGCTCGGCGCCGTAGTGCGCGCCCAGGCCGCCGGTGAACAGGCCGTAGCCGTAGGCGTTGTGCACCACGTCGCCGGGGCGCACGCCGGCGCAGGCCATCGAGCGCGCCATCAGGTCTGCCCAGGTGTCGAGGTCAACCTGCGTGTAGCCGACCACGGTCGGCTTGCCGGTGGTGCCCGAGGACGCGTGCAGGCGGGCGAGCGCCTCGCGCGGCCGCGCGAACATGCCGAAGGGGTAGTGGTCGCGCAAGTCGCTCTTCACGGTGAAGGGCAGCTGCCGCACGTCGTCGAGCGAGCGGATGTCCTGCGGCCGCAGGCGCAGCGCGCGCATGCGCTCGCGATGCAGCGCAACCTTCTCGTAGGCCGCCTTGACGCTCGCCCTGAGGCGCTTGAGCTGCAGCCGCTCGAGCTTCTCGCGCGGCATGGTTTCCGCCTCGCGATCGAAGAAATAGCGGCGGCGCGGTGCGCGCGCGTGCTCGTGCACCTTGGCGGCGTACCTGGGCTGCAGCATCGCGGTCATGGCGTGCTCCTCATCGTGTTCCCCGCACCGGCAGCCGGGGCAGGGCGAAGCCCTGGTTGTACGAGGCGCGCGCCACCAGCGCGAACTTGAGCCACAGGCCGGTGGCGATCGCCGCGGCGCCGGCGAGCGGCGCGGCTGCCGGGACCACGTATCCCGCCAGTGCGAGCAGCAGCGCTGCCACGGTGCCGATCTGCAGCAGACCCTTGCCCGGGGCCTCGAGCGCCGCGCTGCGCGCCGCGGCGCGGTAACGCGACCAGGCGATGGCCCTGAGGACCAGCGCCAGCGCGAACCAGGTGAGCAGCAGGGGCGCGGTGGTGAACAGCAGGCACAGCCCCGCGCCCTCCGCCAGCGCGGTGCTCACGATCAGCAGCACGACCTGCGGCGCGCGCCACGCCGGGATGCCCATCGACGCGCGCAGGATGCGCGCCTGGCACCAGACGAACGCGAGCGCCGCGAGCGCGGCTGCGGGCAGGAACGGCTGGGGCCGCCACAGCGCCGCCGCGCCGAGCGCGAAGAGGAGCACCGCGGCGAAGGCCTCGCGCGTCATCCAGGAGGTGAACGGGTTGAAGAATACATTCACTGCGCGCAGCTTGCGCCCGGTCTCGAGCCACACCGCGCCCAGTCCGGCGGCGACGAGCACAAGGGAAAGCAGGATCGGCGCCCGGCTGTCCGGAGTGGCAAGCGCCGCCGCGATCATCAGCCCGCCGCCGGTCCCGCCGAGCATGAAGTTGAGCGCGGCGCGCGCATCCCAGTGCTTCTGCAGCCAGTTCATGGCGCCTTGTCCCACAGGTAATAGAAGCGCGGCCCGGTGCCGAGCTCCTCGTGCATGCGGAAATGCTGGTTCTCCGCCAGGAGCTGCGACACGTTGCTATGCGCATCCTCGACGTTGCCGAAGTGCAGCGCGTTGGCGATGCACGAGTTGACGCAGGCCGGCGTCGCTTCCGGGTCGACGCCCGGCGTCAGCCCTTTGGCGAGCCCGGTGTCGATGCGTTCTGCGCAGAACGTGCACTTGGTCGCCACGCCGATGCGCTTGGCGTCGAAGCACGCTGTTTCGTTCTCGGTGGGCGCACCGTAGGCGAACGTAGGCACATCCACCTTGAAGCGCGCCTGATAAGGGCAGGCGACCGCGCAGTAGCCGCAGCCGATGCACAGGTCGTAGTCGATGGTGACGATGCCGTCGGCGCGCTTGCGCGTCGCGGTGCTCGGGCACACGTGCATGCAGGGCGGATCGTCGCAATGCATGCAGCCCACCGGCACGAAGGCGCGCTGCACTTGCGGATACTCGCCGAACTCCATGTCCACGACGCGCCGCCATTGCACGCCGGGCGGCGTGGCGTTCGCCTGCCTGCACGCCGCGGTGCAGGTCTGGCAGCCGACGCAGCGGCGCAGGTCCGCGACCATGGCCCAGCGGGTCATGCTGCCTTCCTCAATGCCACGCGCACGATGTCGGCCCCCGAGCCGGTGGCGTCGGTGAGCTCGAGCGACATCGGCACGAGCTTGTTCATGGAGGGCATGTCGAAGTCCTTCGCGAACGGCGTCGCCCAGTGGCCGAACTGGCCGAGGAGCAGCAGCGTGTCGGGCCGGATGCCCTGGCGCAGCACGGCGCGCGCGCGCACCGAGCGCAGGGGCGTGGCGATCTCGACAAAGTCGCCACTGGCCACGCCCATCGCGCGCGCGCGGCCGGTGTTCACGATCACGCCGCCATGGCCGGCGACGTTGTCCGCGACCTCCTTGATGAGCTGCATGCCGACGTTGCCGCCCCAGGCGTATTGCATCGAGCGTGAGGTGAGCAGCCAGAACGGGAACTCGCCCGGCGCGCGGCCCATGGCGACGAGGGCGCGTTCCCATTCGCCGGGAAAATCCTTCCACGCCGGCAGCGCCTGGTACTCGGCGAGCTGCTTGTCCCACCAGCGCATGCCGTGCTCGTGCAGGCGCCGGCCGAGCTCCTGGCCGATCCGCAGCAGCCGCTCCTGGTAGGGCATCTCGAAGCGCAGGCCGCGCGCCGCGAGCGTCGGAAAGAGGTACCAGGCGGTGCGCGGAAACGGCCGGGTGGCGAGGCCGTGCTCCTTCCACCAGTCCAGGCCGTGCGACTCGGTGCCGCCGCTGAGTTCGCTGCTGGCGGCCTTGCACACCGCGTCCCAGATCTGTTCCGTGGCGTGAGGCTGGGAGGCTTCGAGCGAGAAATCCTTGAGCCGAACGCCCAGGGCGCCCTTGTTGATCGAGGCGTTGTACTGGTCGATCAGCCCGGTGCGCAGCGCGAGCGCGGTGGCGATGTCGGTGAAGTCCCGCGCCTCGCCGCGCGGTGCGATCGCCGGCTGGCGCAGCGCGAAGCCCTCGTGGTCCCAGAACTGCTCGATGTACTTCGTGCCGCCGATGCGGATCAGCTGCAGGCTCTCCAGGTCCGTGGCGTCGGGCAGCAGGAGGTCGGCGAAGTGATTGGTCTCGTCGCGCGTGAAGGCGAAGGCGACGACGAAGGGAAAGCGTGCCATGCGCTCCTCGAGCGCGTCGTTGTCCCAGAACGAGATCGCCGGGTTGGTGCGGTACACGAACCACAGCTCGGGCAGCGTCACGCGCGGCAGTCCCGGCGGCGTTGAGTCGAGGAACATCCAGGAGAAATGCGTAGGCCCGAGCGCCTGGCCCCAGGGGCCGTCGATGGCGAGCGGCACCATCGAGCGGTAGGCATTGCGGATGTTGGGCTGCGCGCTCCAGTGCTGCGGGTCGGTGGGGTTGAAGGCATAGGCCATCAGGCCGTCCGGGCCGGGCGTGACGCTCTTGTGGCGCTCCGACATCGGGCGGTTCAGGCGCACCGTGGTGCCGAGGATGCCGCCGGGGACTTCCAGCGCGCCGACCAGCGCCGCGAGCAGTGTGCGCGCCCAGCAGCATTCGAAGCCGCCCCAGCCGTTGGTCACCGTCTTGCCCAGGCTCACCGCCACCGGGCGGTAGGGAAGCGTCTTGCCCTCGATGTCGATGGTCTGTCCCACGCAGGCGGCGCCGAGATACTCGTTGGCGATGCGCCGGATGCGCGCCGCCTGCACGTCGCACACGCCCTCCGCCCACTCGGGCGAATAAGGCTTCATGTGCGCGACGAGCTTCGCGAACGCGGTCTCGCCCTGCAGCCGCCCTTCGGCCAGCACCTCGCCGTCGGCGCCGGTTTCGAGGCCGACATGTTCCTCGCTCGCTTCCAGCGCCCCGGCGATGATCGGCTGGCCCGTTCCCGGGTCGCGCAGGTAGAAGCCGTGCGCGCCTACGAGATAGGGCGAGGAGGTGTGCCGATAGAGGAAATCCGCATCGAGCCGCGCGCGCGGCGCCTCGTGCAGCAGGACGTGGATCAGCGCATAGAGGAACGCGGCGTCGGTCTTGGGCTTGATCGGCACCCATTCGGCCGAGCAGGCGCCGGTGACCGAGAGGTGCGGCTCGACCTGCACGCGCTTCATGCCGCGCTCGCGCGCGTTGGCGTGGCGCCACACGCCGGCGACGCCGCCGGAGGCTTCCACGTTGGCGCCGCAGGAAATCAGGTAGTTGGTGAGCGGCGTATCGGGCGAGACGGTGAAGCCGCGATGCCACAACTCGCCGTAGAGGTGCTCGGAGTGGTAGCACTTGACGCCCTGGCCGGAGCCGAAGCCCATGTCCACCGGCCCCCAGGCGGCGAGGAAGGCGGGAAAGCTCCCCATGTAGGACTGCGGCGTGCCGCCGCCGCCGAAGCTCGCCGCTACGCGCGGGTACCCCGATTCGTCCAGCAGGCCGCGCGCACGGATCTGCAGCAGTTTTTCGGAAATCCGCCCGAGCGCTTCGTCCCAGGAGATCGGCACCCAGCCCGGGTCCTCGCCGTGCCCCTTCTTCGGGTTGGTGCGCTTCATCGGCTGCAGCACGCGCGCGGGGTGATAGGTCTTCTGCACCAGGCCGTAGGCCTTCACGCACACCTTGCCGCCGCCCGGATGCACCGCCGCGGCGGCGAAATTGGGCTCGACTTCGGTCGCCACGCCGTCGCACACCTTGACGGTGAGCAGGTCCGGCCCGGCGACGCACTGATAGCAGTAGGTGGCGACGCGCTTCATGCAGTCCTCGAAGAGGCCTTGGCCTGTTTCTGCTTCAGGCGCTGCTTCACCTGCTCGACGTTGGCGACGAAGCGCGCGTGCCTGCCGCGGCAGATGGTGTCGAAGCCGTCCGTCGCGCTTACGTCAAAGACGGCGGCGCGGCCCTTCAGCTCGGCGAGGGTGGCGGTAATCGTCACCTTCATGCCGAGCAGCGTCGCCGCGAGGTGGTCGATCTCGACGCGCGTGCCGACCGAGTCCTCGCCGGGATCGAGGTGCGCGAGCAGCAGCTCGCGGCAGGTGACCTCGATGTCGCGCACCAGCATCGGTGTCGCGTACACGCGTGCGTCTTCGCCCATGAAGTCGATGGTGCGTTCGCGGTCGACGGCGAACTCGCGCGTCGTCGTGATACCGGGGAGGAGGGTGGGTTTCATAGTGGGATCCTTCTCCGAAAGCGGGGTGGGCGAC
The DNA here is from genome assembly GCA_041496745.1 of Gammaproteobacteria bacterium. GTDB lineage: Bacteria > Pseudomonadota > Gammaproteobacteria > Burkholderiales > SG8-39 > JAABQT01. The sequence goes on from JBGQFF010000015.1 coordinate 17,998, forward strand.
TTGATCCAGGTTAAAGGCCGAGATAGGCGCTGCGCACGGCCTCGTTGGCGAGCAGCTCGGCGCCGGTCCCCTGCAGCACGATCGTACCGGTTTCCAGCACGTAGCCGCGGTCGGCGATGGCCAGCGCCGCGCGCGCGTTCTGCTCGACCAGCAGCAGGGCCATGTCCGCGTCCCGCAGGGCCTGCACGCAGGCGAAGATCTCGGCCACCAGCCGGGGCGCGAGCCCCATGCTCGGCTCGTCGAGCAGCAGCAGCCGCGGCTGGGCCATCAAGGCGCGGCCGATGGCGAGCATCTGCTGCTGGCCCCCTGACAGGTTCCCGGCCGCGTGCCTGCGCCGTTCCGCGAGCGGCGGAAACATGCCGTAGACCCGTTCCAGCGACCGCGCGCTCGCCGTGCGTCCGCGCCGGTACGCGCCGAGGCGCAGGTTGTCCTCCACCGACAGCGGGCCGAACACCTGGCGCCCCTCCGGCACCTGGACGATGCCGACGCTCACCCGCCGCTCCGCCGGGGCGCCGCTCAGGTCCTCGCCGTCGAACAGGACGCGCCCGCGCGCGCGCTGCACGCCGGAGATTGCACGCAGCAGCGTGGTCTTGCCGGCCCCGTTGCCGCCGACCAGCGCCACCAGCTCGCCCGCGCGCACCGACAGCTCGACTCCCTTGAGCGCGGGGATGCGTCCATAGGCGCACTCGAGCGCATGCACTTCGAGCATCAATTTTCTCCCGCGCCCAGGTAGGCCTCGATGACGCGCGGGTCCGCGCTCACCGAGCGCGGGTCGCCCTCGGCGAGCTTGCGTCCGTCGTCGAGCACGATCACGTGCTCGGACACCCCCATCACCAGCTTCATGTTGTGCTCGACCAGCACCACCGTGATGCCGCGCGCCGCAAGCGCGCGGATCAGGCGCTCGATCTCGCGGGTCTCGGTCGGATTGAGCCCGGCGGCCGGTTCGTCCAGCAGCAGCATCTTCGGCTCCGCGGCGAGCGCGCGCGCGATTTCCAGCCGCTTGAGCGCCCCGTAGGGCATGGCATCCGACGCCGCGTCCGCCCAGCGCGCGAGGCCAACGAGCTCCAGCAGCGCCTGCGCCTCGGCGCGGCAGCGGCGCTCGGCGCGCGTGAGCTGCGGCAGGTGCAGCAGCGCCGCCGCGAGGCCGCCGCGCTCGTGCATCCAGCGCCCGGCCATGATGTTTTCGAGCGCGCTCATGTTGAAGAAGATCTGCAGGTTCTGGAAAGTGCGGCCGATGCCTGCGGCGGCGTAGCGGTGCGGCGGCTGCCCGGTGAGTTCGCGCTCCTCGAAGAAGATCCGGCCCGCGCTCGGCAGGTAGATGCCGGTGAGCAGGTTGAGCAGTGTGGTCTTGCCCGCGCCGTTGGGCCCGATGATCGAGTGCACCGTCCCGGGCTCGAGCTCGAAGCTCATGTCCTGCACCGCGAGCACGCCGCCGAAGCGCCTAGCGAGATTTTCCGCGCGCAGCAGCAAGCGCTTTCTCCAAGGTCGGCACCAGGCCCTGCGGCATGAAGATCATGGTCAGCATCAGCACCGCGCCGAGCAGCACCATCTCGTACTCCTTGAACACGGTGAGCAGTTGCGGCAGCGTGGTGAGCACCGCCGCGCCCACCACCGCGCCGAGGCTCGAAGCCATGCCGCCGAACACCACCATGGTGACGAGCTCGATGGAATGCATGAATGAGGCCTTCGCTGGCGTGATGAAGCCCGAATAGTGCGCGGCAAGCGCGCCGGCGGCGGCGGCGAGCGCCGCCGAGAACACGAAGGCGGACAGCTTGTGGCGCGCCGGATCGATGCCGATCGCCCCGGCGGCCACTTCCGAGCCGTGCAGCGCGCGCCAGGCGCGGCCGCGCGGCGAGTCGATGAGGTTCTGCGCCAGCCATACCGTCGCGACCAGCAGCGCGCCGACGATCCAGTACCAGGTGTGCTCGCCGGTGACGGCATAGCCGGCGATGGACAGCGGCGGCACGCTCATACCGTCGGGGCCGCCCGTGTAGCGGTCCTCTGTGGCGAGCACCACCGAGACGATGATGCCCAGGCCCAGTGTCGCCATGGCGAGCGCGTGCCCCTTGAGGCGCAGGATCGGCCGGCCGATCGCCCAGGCGAGCAGCGCCACGGCCCCGATCGACGCGCAAAGCGCCGCGAGCGATGGCCAGCCGTAGCGCGCCGCCAGGATCGCCGAGCCGTAGGCGCCCAGGCCGAAGAACCCGGCATGGCCCAGGCTGATCTGGCCGGCGTAGCCGATGAGCAGGTTCAGGCCGACGCAGACGATCGCGTTCAGGCCGACGAGGATCGCTACGTCGTAGGTGTAGTTGTTCGGCAGCGCAAGCGGCAGCAGCGCCACCGCGACGGCGAGCGCCGCGAGGCCCTTTCTAGACGCGCTCGGCGGCGCGGCGGCCGGCGAGGCCATCGGGGAGGAAGACGAGTGCGGCGAGGATGATGACAAAAGCGAAGACATCCTTGTAGGCCGAGGAGAGGTAGCCGGCGCCTAGCGCTTCGACCAGGCCGAGCACGAGGCCACCGGCGATGGCGCCGGGCCCGCTGCCCATCCCGCCGAGGATCGCCGCGGCGAACCCCTTCAGGCCGAGCATCACGCCGACGTCCCAGGAGGTGAACGAGATCGGCGCGATCAGCACGCCGGCGAGCGCGCCAAGCGCGGCCGAGAGGCCGAACGACACCAGCAGCACGCGGCGCACGCTGATGCCCATCAGCTGTGCGGCAAGGCGGTTGTGCGATACCGCGAGGATCGCTTTCCCGGTCAGTGTGCGGTTGAAGAACCACCACAGCAGGCCGACGGTGAGCACGGTGGTGCCGAGCACCCACAACGTCTGCGGCAGCAGCGTGGCGCCGCCGATGGCGAGCGGGGTTTCGCCGGAGAAGGCGGGCAGGGAGTGGATCTTCTTGTCCCACACCAGCGCCGCCAGTCCGCGCAGCAGGATCGAGGCGCCGATGGTGATGATGATCAGCGTCACCACCGGCGCGCCGCGCGCTGGCTCCACCGCGAGCTTCTCGAGCGCGAGCCCGACCAGCGTCGCACCGCCCACGGCGGCGAGCGCCGCGAGCGGCAGCGGCAGCCCGGTGTCGACGAACGCCGCCGCCGCCATGCCGCCGATCATCACGAACTCGCCCTGCGCGAAGTTGATGATGTGGCTGGCGTTGTAGATGATGCAAAAGCCGAGCGCCACCAGCGCGTAGATGGCGCCCACGGTAAGGCCGGAGAGCAGGAACTGGACGAGCTGCGCGCTCACCGCACCAGGGCCCAGTCGCCTTTGCGCACCTCCAGCATGCGGAACGCGGTCAGGTCCAGCCCCATGTGGTCCTGCGCCGACATGTTGACCACCCCGGCGGTGCCCATGTAGCCGCGGATCGACTCGAGCGCGTTGCGCACCCTGGCCTTGTCGGTGCTGCGGGCCTTTTTCATCGCTTCGACCGCGAGCATCAGCCCGTCGTAGGCGTGGCCGCCGAAGGTGGACACATCCGACTTGAAGCGCGCTTCGTAGGCCTGCTTGTAGGCGACGACCACCTTTTTCTGCGGGTCGCTGTCCGGCAGCGACTCGGCCACCAGCAGCGCCGCGGCGGGCAGGCGCACGCCTTCGGCCGCATCGCCCGCCAGGCTGATGAACTGCTTGGAAGCGACGCCGTGCGACTGATACAGCGGCGCGGTGATGCCGAGCTGCCGGTAATTCTTGGTGACGATCGCCGGGCCCTGGCCAAAGCCGGCGTTCAGCACCGCCTGCAACCCCGGAGCGTTGCGAATCTTGGTGAGCTGCGCGGTCATGTCGGTATCGCCCGCGCCGTAGGTCTCGTCGGCCACGATGTCGATGCCGTGGTTCTGCGCTACTTTGAGGCATTCGCTGCGCATCGACTTGTCGAAGCCGCCGCTGCCGGAGATAAGGGCCACCTTGCTGGCGCCGCGCGCCTTCATGTCGACGAAGATCTTCTCGCAGGCCATGCGGTCGGTGTGCGGCGTCTTGAACACCCACTTCTTCACCGGCTCGACGATCACCACCGCGCCGGCGAGCGAAATGAACGGCACGCCCGCCGCCTCGGCGAGCGGCACCACGGCCATGGTCTCGCCGGTGGTCGAGCCGCCGACGAGGAGGTCGACGCGGTCCTGCTCGAGCAGGCGCTTGGCGAAGGTGCGCGCCTTGTCGGGGTCACCCGCCGAGTCGTAGGCGACGAGCTGCAACTGCCTGCCGAGCACGCCGCCGGCGGCGTTCAGCTTCTCGACGTAGAGCTCGAGCGTCTTTTGCTCCGGATCGCCCAGGAACGCGGCGGGGCCGGTCACTGACAGGAACGCGCCGATGCGGATTGGCTCCTGTGCCGGCGCGGCGCAGGCAAGCACAAGGCCCGCCACCGCGAACAGGGTGCGGAACAGCATGATCTCCTCCTTTTGCGAAGTAACCGAACGACCGTAAACTGTGTCGGGGCCCCCCACTTTGATCTACCTCAAAGGAATCCGCGGCGCGCGGCGCGCCGACCTGCGCGAAATCGTCGAGATCGACGCCGTGATCACCGGGCTGCGCAAGCCGGCCTACTGGTCGGGCATCCTGGCGCGCTACGGCTCGCGGCAGCGGCAGCGTTACTTCCTGGTCGCCGAGTCGCTGGACGCGGTGCAGGGCTACATCATCGGCGAGGTGCGCGACTGGGAATTCGGCTCGGCGCCCTGCGGCTGGGTGTTCGGCATCGGCGTGCGGCCCGAAGCGCGGCTCGCGGGCGTGGGCGCGCGGCTGCTCGGGGCGATCTGCGAGCGGTTCCGGCGCGCCGGCGTCGGCAGCGTGCGCACGCTGCTCGCCCGCGACAATGCGCTGGTGCTGGCGTTCTTTCGCAGCCAGGGCATGATGGCGGCGCCTTTCATCCCGCTGCAGATGGATCTCGAGTGAAGCTGCAGCAGAACACCCTGCTCGCGCTTTGCGCCGCGCTCGAATTCGCCGTCGACCCGGTGCGCCAGCTGTCGGCCGCCGAAATCGCGGGCAAGTACCAGGTGTCGACCCATCACCTGGCCAAGGTGCTGCGCAAGCTCGGCCGCGCCGGCCTGCTGCACGCCGCGCGCGGCGTCGGCGGCGGCTACCGCTTCGCCGGCAACGCGAAGCGCGTCACGCTGCTCGATGTGATCGGGCTATTCGAGGAAATCGGCGCGGCGCGGCCGCGCGCGCCGCGCCGCAGCGAAGAAAGGGCGCTCGACGAGGTGCTCGCCGAGATCGACGAGACGGCACGGGCCACCTTCCGCTCCATCACTCTCGCCACGATGCTCAAGCTGATCGAACGCCGCGCGCGGCGGCAGCGAGCCGCTGCCGGTCGAGCAGGATGATGTCGCGCTTGGTCATGACGATCAGGCTCTCGTCGCTCAGCTGGCGCAGCAGGCGCGACAGGGTTTCCTTGGTCACGCCGAGCCGGGCCGCGATCACCGTCTTGCTGGCCGGCAGCCGCACGGCCGCCGGCGCGGCGCCGGGCGGGGCGAGCGACTCGAGATAGGCGACCAGGCGCTCGCGCGCGCCATGCTGCGTGGTCGCCTCGAAATCCGCCACCAGCGCGTGCATGCGCTGGCTCAGGCTCGCCAGCATGCCGCGGGCGAACTCGCGGTCGGCGTCGATCAGCGCGAGCAGCGGCCCCGCCGGCACCACGATCAGAAGGGTGTCCGCCACCGCCACCGCGTCGACCGGGAGCGGTTTGTCGAGGAACAGCATCGCCTCGCCGAACGTCTCGCCGGGGCCGACCAGGCGCAGGACTTTCTCGTGTTCGCCTTTCAGGGACAGCTTGACCAGCCCGTAGGCCACCGCCATGAGCCCGCGCGCTCGCTCGCCGCGCCGCGCGATCGTGGCGCCGCGCAGCACGTGCTCGGCGCGCGAGTGCCGGGCGAGGTCCGCCAGTCTCGCCGGCGACGTGTGGCGGAACAACGGCAGGTTGGCGAGGATGTCGGCGACGAGGTGTCCGTTGGCCAAGGGGCTCCTTCCTTTGCCGGGGATGTTGGCACGCGCGGCGGGCCCCGTTTTGCGCTGGATCAATTTTCGCGCCACCCGGGCAGGCAGTAGCATCGCGGCATGGCGGCCTATGTCCTGGTCAAGTACCTGCACGTTGCCTGCGTGGTGCTGAGCCTGGCCGGCTTCGCCGCGCGCGGCGTGCTGATGTTGCGAGGCTCGCCTTGGCTAAACGCGCGCTGGGTGCGCATCGCGCCCCACATCGTCGACACGGTCCTGCTCGCGAGCGCGGCGTGGCTGGCGTGGTTCCTGCAGCAGTATCCGTTCGTGCACCCCTGGCTGACGGCGAAGACCGTAGGCCTGCTCGCCTACATCGGGCTGGGCATGGTGGCCTTGAGGAGGGGCCGCAGCAAGCGCGTGCGCGCCGCGTGCTTCGTGCTCGCTCTCGCCGCCGCCGGATACGTCGTATGGGTCGCCCTGACGCGGGATCCGCTCGGGCCGCTTGCCTGGATGCGCTGATCGCGAGGAAAGCGGCGTGCGCGGGCCGGTGGTCGAACCTCAATCGTGCTTGAAGTTGAACCTGGCCTCGATCGTTCGAGACGTGCCCGGCCTGCGGATCTTCACCGTGATCGCGTAGGCGTCCTTGCTCGGCATGCGGTAGTAGTTGCCATAGCTCTTCATGTTGTTGAGCGCCACCAGCTCCAGCTCCTTCGTCTCTCCGCCCATCACCGGATCCGCGACTCTCGCCTCCACCTGCGCATCCGCAATCACACCCCTGGTCGTGCTGTCGAATAGCGAGATGTTCACGTGGTAGTAGCCCTTGCCGCTTGGAATGCCCCCGTGCATCGAGCTTTCCTTGCTGCCCTTCGGATACTGTGCGCGCATCGATTCCGCCGCTGCGATGCCCAGATATATCTCGGTTCCGTCGACGACCTTGTGGTTCGGGTCCGGTCTCGCGGCCGGCGCATCCGCAGGTCCTGTCGTTGGCGCACCCACCGGGTTGAACATATAGACGACCGCGGCTCGAATTTCAGAATCGGTGAGCTCGGCCATGCCGCCGCGGGGAGGCATGGGCCCGTGTCCGTTGATCGCGGAGCGAACCACGAAATCGAGTCCGCGCTTGAGCCGCAGTATCCAGGCAGCCCGGTCGCCGATCCTGGGTGCGCCGCGCACGCCGGTTTGATGGCACTTGGCGCACTGTGTCTGCACGATCTGCTCGCCTCTGCGCTCGGCGGCGGAGGTTACATCGCTGATAGGCTCGCTCCACTGGCCTCCTGACTGGTTGACCATATGGGTAATGGCGCGCTCGATTTCGATTTCGGTGAGCGCCGGATTGCCGCCATGCGACGGCATGTTGCGGATGCCCTTGAGCGCGCTGCCTGTGAGACCGGCGAGGCCCCGCGACGCGAGGCTGGCCCACGCTTTGGCGTCGCCGATTTTCGGCGCGCCTTTGGCCCCCGTTGCGTGGCAGGAAGCACATACTGCTTCTACGACTGCTTTGCCGCTGCGCCCTGCGCCCTGCGCGCCTGTCGTTTGCGGCGTGATCCACGCCGCGAAAGCAAGCACGATTGCTGTGATCAGTGGCTTCGGCATATCGACTACCTCGTGTGGTGCTGCATTCACCGCGCGCGCCCGCGTGCGGCAATGCGGTTGGCGCCGCGCTCTCGACGCGACGGGAGGCTAGTATTTCACCTTAAGGGGACTCTGTCTCATGGCAAAACAGGCATTTCAGGGTGCGCCATGTCGCTGGCATCGGTCTACCGGAACCGCCGCGTGAGGCCGAACGTCGCCTGCATCGTGCGGGCGTTGCCGTCCATGATGTCGTGCACGATGCCGATGGCGAAGTCGAGATCCTTGCTCGGCGAATGGATGGCGCCGCACTCGACGTAACCCATGCGCGCCTTGGCGGTCCGGTCCGGGTGAGTCACAAGGCCGGCGTCGAGCGCGAGCTTCCAGCCTTCGGCGACATCCCATACCGGCGCTACCGACAGCCGATAATAAGTGCGCCGCTCAGCCAGATAACGCGCATCGTCGGCATAGTTCACCCGAGCGGCCACCAGGTTGGCGTGCACGGCGCCGAAGCCGGTCCCCTGCGTCATCAGCAAGCCGGCGCCGTAAGAGCTTCGTGCCGTACCCAGCCCCCGCGCCTCGTTGTCCCTGGAGACGGGAAAGTGGATTTCCGGCTTCAGGGCAAAGCTCAATTTACCCGCCTGGTCGTCGTAAAAACGCCACTTGGCACCGGCGAACGTGTTGCTCCAGCCGTGCTCCACCGTCGCCGGGGCGGTCGGAACGATTCGCTGATTGCTGAGGCCGACAGAAAGATCCAGCGCATCGCTGACCCCGCGCGTAAACACCAGCGGCACTTCATGCGTGAGGTCCTTCGCGCCGGGCGACTCGGCGACAGTGCGGTTATAGGCCACCTCGAACTGGTTGCCGGCCGCGCCTCGCGTTCCGGTATCGTCGGTCACCAGCGGCTGGAAAGCCGATGCGATGGCCGGCAGCAGGGCGATGCAACCTGTCAGTCTGATCGCGGGGTTCATGGCATCAGCATTTTGCTTCACACAAACGCAAAGCCCCGCGATGATCGCAGGGCTTCGCAGGATCGCCACATCGCTGTGGCCTCAATTCGTCGCGTCAGCGCGACGTATGCCGGGGCATCGCCACCGGCGTCGGGATCGAACTGTGGTGATTTTCGTCTATAGCCCCTCCTTCCACAAAGATTGCTGCTGAAAGGCCAGGATCGACCGCCATCTTGGGGTAGATGCGCGGTTCGAGAATCGCGATCACTGTCACCGCGAGCGACGCGATACAAATCAGCCTGCGCGGCTACCCCAATGCTGTCAATGGGAAGAAGCTCCCATCTGGGCTCATTTTGACGCAGGTCAAATCCTACGGGGCCGGGACCACCCGCGGGCCGGCAAATGGCGCAGGTGGGGGTATTGGTGGAGGCGGCGGGAATCGAACCCGCGTCCGCAAGCCCTAGGCAGTCAGGACTACATGCTTAGCCTGGTTATTTGAGTTTCGCCTCGCACCCGCCAACCGGCAGGCTGGCGCTCGGCTAGCCGCTTCGACGGATCCCCCCGGCCAAGCGGCCAGACTGGGAGGAGAGGCTGATGTGAATGACGCTGCACTCCTTTTAGGGAGCCTAGCCCATCAGCAGGCTAGTGCAGCGTCTCGCGGGTATTAGGCCGCGAGAGCGAAACGCTCGTCGTTGGCGTTTGAAGTGTTTCCAGATGGATTTACGAGGTCACTGGTCCTCGGCATGCCCTGCGCTGCGTCGCAACCCGCGTCGAAACCAGGTCGCCCCCGTTTCGTGCGTGACACATTATCGCATATGGGGTCTAGAGCAGGCCGATCAAGTCCCCAGGCTGCGCGATGACCGCGTCGGCCTGCCAGGTGGCCGGCCCGCCTTGCTCGGGGTGGTGATAACCCCATTCGACGGCGACGGCCCGCATCCCCGCGGCACGGGCGGCCTGGATGTCGCGCAGGTCGTCGCCGACGTACAGACAATCCTTCGCCGGCAGCGCGAGCTGCTCTGCGGCGTGCAGCATCGGTGCCGCGTGGGGCTTGAGATGCGGCGTGGTGTCGCCGCACACGACGCAGGCCGGCGCGAGGCCGAGCGCGCTGAGGATCCGCTCCGTGAAGCGCGTCGCCTTGTTGGTCACGACGCCCCAGGCGATCGATCGCCTCGCGAACTCCTCGAGCAGTTCCTCGATGCCGGGAAACAGCCGCGTCTCGACGCAGGTGCGCTCGGCGTAGTACTCGAGGAAAGCTTCGCGCAGCGAAGCATATTCGCCGTCGCCGGGCTTGATGCCGAAGCCCACGTGCACCAGTCCGCGCGCGCCCGCCGAGGCGAACGGCCGCACGCGTTCGAGTGCCAGCGGCTGGAGGCCCTGGTCCGCGCGCAGACGGTTGAGCGCCGCCGCGAGGTCCGGCGCGGTGTCGGCGAGGGTTCCGTCGAGGTCGAAAAGGACCGCCTGGTTAGGTGTCACGCTGGCAGCACAGCAGGTAGTTGACGTCGCAGTCCGGCCCCAGGCGGTAGCGGCGCGTGAGGAGGTTGTAGCTCATGCCGCTCATCCCGGCGTGGCGCAGCCCCGCAGCGCGGCACCATTGCGCCAGCTCGGAGGGCCGCACGAAGCGCGTGTAGTCGTGCGTGCCTCTCGGCAGCAGCCCGAGGAGATACTCCGCGCCGATCACCGCGAACAGGTAGGCCTTGGGGTTGCGGTTGATGGTGGCAAAGATCGCGCATCCGCCCGGGCGCAGGAGCCGCGCGCAGGCCGCCACCGTGCTCGAAGGCTCGGGCACGTGCTCGAGCAGCTCCATGCAGGTGACGACGTCGAAACTGGCGGCGTGCCGGGCGGCGTAGTCCTCCGCCGAGGCGAGCTCGTAGCGCACGTCCAGCCGGCCCTCCAGCAGGTGCAGCTGCGCCACCTTGAGCGGCTTGTCCGCGAGGTCGATGCCGGTGACGCGCGCGCCGCGCCATCGCTTCCGCCAGGATGCCGCCGCCGCAGCCGACGTCCAGCACCTCCTTGCCCGCGAGCGGGACCTGCTGCTCGATCCAACCCAGGCGCAGCGGGTTGATCTCGTGCAGCGGGCGGAACTCGCTTTGCGGATCCCACCAGCGGTGCGCGAGCTGGCTGAATTTCTCCAGCTCGGCGGGGTCGGCGTTCATGCCGATAGACGCGTCTGCGCGCGGGTTTGGCATTTCAAATCGATCTCGTGTTTTTTGGCTCCATGAATCTCGGAGCCAAAAAACACGAGACCATGGAACGGCAAACCATAGCACGGGCGGTCGATCCTGGAAGATGCCGGTTCACTGATCCGCCAGTGCAAAAAAAAAGCCCTGCCGGAGCAGGGCTTTCTCGCGAGGCGCGGGAACTTACTGCCGGCGCGTGCCGATGACCTCGATCTCGACGCGGCGGTTCTTCATGCGGCCTTCGCGCGTCTTGTTGCTGGCGACGGGCTGCTTCTCGCCCTTGCCCTCGGTGTAGATGCGGTTCGGCTCGACGCCCTTGGACACCAGGTAGGCCTTGACCGATTCGGCGCGGCGCACCGACAGTTTCTGGTTGTAGGCGTCGGTGCCGATCGAGCAGGTGTGGCCGATGGCGATCACCACCTCGAGGTTGATGGCGCGGACCTTCTGCGACAGGTCATCGAGCTTGTTCTTGCCATCGGGCTTGATCACCGACTTGTCGAAGTCGAACAGCACGTCCGCGGCCAGCGTCACCTTCTCGGCGACCGGCGTGGGCGCGGGCTTGGGCGCTTGCGGCGCCGGCGCCGGCGCGGGGGCGGGAGCAGGGGCTGGGGTCGCCGGCGCCGGTTCCGGCGCAGGAGCCGGTTTCGGCTCCTCGGTGGTCGCGCAGCCCACCAGCACGGCGAGCGCCACTGTCGCAGCAGTCAGCGCGACCGAACGCAAAGCTTTGTTAAGCATGCCTGTTCTCCCTGTCGCTCTAGGATTGGATTGCCAGTCAATTCAAGATTTTAGTTTGCCACAACCCCACGCGCCCTTGCAAGTCTGACAGGTCCAGCCGCGCCAGCGTGCCATCGCGCAGGACCCGCTCACCGCCGACCCAGACGTCGGTGACGTGCTCGCGCCCGCAGGCGTAAACCAGATGCGAAACGACGTCGTACACCGGCTGCAACTCCAGCCCGTCGAGGGCGACGGCAGTAAGGTCGGCCGCCTTGCCCGCGGCGATCGAGCCGATGCGGTCTTCGAGGCCAAGCGCCTTGGCGCCGCCCAACGTTGCCGCTTGCAGGGCGGCGTGCGCGGGCATTGCCGCGGCGTCGCGAGCAACCGCCTTCGCCAGCAACGCGGCGCTGCGCATCTCCTGGAACAGGTCGAGGCGGTTGTTGCTCGCCGCGCCGTCGGTGCCGAGCGCCACGTTGACGCCGGCCGCGAGCAGCGCCGCCACCGGCGCGAGCCCGCTGCCGAGCTTGAGGTTGGAGGAGGGGCAATGCGCCACCGAGCAGCCGTGGCGCGCCAGCAGCGCGATTTCATCGGCCGTGAGGTGGACCGCATGCACCGCGATCAGGTTCGGCCCAAGCAGCCCGAGGCCCGCCAGGCGCTGCAGCGGCCGCACGCCGTGCTCGGCCAGCGAGCGCTCGACCTCCTCGACGGTTTCGTGCACATGCACGTGCACCGGCAGGTCCAGTTCGGCGGCGAGCTGCGCCACCTTGCGGAAGGTCGCGTCCGATACCGTGTAGGGCGCGTGCGGCGCGAGGCAGAACGACAGCTGAGGATGCCCGCGCCAACGGTCGCGCACCGCCAGCCCCTGCGCCAGATAGCTGTCCGGATCGGATGCGTAGGCCGAGGCAAACTCGATGACGATCAGCCCGAGCGCCGCGCGCATGCCGGCGGCCAGCGCCGCCTCGAGCGCCGCCTCGGGAAAGAAATACATGTCGTTCATGCAGGTCACGCCGCCGCGCAGCATCTCGGCGCAGGCGAGCAGCGTGCCGTCGCGCACGAACTCCGCGCAAACGTGCTTCGCTTCCACCGGCCAGACGTGCTCCTGCAGCCAGCGCATCAGCGGCAGGTCGTCGGCGATGCCGCGCATCAGCGCCATTGCGGCGTGAGTATGCGCGTTGACCAGCCCCGGGATCAGCGCGTGGCCGGGAAGGTCGACGCGGGCATAGTCGGCGAACCGTTGCGCGGCCTCGGCCATCGGCAGCACCGCCTCGATGCGGCCGTCGCGCACCGCGACGGCGTGGCGCTCGAGCGCCACGCCCGCGGGCTCCACCGGGACCACCCAGCGGGCATTGATGAGGACATTGTCAGTCATGCAAACAAAAAGCCCCGCCGGCCGCGGGGCTCTCCGTCGGTGCGGCGCGGCGCTTACGGACGCGCCGTGCCCTGCACCTCGACTTCCACGCGGCGGTTGGGCTGCAGGCATTCGATCAGCGCCTTGCGGTTTTTCTGGTCGGGGCAGCTCTTCACCTGCAGGGTCTTGCCGAAGCCGTAGGTCTCGATCTTGCTGGCGTCCGCGCCCTGCTTGACGAGGTAGGCCTTCACCGCTTGCGCACGGCGCTCGGAGAGCTTCTGGTTGTACTGCGCCGATCCCAGGCGGTCCGCATGCCCGTTCACGTTGACGAACTGGATGACCTGGAATTCGCCGAAGCGCACCACGACCTCGCGGTCGAGCTTGTCGGTGGCGACCTGGGTCAGCCTCGACTTGTCGAATTCGAACAACTCGACGGAGGTGACGCGCAGCGCCATCGGCTTCGGCGGCACCGGCGCGGGCTTGGCGACGGGCGCCGGCGCCGGCGCGGCGGCGGGCGCCGGTGTGGCGGGCGCAGGGGCCGGAGCGGGAGCCGGCTTGGGCTCCTCGGTGGTGGCGCAGCCCACCATGGCGGCGAGCGCGGCGACGCAGGCGAACGATTGAATCCTGCTCTTGATCTTCATGCTTTTCCTCCTTGGGAACGCCCGCATTTAAGCACAGGGGGGCGCGCGGGTCGAGAGGGCCCAGCGTGGTAAAATTTCCCGTTCGCCATCGCGCCTGAAACGGTCCGCTTTCTCCCCTCATAACAAGAGCCGAAATGGAACAGTTCGCCAAGGAAACGCTCCCGGTCAGCCTCGAAGAGGAGATGCGCCGGTCGTACCTGGATTACGCAATGAGCGTGATCGTCGGGCGCGCCCTGCCGGACGTGCGCGACGGCCTGAAGCCGGTGCACCGGCGCGTGCTGTTCGCGATGCACGAGCTGTCCAACGACTGGAACCGCGCGTACAAGAAATCGGCGCGCATCGTCGGCGACGTGATCGGCAAGTACCACCCGCACGGCGACGTCGCGGTGTACGACACCATCGTGCGCATGGCGCAGAACTTCTCGCTGCGCTACATGCTGGTCGACGGCCAGGGCAATTTCGGCTCGGTGGACGGCGACAACGCGGCGGCCATGCGCTACACAGAGATCCGCATGGCGAAGATCGGCCATGAGCTGCTCGCCGACATCGACAAGGAGACGGTGGATTTCGGACCGAACTACGACGGCTCGGAGCAGGAACCGCTGCTCCTTCCCTCGCGCATTCCCAACCTCCTGATCAACGGCTCCTCCGGCATCGCCGTCGGCATGGCTACCAACGTGCCGCCGCACAACCTGAACGAGGTGGTGGACGCCTGCCTGCACCTGCTCGCCAACCCGCGCTGCGCCATCGAGGAGCTGATCAAGCTGCTGCCGGCGCCGGATTTCCCCACCGCCGGGATCATCTACGGCCTCGCGGGCGTGCACGAGGGCTACCGCACCGGCCGCGGGCGCGTGGTGATGCGCGCGCGCACGCACTTCGAGGACATGGAGAAGGGCAACCGCCAGGCGATCATCGTCGACGAGCTGCCCTACCAGGTGAACAAGAAGGTGCTGCTGGAGCGCATCGCCGAGCTGGTCACCGAGAAGAAGCTCGAGGGTGTCTCCGACATCCGCGACGAGTCCGACAAGGACGGCATCCGCGTGGCGATCGAGCTCAAGCGCGGCGAGATCCCCGAGGTGGTGCTCAACAACCTGTTCAAGCAGACGCAGCTGCAGGACAGCTTCGGCATGAACATGGTCGCACTGGTCGACGGTCAGCCCAGGCTGCTCAACCTGCAGCAGATGATCGGGGCCTTCGTCTCGCACCGCCGCGAAGTGGTGACCCGGCGCACGGTGTTCGACCTGAAGAAAGCACGCGAGCGCGGCCACATCCTGGAAGGCCTTGCCGTGGCCCTTTCCAACGTGGACGAGGTGATCGCGCTGATCAAACGGGCGTCGACGCCCGCCGACGCGAAGCGCGAGCTGATGGCACGCGCCTGGCCTTCGCCGCTGGTGCGCGAGATGCTCAGCCGGTCCGCGGCCGGGCAGTTCCGCCCGGAAGGGCTGCGGCCCGAGTTCGGCCTGAAGGACGACGGCTACCGCCTGTCGGACGAGCAGGCGCAGGCGATCCTCGAGCTGCGCCTGCAGCGCCTGACCGGCCTCGAGCAGGACAAGATCCGCAGCGAATACAAGGAGGTCGTCGCGCAGATCGCCGACCTGATCGACCTCCTCGACAAGCCGGTGCGCATCACCGCGATCATCGCCGACGAGCTGCGCAAGGTGAAAGAGGAGTTCGGCGACCAGCGCCGCACCGAGCTCGTCACCGTGGCCGAGGACATTTCGATCGAGGACCTGGTCGCGCCGCAGGACATGGTGGTCACCTTCTCGCACGGCGGCTATGTCAAGTCGCAGCCGCTCGCCGACTACCGCGCGCAGCGCCGGGGCGGGCGCGGCAAGCAGGCGGCCGCCACCAAGGAGGACGATTTCATCGAGCGGCTGTTCGTCGCCCATTCGCACGACTACCTGCTGTGCTTCTCCAGCCGCGGGCGGCTGTACTGGCTCAAGGTGTTCGAGGTGCCGCAGGGCAGCCGTTCGAGCCGCGGCAAGCCGATGGTCAACATGTTCCCGCTGGAAGAGGGCGAGATAGTCACCGCGGTAGTGCCGGTGAAGGAATTCGACGAGCAGCACTACGTGTTCATGGCCACCGCGCAGGGCACGGTGAAGAAGACGCCGCTGGCGGATTTCTCGCGCCCGCGCCCCAGCGGCATCATCGCCGTGAACCTGGACGAGGGCGATTACCTGGTGGGCGTGGCGCTCACCGACGGCAGCTACGACGTGATGCTGTTCTCCTCCGAGGGCAAGGCGGTGCGCTTCAGCGAGGAAGAGGTGCGGCCGATGGGCCGCCAGGCCACCGGCGTGCGCGGCATGCGCCTGCCGGAGGACCGCAGCCAACGTGTGGTCGCCATGCTGGTGGCGAAGGACGAGAGTCGCGCCGTGCTCACCGCCACCGAGAACGGCTACGGCAAGCGCACGCCGATCGCCGAGTACACCAAGCACGGGCGCGGCGGCCAGGGCATGATCGCGATCCAGGCCTCCGAGAGGAACGGCAGCCTGGTCGGCGCGGTGCTGGTGGTCGACAGCGACGAGGTGATGCTGATCTCCACCGGCGGCGTGCTGATCCGCACGAAAGTGGCGCAGATCCGCGAGCAGGGCCGCTCGACCCAGGGTGTGACGCTGATCGCGCTGGGCGAGGGTGAGAGGCTGGCCGGCGTCGAGCGCATCGAAGAGCACGACGAGGATGACGCCGCCGGCGGCGGCGGCGGCACCGGCGGCGGCGGCGGCAACGGCAACGGTGGCGACGGCGAATTGCCGCTGCCGCAAAGCGACAGCCCGCCGCCCACCGTGCATTGATGTCGCGCATCCACAACTTCAGCTCCGGCCCCGCGATGCTGCCGGCCGAAGTGCTCGCGCGCGCCGGCGACGAGATGCTCGACTGGCACGGCTGCGGCATGGGCGTGATGGAAATGAGCCATCGCGGCAAGGAATTCACGGGCATCGCCGCCGAGGCCGAGCGCGACCTGCGCGAGCTGCTCGGCATCCCCGCGCATTACAAGGTGCTTTTCCTGCAGGGCGGCGCGACGCTGCAGTTCGCGCAGGTGCCGATGAACCTGCTGCGCGGCAAGACGCGCGCGGATTACGTGCTGAGCGGCGAATGGTCGAAGAAGGCGGCGAAGCAAGCAAAGGCCTATTGCGACGTGCACGTCGCCGCGAGTGCGGAAGACCGCAACTTCACCTACGCGCCGCGCGAATGGAAAGTCCGCGGCGACGCCGCCTATGTGCACTACTGTTCCAACGAGACCATCGGCGGCGTGGAGTTCCACTGGATCCCGGACACCGGCGCGGTGCCGCTGGTGGCGGACGCCTCCTCGCACCTGCTGTCGCGCCCGCTCGAAGTGTCGAAGTTCGGCCTGCTCTACGCCGGCGCGCAGAAGAACCTCGGGCCGGCGGGCGTGACGGTGGTCATCGTGCGCGAGGACCTGATCGGCACGGCCGCGAGCGGCACGCCGAGCGTCATGGACTACAAGCTGCAAGCCGAATCCGATTCGATGCTCAATACGCCGGCGACCTACCCGATCTACGTCGCCGGGCTGGTGTTCAAGTGGCTCAAGCAACTCGGCGGCGTCGCCGAGATCGAGCGCCGCAACATGCGCAAGGCGCAGCTGCTCTATGACGTCATCGACGCGGGCTTCTACCGCAACCCGGTGGCCAAGGAAGACCGCTCGCGCATGAACGTGCCCTTCCGCCTGCCCGACGAGCGGCTCGACGCGCCTTTCCTCAAAGGCGCGGAGGAGCGCGGCATGGTGCAGTTGAAGGGCCACCGCTCGGTCGGCGGCATGCGCGCCTCGATCTACAACGCCATGCCGCTCGAGAGCGTGCAGCACCTGACCGCCTACATGAGGGAATTCGCGGCGCGGCATGGTTAAGGCCGGCAGGAAGTTCGAGGTCCTGGTCCTCAACCAGATCGCGCAGCAGGGACTCAAGCGCTTCGCGCCCGAGCGCTACGTGCTGGTGAAGGAAGCCAGGTCGCCGGACGTGGTGCTGGTGCGCTCGCAGGACCTGCACCAGATGGCCTTCGGCGCCAACCTCAAAGCGGTGGCGCGCGCCGGCGCCGGCACCAACAACATCCCGGTGGCCGAGCTCTCCAGGCGCGGCGTGCCGGTGTTCAACGCGCCCGGCGCCAACGCCAACGCAGTGAAGGAGCTGGTGCTCGCGGGCCTGCTCATCGCAGCGCGCAACCTGGCGCCGGCGCTCGATTTCGTGCAGGGCCTCGGGGGCCAAGCCGGCGACCTGGACCAGCGCGTGCAGGACGGCAAGAAAGCCTTCGCCGGCATCGAGCTGCCCGGCCACACCCTGGGGGTCATCGGCCTGGGCAAGATCGGCAGCCTGGTGGCCGACGCGGCGATCCGCCTGGGCATGC
>JBGQFF010000016.1:0-31733 GCA_041496745.1 Gammaproteobacteria bacterium
ACGTTCGAGCTTGCGCGGCGCTTTGTCCACCGTGCTGGAGGTACAGGTCTTCGCCAGATCTTCCGACAACAGGATGTGATCGATGCGCAGCCCGGCGTTGCGGCGAAAACCCATCATGCGGTAATCCCACCAGGAGTAGACCTTCTCCGGCTGCTCGAACAGCCGGAAGCTGTCCTTCAAGCCCAGCGCGAGCAGCGCGCGCCACGCTGCGCGCTCCGCTTCCGAGACGTGTACCTGTCCCTCCCAGACCTTCGGGTCGTGCACGTCGCGATCCTCCGGGGCGACGTTGAAGTCTCCCGCCACGGCAAGGCGAGGGTGCTTGTGCAGCTCCGCGGCGAGGTAATCCCCGAGGGCGGCGAACCAGCGCAGCTTGTACTCGTACTTGTCTGAGCCTACCGCCTGGCCATTCGGGCAGTAGACGCACACCACGCGCATGCCCTGCACGGTGGCGGCGATGACGCGCTTGTGTTCATCGGCGAAGCCCGGAATGCCCTCGACCATATTGTCCAAGGGTGCCCGGGAAACAATTGCTACACCGTTGTAGGTCTTCTGGCCGCTGACTGCACAGGTGTAGCCGGCGGCTTCGAGTTCAGCGCGAGGGAACTTCGGTTCTTCGCGCTTCAGCTCTTGCAGGCAGAGCACGTCCGGCCGCGCGGTGGCCAACCACTCAAGCAGCTGGGGCAGCCGGACCTTGATCGAATTGACGTTCCACGTCGCGAGCTTCATGCCGGCGACGCGCCGATCACTTGCGTGTGCGGGTCCCTGTCGAAGCGGAGCCGGGGGCGTAGGGGCCGCTTGCCGCGGGGACCGCGTCCTCGGCGGGACTGGCTTGCGCTTCGGCGGGTGGCGGCGCGGGCCTGGGCTCGGCCTGGTTGCGTGGCGGCAGGATTCCGGCCTTCGGATAGCCGGCGATGTCGAGCAGGGAGTGGTAGGCGCTTTCTTCGAAGCCCTTCTGCATGTTGCTGCCCACGGTGACCGAGGGCACCGCGAGTGCGCCTGCGACCTTCCTCAGCTCCTCCTGCTGCGGCTCGTCGACCACCAGCACCTCGCGGAAGGGCACGCCGCGCGAGTTCAGCAGGTTGCGCGCCGCGCCGCAGGGCTCGCACTCGCGCGCCGTATACAAGGTGACCGGGAAACTCTTGGCCGCGAGTTGCAGCGCGTAGGGTTGGGCGGCGGTGTCCGACGCGGCAGTGCCGCCCCCACTGAAGGATTTCTTCTGCACGGCTTTCGCGGAGGGCGGCGGCGGCGTGTCGGTGACGTGCACGCGGCCCTTCTCGTCGGTCCAGCGATACATCTGTGCGCTCGCGGCGCAGGCGGCGCCGAGCAGAACGGCAAAGATCACGGAGCGCATGCGCGATCCTCCTGTTTTCGCTGAAGTTTCTCCTACGCGGCGATCATACCATTGTGCCGCAACAGCGCATCCACGCTCGGCTCGCGCCCGCGGAAGGCGCGGAACGATTCCGCCGCCGGGCGGCTGCCGCCGACGGCGAGCACTTCGTCGCGGAAGCGCGCGCCGGTTTCCGGGTCGGTCACGCTGCGCGCCTCTTCGAAGGCGCCGTAGGCGTCGGCCGAGAGCACCTCGGCCCACTTGTAGCTGTAGTAGCCGGCGGCGTAGCCGCCGGCGAAGATGTGCGAGAAGCTGTTGGGGAAGCGGTTGTACTCCGGCGGCACCACCACTGCGATCTTCGCGCGCACCTCCTGCAGCAGCTCGAGCGCGCTGCGCCGCGACGCGGGATCGAAGTCGCAGTGCAGCCGCATGTCGAACACCGAGAACTCGATCTGGCGCAGCATTGCCATGCCGGACTGGAAGTTCTTCGCCGCGAGCATCTTTTCGTACAGCGCGCGCGGCAGGGACTCGCCCGTGTCCACGTGTCGCGTCATGTGCCGCAGAACGTCCCACTCCCAGCAAAAGTTCTCCATGAACTGGCTGGGCAGCTCGACCGCGTCCCACTCCACGCCACTGATGCCCGAGACGCCCAGGTCCTCGGCGCGCGTGAGCAGGTGGTGCAGGCCGTGGCCGAACTCGTGGAACAGCGTGATCGCGTCGTCGTGCGTGAACAGGGCCGGCTTGCCGCCGACCGGCCGCGGGAAGTTGCAGTTGAGGTACGCCACCGGTGTCTGGATCGAAGCGCCGCGCCGCCGGCGCCCCCTCGCGTCGTCCATCCAGGCGCCGCCGCGCTTGGTTTCGCGCGCATAAAGATCCGTGTAGAACTGGCCGATCAGCCCGCCCTGCGCGTCGCGCAGGTCGAAGAAGCGCACGTCCTCATGCCACACTGGCGCGCTGGCCGGCGAAACGCGCACGCCGTAAAGTGTTTCCACCAGCCGGAACAGCCCGCCGAGCACCGCGTCCTCGGGAAAATACTGCTTCACTTCCTGCTCGGAGAAGGCGTAGCGCTTCTGGCGCAGCTTCTCGGAGGCGTAAGCCAGGTCCCAGGCTTCGAGCTTGTCCAGGCCGAGCTCGTCGCGGGCGAAGTCCTGCAGTTCGGCGAGATCGCGCTCGGCGTGCGGCCGCGCGTGCACCGCCAGGTCCTCCAGGAAGCCGAGCACCTGCGAGGGCGAGTCCGCCATCTTCGGCACCAGCGACACGTCGGCGTAGCTCGCGTAGCCGAGCAGGCGCGCCGCCTCGTGGCGCAACGGCAGGATGCGCGCGATGAGCGGCGTGTTGTCCAGCTCGGGCTTGCCGAACTCGGCGGCGCGCGTGGCGCTCGCGCGGTACATTTCCTCGCGCAGCGCGCGGTCATCGGCGTACTGCATCACCGGCAGGTAGGAGGGCATGTGCAGCGTGAACTTCCAGCCGCGCGCGCCCTCCAGCCTGGCGGCCTGCAGCACGTCCTGCGGGATGCCGGCGACGCGCTCTTCGTCTTCGATCACGACTGAGTGCGCGTTGGTGGCGTCGAGCAGGTTCTCGGAGAACTTCGCCGACAGCCGCGCCAGTTCCTCCTGGATCTGCGCGTAGCGCGGCTTCTTGTCCGCCGGCAGCTCCGCTCCGCCCAGGCGGAAGTCGCGCAGGGCGTTCTCGACGATGCGCTGGCGTGCGGGGGTCAGCCCGGCGAACTGCGCGGAGGCGCGCAGCGCGCGGTACTTCTCGAACAGGGCCTGGTTCTGGCCGAGTGCGGTCCAGTACTGCGTCACCTTGGGCAGGTTCTCGTTGTACGCGGCGCGCTGCTCCGGGCTGTCGAGCACCGCGTGCAGGTGGGCGACCTGGTCCCAGGCGCGGCCGAGGCGCTCGTTGGCGTCCTCCAGCGGCGCGATGAACTCGTCCCAGACCGGCCGGGCCTGTTCGGCATGCGCCACCGCCGCTCGCGCCTCGGCGAGCAGGGAGTCGATGGCAGGTGTGACGTGCGCGGGCTTCAGTTCCGCGAAGCGCGGCAGCCCCGAAAAATCCAGCAGCGGGTTAAGCAAGTGACAGCTCCGTGGCGCGCACTGTATTGGCGACCAGCATGGCGACGGTCATCGGTCCTACGCCGCCCGGCACCGGGGTGATCCAGCCGGCAATCTCCTTCACCGCCGCGAAATCCACGTCGCCGCAGAGCTTGCCGTCGGCCGTGCGGTTGGTGCCGACGTCGATCACGCAGGCTCCCGGTTTCACCATGTCGGCGCCGACCATGCGCGGCCGGCCGGTCGCGGCGACCAGCACATCGGCCTGGCGCGCCAGCTCGGCCAGATGCACGGTCTTGGAATGGCAGATGGTGACGGTGGCGTCCCTTTGCAAGAGGAGGAGCGCCAAGGGTTTGCCGACGAGGCTGGAGCGCCCGATCACCACCGCATGGCGTCCGGCGAGCGGCACGCCCGCGTGATCGAGCAGGCGCAGCACGCCTGCAGGGGTGCAAGGGATGTAGCGCGGCGCGCCGCGCAGCAGCGCGCCCAGGTTCTCGGCGTGAAAGCCGTCCACATCCTTCGACGCCGACACGGCGGCCAGCACGCGCTCCGCGTCGATGTGCGCGGGCAACGGCAGCTGCACCAGGATGCCGTGCACGCGCGGGTCGCGGTTGAGCGCGGCGATGCACTCGAGCAGCGCGCGCTCGGTCACGCCGGCCGGGAATTCGTGCAGCTCGGAGCGCACGCCGGTCTCCTCGCAGGCGCGCACCTTGTTGCGCACATAGACGCGCGAGGCCGGATCGCCGCCGGCGAGGATCGCCGCCAGCCCGGGCTGCACGCCGCGCGCGGCGAGCGCCGCGACCGCGGGCCTGAGCAACGCGCGCACCTCGGCGGCGAGCGCTTTTCCGTCGATCAACTGGGCGGCCATGTGTTGCATAATACGATGACCGAAAGCCACAAGCTGGAGGAAGCAATGTCCGCCGTTCCGCAACACCCCGCCGCCAACGACAGCGACTCGCTCGAGACCCAGGAGTGGCTGGATGCGCTCGAGACGGTGCTCGAGCGCGAGGGCCCGGAGCGCGCGCATTTCCTGCTGGAGCGCCTGATCGAGAAGGCGCGCACCTCGGGCGCCTACATCCCGTTCTCGCCGTACACGCCTTACCTCAACACCATCCCGCCGCACATGGAGGAGCGCTCGCCGGGCGATTACGCCATGGAGGAGCGCATCCGGTCGTACTGCCGCTGGAACGCGATGGTGATGGTGGCGAAGGCGAACAAGTCCGACGACGAGCTCGGCGGCCACATCGCCAGCTTCGCCTCGGTCGGGACCCTGTTCGGTATCGGGCAGCACCATTTCTGGAACGCGCCGCACGAGGGACACGGCGGCGACCTGGTGTACTTCCAGGGGCATTCTTCTCCGGGGATCTACGCGCGCGGGCTGCTGGAAGGGCGCTTCACCGAGGAGCAGCTCCTCAATTTCCGGCGCGATGTGGACGGCAAGGGCGTGTCCTCGTACCCGCACCCGTGGCTGATGCCCGATTACTGGCAGTTCCCCACTGTCTCGATGGGGCTGGGGCCGATCCAGGCGATCTACATGGCGCGCTACCTCAAGTACCTGCACGCACGCGGGCTGGCGGACACCGCCAACCGCAAGGTGTGGGTGTTCTGCGGCGACGGCGAGATGGACGAGCCCGAGTCGAAGGGCGCGATCTCGCTCGCCTCGCGCGAGAAGCTCGACAACCTGATCTTCATCGTCAACTGCAACCTGCAGCGCCTGGACGGCCCGGTGCGCGGCAACGGCAAGATCATCCAGGAGCTGGAGGGTGACTTCCGCGGCGCGGGCTGGAACGTCATCAAGCTGATCTGGGGCGGGTACTGGGACCCGCTGCTGGCGCGCGACAAGGAAGGGCTGCTCCTGCGCATCATGGAGGAGACCGTCGACGGCGAGTACCAGAACTACAAGGCCAACGACGGCGCTTTCGTGCGCAAGAATTTCTTCGGCAAGCACCCCAAGGTGCTGGAAATGGTGTCGCGCATGTCCGACGAGGACATCTGGCGCCTGAACCGCGGCGGGCACGACCCGCACAAGATCTACGCGGCGTACGCGGTGGCGGTGAAGCACCAGGGCCAGCCCACCGTGATCCTCGCCAAGACGATCAAGGGCTACGGCCTGGGCAAGCAGGGCCAGGCGAAGAACCCGACGCACCAGCTGAAGAAAGTGGATCTCGCCACCATCCGCGAGGTGCGCGACCGCTTCAACGTGCCCATCCCCGACGACAAGCTCGAGGACCTGCCGTTCTACGTGCCGCCGCCGGATTCGCCCGAGATGAAGTACCTGCACGCGAGGCGCAAGGCGCTCGGCGGTTTTTTGCCGCAGCGCCGGCGCAAGGCCGATGTTTCGCTGCAGGTGCCGGCGCTCGCTGCGTTCGACCAGGTGCTGAAAGGCTCGGGCGAAGGCCGCGAGATCTCCACCACCATGGCGTTCGTGCGCATCCTCACCGCGCTGGTGCGCGACAAGTCGATCGGCAGGCACGTGGTGCCCATCGTGGCCGACGAGGCGCGCACCTTCGGCATGGAGGGCATGTTCCGCCAGCTCGGCATCTACTCGAGCGCGGGGCAGATGTACGAGCCGGTCGACAAGGAACAGGTGATGTACTACCGCGAGGACAAGCAGGGCCAGATCCTCGAGGAGGGCATCACCGAGGCGGGCGCGTTCTCCTCGTGGATTGCAGCGGCCACCTCGTACAGCCACTCGAACGTGGTGACGGTGCCGTTCTACATCTTCTACTCGATGTTCGGCCTGCAGCGCATCGGCGACCTCGCCTGGGCCGCGGCCGACCAGCGCGCGCGAGGGTTCCTCCTCGGCGCCACGGCGGGCAGGACAACGCTGAACGGCGAGGGCCTGCAGCACGAGGACGGCCATTCGCACATCCTGTCCTCGGTGATCCCGAACTGCGTCTCGTATGACCCCACCTACGGCTACGAATTGGCGGTGATCATGCACGACGGCCTGCGCCGCATGGTGGCCAACCAGGAGGACCTCTACTACTACATCACCCTGATGAACGAGAACTACGTGCACCCGGCGATGCCCGCCGGGGTGGAGGAAGGGATCCTCAAGGGCGCCTACCTGCTGCGTGACTCGAAATTCAAGGCAAAGGCGCGGGTGCAGCTGATGGGCTCGGGCACCATTCTGCGCGAGGTGGAAGCCGCCGCCGAGCTGCTGGAGAAGGACTGGGGCGTCGCCGCCGACGTGTGGAGCGCGACCAGCTTCACCGAGCTGCGCCGCGAAGGCCTGGCCGCCGATCGCTGGAACCTGCTGCATCCCGAGGACAAGCCGCGCGTGCCTTACCTGACGCGCATCCTCGAGCAGCGGCCCGCCGGCCCGGTGGTCGCGGCCACCGACTACATCAAGAGTTTCGCGGACCAGGTCCGGCCCTGCGTGCCGCGCGACCGCGTCTACCGCGTGCTGGGCACCGACGGCTTCGGGCGCTCGGACTCGCGCGCCAAGCTCAGGCACTTCTTCGAGGTGAACCGCACCTTCGTGGCGATCGCGGCGCTCAAGGCGCTGGCCGAGTCGGGCGAGGGCAAGGCGAAGAGCGTTGCTGACGCGATCCGCAAGTACGGCATCGACCCGAACAAGCCGGACCCGACCACTGTATGAAGGAGGTCAAAGTCCCGGACATCGGGGATTTCAAGGATGTGGAGGTCATCGAGGTCCT
Organism: Gammaproteobacteria bacterium; assembly: GCA_041496745.1. Classification (GTDB taxonomy): domain Bacteria; phylum Pseudomonadota; class Gammaproteobacteria; order Burkholderiales; family SG8-39; genus JAABQT01. The sequence continues at coordinate 7,041 of JBGQFF010000016.1, forward strand.
GGTGAAGCCCGGCGACCAGATCGCCGCCGAGCAGTCGCTGATCACCGTCGAATCGGAAAAGGCGACAATGGAGATCCCGGCGCCCGGCGCCGGCGTGGTGAAGGAGTTGAGGATCAAGATTGGCGACAAGGTGTCGCAGGGCTCGCTTATCCTGATGCTCGAGGAGTCCGGTGCGGCGGCGCCGGCAAAGGCCGGCCCTCCTGCAGCGCCGAAACCGGTGCCCGCGCCCGCAGCCAGCACTGCCCCCGCGGCCAGCGCCGAACCCATGACGGTCAAAGTGCCCGACATCGGCGACTTCAAGGACATCGAAGTGATCGAAGTGCTGGTCAAGCCGGGCGACACCGTCGCGAAGGAACAATCCCTGATCACGCTCGAATCCGACAAGGCGACGATGGAGATCCCGTCGCCCGTCGCGGGCGTGGTGCAGGAAGTGCGCGTCAAGACCGGCGACAAGGTCTCCGAGGGCGCCGCGATTCTGGTGCTCAAGGCGAGTGCCGGCGAAGCTCCTGCGCCGGCGCCGGTTGCGGCCGCACCTGGCGCGCCAGTGGTTGCGGCAACGCGTCCGCTGGTGCCGCTGGAACCGCAGGAAGCGACGCTGTCCAAGCCGCATGCGAGTCCCTCGGTGCGCAAGTTCGCGCGCGAGCTGGGCGTGGATCTGGCGCGCGTGAAAGGCGGCGGACCGAAAGGCCGCGTCCTGCACGCGGACGTGCAGGGCTACGTCAAAGGCGCGCTGGCGGCCGTACCGGCGCCGGCTGCCGTGCCCAAGGGTGGCGCGCTGCCCTTCAACCTGCCCGCCTGGCCGGACGTGGACTTCGCCAAGTTCGGCCCGGTGGAGACCAAGCCCCTCACGCGCCTGCAGAAGCTTTCGGGCCCCAACCTGCACCGCAACTGGGTCTCCATCCCGCACGTCACGCAGTTCGACGAGGCGGACATCACCGACCTGGAGGCGTTCCGCAAATCGAATACGGCGGAGACCGAGAAGCAGGGCTTCAAGCTGACCATGCTCGCGTTCCTGATCAAGGCCTGCGTCACCGCGCTCCGGCAGCACCCGAACTTCAATTCAAGCCTGGACCGCAACGGCGAGAACCTGGTGGTGAAGAAGTACTACCACATCGGCGTCGCGGTGGACACGCCCGACGGGCTGGTGGTGCCGGTGGTGCGCGACGCCGACCGCAAAGGCGTATTCGACGTCGCGCGCGAGCTGTCGGAGATTTCCAGGCTGGCGCGCGAGAAGAAGCTCAAGCCCGGCGACCTGCAGGGCGGAACGTTCTCCATCTCGAGCCTCGGCGGCATCGGCGGCACGGCCTTCACGCCGATCATCAACGCTCCCGAAGTCGCGATCCTCGGCGTGTCGAAGTCCGCGCTGCGGCCGGTGTGGACCGGCAAGGAGTTCGCGCCGCGCCTGATGCTGCCGCTGTCGCTCTCGTACGACCACCGCGTGATCGACGGCGCGGCGGCCGCGCGCTTCACCGCGTACCTCGCGAGCGTGCTCGGCGACATCCGCCGCACGCTGCTCTGAGATGGCGGACCTCGACTGCGACGTCGCGGTGCTCGGCTCCGGCCCCGGCGGCTACTCCGCCGCGTTCCGCGCCGCCGACCTCGGCCTGAAGACCGTGCTGGTGGAGCGCTACCCGGTCCTGGGCGGCGTGTGCCTGAACGTCGGCTGCATTCCCTCCAAGGCGCTGCTGCATACGGCGGCGGTGATGGATGCGGCGCGCGCGCTGGGCGAGCACGGCATCAGCTTCGGCGAGCCGAAGGTGGATCTCGGCAAGCTGCGCGCGTTCAAGGAGAAGGTGGTCGGCAAGCTCACCGGCGGCCTCGCCGCGATGGCGAAGATGCGCAAGGTCACGGTGGTGCAGGGCGTGGGCGCATTCACCGGGCCGAACCAGCTGGCGGTCGAAGGCAAGGACAAGACCTCCGTGCGTTTTGCCAAGGCGATCATCGCCGCGGGCTCGCAGGCGGCAAAGCTGCCGTTCCTGCCCGAAGACCCGCGCATCGTCGATTCGACCGGGGCGCTGGAACTGAAGGCGGTGCCGAAGAGAATGCTGGTGATCGGCGGCGGCATCATCGGCCTGGAGATGGGCACCGTGTACTCCACGCTCGGCACCCGGCTGGACGTGGTGGAAATGATGGACGGGCTGATGCTTGGCGCCGACCGCGATCTGGTCGCAGTGTGGCAGAAATTCAACGCTGGCCGCTTCGACAAGGTAATGCTCAAGTCGAAGACCACCAAGGCGGAGGCGACGAAGGAGGGCATCCGCGTCTGGATCGAGGGCCAGGAGGCGAAAACCTATGACATGGTCCTCGTCTCCGTCGGCCGCGTGCCCAATGGAAAGAAGATTGGCGTGGAGAAGGCGGGCGTCGCGGTGAACGAGCGCGGCTTCATCCCGGTGGACACGCAGATGCGCACCAACGTGCCGCACATCTACGCCATCGGCGACGTCGCCGGCGATCCGATGCTCGCGCACAAGGCGGTGCACCAGGGGCACGTGGCGGCGGAGGCCGCGGCCGGGCGGAAATCGCACTTCGATGCGCGCGTGGTGCCCTCGGTGGCCTACACCGACCCCGAGATCGCCTGGGTCGGCGTCACCGAGGACGAGGCGAGGAAGGCCGGAACGAAAATCGGTGTCGCCAAGTTCCCCTGGTCGGCATCGGGGCGAGCCATCGCCAATGCGCGCGACGAGGGCTTCACCAAGCTGATCTTCGACGCCGAAACCCATCGCATAGTGGGCGGCGGGATCGTGGGTACCGGCGCAGGCGACCTGGTCAGCGAACTCGCGCTCGCCGTCGAGATGGGCGCGGACGCCACCGACATCGGCAAGACCATCCACCCGCACCCGACGCTGAGCGAGTCGGTGGGCATGGCGGCGGAGCTGTTCGAGGGGGTGTGCACCGATCTGCCGGCGCAGAAGAACAAGGCATGACCCAGGATGAACTCAAGCAGCTGGTGGCGCAGGCCGCGCTCAAGCACGTGGTCGAGGACGCCATCGTCGGCGTCGGCTCGGGCTCCACGGTGAACCTGTTCATCGACGCGCTGGCCGGCATCAAGGGCCGCATCGAAGGGGCGGTGGCGGCCTCGGAGGCGAGCGCCGAGCGGCTGAAAAAGCACGGCATCCGCGTTTTCGACCTGAATGCCGTGGACGAGCTGCCGGTGTACGTGGACGGCGCGGACGAGGTGACCGAGCACCTTTACATGATCAAGGGCGGCGGCGGCGCACTCACGCGGGAGAAGATCGTCGCCGCCGTCGCGCGCAAGTTCGTCTGCATCTGCGACGCCTCGAAGCTGGTGCCGGTGCTGGGCAAGTTCCCGCTGCCGGTCGAGGTGATCCCGATGGCGCGTAGCCACGTCGGGCGCGCGCTGAGGAAGCTCGGCGGCTATCCCGAGTTGCGCGAGGGCTTCAAGACCGACAACGGCAATCTGATCCTGGACTGCCGCGGGCTCGCCATCACCGATCCGCCGCGGCTGGAGACGGAGCTGAACAACATCGCCGGCGTGGTCACCAACGGCCTGTTCGCCCGGCGGCCGGCCGACCTGCTGCTATTGGGCGAGGCCGCGGGGACGGTGCGGGCGATGGTCGCCCGGAAGGCGTAACATTTCAGTCATCTGCACGTGCTAGGTTGATGGTTCATGGCTGAGCATACCTCCAAGCAATTCGACGCCGAGCTGGAAAGCGTGCGCTCGCGCGTGCTGCAGATGGGCGGGCTGGTCGAGGAGCAGATCATCCGCGCCATGGATGCGCTCGGCAGCGGCGACATACCGCTCATGGAAAAAGTGATCGCCGACGACCATCGCGTGAACGCGATGGAGGTCGAGCTCGACGAGTTGTGCAGCCACATCATCGCCCGCCGCCAGCCGGCGGCCGTCGACCTGCGGCTGCTGATCACGGTGATCAAGACCATCACCGACCTGGAACGGATCGGCGACGAGTCCGAGAAGATCGCGCGCATGGCCAAGCTGATCCACACCGCCGAGCGCCGGCACATGCCGCGCCTGGACCTGGGGCACGTTGCCGACCGCGCGCTCGCCATGCTGCGCCAGTCGCTGGATGCGTTTGCGCGGCTGGACGTGTCCGAGGCGATGCGCGTGGTGAAGCTGGATAGCGAAGTGGACGACGCTTTCCGCGCGATCATGCGGCAGCTGATCACGTTCATGATGGAAGATCCCCGCACCATCACGCGGTCGCTCGAAATCCTGTTCATCGCCAAGGCCATCGAGCGCATCGGCGACCATGCGAAGAACATGGCCGAGTACGTGATCTACATGGTCAAGGGCCGCGATGTGCGGCACACCGCTATTGAAGAGGTGGAGAAGGAAATCCTGCAGTAACAATCGGGGTCTGACCCCGATTTACTTCGGCGGGGGGACGTACCCGGAGGCGACGTCGGCGCCCTCGCCGAAGAAGTGCTTCTCCATCTGCTCCGCAAGGTATTTTCGCGCGCGGGCATCGGCGAGGTTCAGGCGGTTTTCGTTGACCAGCATGGTCTGGTGCTTGAGCCACTGCGCCCACGCTTCCTTCGACACGTTCTCGAAGATGCGCTTGCCCAGTTCCCCCGGATAAGGCGGAAAGTCGAGCCCCTCGGCCTCGCGGCCGAGCTTGATGCATTTCAAAGTTCTCGCCATCGTCGTCAGATCCGCTTGAGGAATACTTTGGAGCCGCGTTTCCAATTATAGAGCGCGCGGCGCTCGCCGGGCAGCGCGGACGGATCGGCGGGCTTGAAGCCTTGCGCCAGGAACCAGTGCTCGGCGCGCGTGGTGAGCGCGAACAGCTTGCGGATCTTCATTCCCCGGGCCCGCTCCTCGCAGGCGCGCAGCAGGCGCTCGCCGTGCCCTGCGTCGCGCGCCTCGGGCGCCACGGCGAGGCAGGCGAGTTCCGCGGCCTTGTCCTCGGCGAAGGGATAGAGGGCCGCGCAGCCGACGATCACGCCGTCGTGCTCGATGACGAGGAAGTTGCCGATCTCTTGCTCCAGGCGTTCGCGGCCGCGCTTGACCAGCGTGCCGTCGGCCTCCAGCGGCTCGATCAGCGCGAGGATGCCGCCCGCGTCCTCGAGGCTCGCATCGCGCAGGCGCTGCACCGGGTCGGCGGTGATCATGGTGCCGACGCCCGAATGGGTGAAGAGCTCGAGCGGCGTGGCGCCCCAGGTGCGGCGCGAGATCAGGTGCGCGCGCCCCACGCCGGCGGCGAGCGCGCGCAGCGCGTGCTTGATGGCGCGCGTGGTATGCGCGCCGAGGCCGGTGTCTTTCAGCAGGGCTTCGGCCTGGCGCGCGGTCAGCTCGCCCAGCACCGCGCCCCTGCGGTCCGTCGGTAGCCGGTCGACGAAGAGGAGCAGCTTGTCGGCGCGCAGCGCGACCGCCACGTTCTCCGCGACGTCCTCCCAGGACAGGTTGAACACCTCGCCGGTGGGCGAATAGCCGGTGTGCGGCACCAGCACCACTTCCCCGGCTTCCAGCCGGCGCGCGATGGCCTGGGCGTCCACCTTGCGTACCAGGCCGGTGAACTGGTAGTCCACGCCGTCCACCACGCCGATCGGGCGCGCGGCGATGTAGTTGCCGGAAGCGACGCGGATCGAGGCACCCGCCATCGGCGAGTTCGGCAGGCCCTGGGAGAGCAGGGCCTCGATCTCCACGCGCATCACCCCCGCGGCGTGCTTCACCGCGACCAGCGCCTGCGCGTCGGTGACGCGCAGGCCCTTGGCGTAGCGCGAGCGGATGCGCTTTGCTTTCAGTTCCGCCTCGATCTGCGGGCGCGCGCCGTGCACCAGCACCAGGCGGATGCCGAGCGCGGCGAGCAGGTTCACGTCCTGGATGAAGTGCGCGAAGCGCGCGCGCTCGGCCACCAGCTCGCCGCCGAAGGCGACGACGAAGGTGCGGCCGCGGAAGGCGTGCAGGTAGGGCGCGACCTGGCGGAGCCAGCGCACGAAAGTCTCGGGTTGGGGCGTGGTGGACATCGGTGCGCGCGATTCTAAGGCAAGCTCAGAAGTCGCCCGCAAGGGCGTTCAGCGCGGCGAGGGCGGCGAGCGCCGCCGTCTCGGTGCGCAGCACCCGCGGGCCGAGGCGCACAGGCACGAACCCAGCCTGCGCCAGCATCGCTTCCTCGGCGGCGGTGAAGCCGGCCTCGGGCCCCGCGGCGAGCTGCGCGGCGCCCTCGAGGCGCGCCGCGGCCTCGCGCAGGCCGAGCTGCGCCTCGGGCGCGAGCAGCAGGCGCTTGCCCGGCGCAGCCGGCGCACGGCAGTACTCCGCCAGCGGTATCGGGCTGAGAATCTCCGGCAGCCGGTTGCGCCCGCACTGCTCGCAGGCGGTGATGGCGACGCGCTGCCAGTGCGCGCGCTTCTGCGCGGCGCGCTCTCCCGCGATGCGCCCGACCGAGCGCGCCGCGATCACCGGCTGCAGCGCGGCGACGCCGAGCTCGGTGGCCTTTTGCACGGTGAAGTCCATCTTCTCGCTGGAAGACACGCCCTGCACCAGAGTCACGGCAAGGGGCGATTCGCGCTCGAGCGCGCGGTGCGCCAGCACCTCCACCGTCACGCGCAGCCGCTCGATGGCGGCGATGCGCCCGGCGTACTCGCCGCCGTGGCCGTTGAACAGGGTCACCTCCTCCCCCGTGCGCAGCCGCAAGACGTGCACCGCATGGTGCGCGGCGTCCTCGGGCAGCACCGCCATGCCGCCCGCGCGCAGGGCGGCGTCGATGTAGAAGCGCGCAACGCGCGCGGCCTTGTCTTGCATGGTCAGAGTACCGGCAGGCAGGCGCGCGCGCCGTCCACCGTTGCGACGCGCACTTCTACGCCGTACACCGCGCGCAGGTTCTCGCCGGTGATCACCTCGTCGGGCGTGCCCTGGCGCAAGGCGCCGCCCTGCGCGAGCAGCAGCACGCGGCTCGCGGCGAGGAAGGCTTGGCCCGGGTCATGGGTCGAGAACACCACCGCGTAGCCCTCCGCGGCGAGCCGCCGGATCTCGCGCAGCACGCGCACCTGGTTGCCGAAGTCGAGGCTGGCGGTGGGCTCGTCCAGCACCAGCGCACGTGCGCCCTGCGCCAGCGCGCGCGCGATCATCGCCAGCTGGCGCTCGCCGCCGGAGAGTTCGGTCACCACGCGCCCGGCCAGGCTGCCGATGCCGAGCGCTTCGATGGCGCGATCCGCCGCCGCCCGATCGGCGGCACCGGGCGCGGCGAACAGGCTGATGTGGGCGGTACGGCCCATCAGCACCGCTTCGCGCACGGTGAATGCAAACTGCGCCGCGTGGCCCTGTGGCACGTAGCCCACACGGCGCGCGATGTCGCCGCGAGGCATGGCTTCGAGCGCCCGGCCGTCCAGCAGGACCTCGCCCGCCTGCGCCGGCAGCAGCCCGAGCAGGGTGCGGAACAGCGTGGTCTTGCCGCCGCCGTTGGGCCCGAGCACGCACAGCACGTCGCCCGCGGCAAGTGCGAGATCGAGCCCGCGGCCCACTGCGCGGCCCGGATAGCCGTAACCCAACCCGCGCGCTTCGAGCATCACTGCCATGCGCGCCTCGCGCCGGCGAACAGCCACAGGAAGAACGGAGTGCCGATGAGCGCGGTGAGCACGCCCGGCGGCACCTCGATCGGCGCGATGGTGCGGCTGAGCGTATCCACCGCCAGCAGGAAGGCGGCCCCGAGCACCATGGAGAGCGGCAGCAGGCGCGAAAACTCGGGGCCGATGAGGAGCCGCGCCGCGTGCGGGATCAGCAGCCCGACCCAGCCGATGATGCCGGAGATCGCCACCGCCGCCGCGGTCATCAGCGTCGCTGCGCACACCACGGCAAGGCGCAGGCGCCCGACCGGCACGCCGAGCGCGCGCGCCTCGTCATCCGAGAGCGAGAGCAGGTTCATGCGCCAGCGCAGCAGGTACAGCGGCACCAGGCCCGCCAGCGCGAATGGCGCGGCGAAGGCAAGATCCACCGGTGCCACTGTGGCCAGGCTGCCGAGCAGCCAGAAGGTGATGGCCGGCAGCTGGTTGTAGGGATCGGCGAGGTATTTGAGCAGCGCGATCATCGAGCCAAGCAGCGTGCCGATGACGACGCCGGCGAGGATCAGGGCGAGGATCGGGTCGTGGCGGCGCACGCTGGCGCCCACGGCGTACACCACCGCGACGGCCGCGAGGCCGCCGGCGAAGGCGCCGAGCTGGATCACCAGAGCGCTTTGCGAGAAGAAGATGCCGAGCACTGCGCCGAGCGCCGCGCCGGCGGACACGCCCAGGATGTCGGGCGAGACCAGCGGGTTGCGGAACATCCCTTGATAAGCCGTGCCGGCGGCGGCAAGCGCTGCGCCGACCAGCAGCGCGGCGAGGATGCGCGGGCCGCGCACCTGCAGGACTACCGTCTCGGCCGTGGCCGGCACGGCGTACGACGCACCGAACAGCTTGTTGGCGGCGAGCGCCGTGAGATCGCCGAGCGCCAGCGGAAAGCGGCCCACGGCGAAGGCAAACGCGGTGAGGAGCAGCAGCGCAGCCAGCGCGAGCGCGTAGGCGAGGACGCGCGAGCGCCGCGTCACATCGTCGCGCCCAGCATCCAGGGCGCGAACTCGTCCTCGCCGTAGCCGAACGCCTCGGACTTCGACTTCTTGCCGGACGCGGTCTCCAGGATCATCCTGAAGAAGCGCTCGCCGACCTGCGGGATGGTCTCGGTGCCGTCGATGACCGTACCGCAGTTGATGTCCATGTCCTCTTCCTGGTGCACGAAGAGGGCGGTGTTGGTGGCGAGCTTGAGCGAGGGCGAGGGCTTGCAGCCGTAGGCCGAGCCGCGGCCGGTGGTGAAGCAGATCATGTTCGCGCCGCCCGCCACCTGGCCGGTGGCCGACACCGGGTCGTAGCCCGGGGTATCCATATAGACGAAGCCCTTGGCGGTGACCGGCTGCGCGTACTCGACCACGTCCACCAGGTTGGTGGTGCCGCCCTTGGCCACAGCGCCGAGGGACTTCTCCAGGATGGTGGTCAGGCCGCCCGCCTTGTTGCCCGGCGTGGGGTTGTTGTTCATCTCGTTGCCATTGCGGCGGGTGTATTGCTCCCACCACTGGATGCGCGCGATCAGCTTCTCGCTGACCTCGCGCGACACCGCGCGGCGCGTCAGCAGGTGCTCGGCGCCATAGATCTCGGGCGTCTCGGACAGGATCGCGGTGCCGCCGTGCCGGACCAGGAGGTCCACCGCCGCGCCGAGCGCCGGATTCGCGCTGATGCCGGAGTAGCCGTCCGAGCCGCCGCATTGCAGCCCGAGGATGAGATGGCCGGCAGGAACCGGCTGGCGCTTCGCCTTGTTCGCCTCGGGAAGCATCTCCTTCACGCGTGCGACGCCGTTCTCCACGGCCTTGCGCGTGCCGCCCTTCTCCTGGATGGTGAAGGCGCCGAATCTGTCGCTGCGCTTCAGCTGGTGCGCCGACAGCAGGCTGTTGATCTGGTTCGCCTCGCAACCCAGCCCCACGAGCTGGGAGGAAAAGAAGTTCGGGTGGCGCGCGTAGCCGGCGATCGTGCGGCGCAGCAGGTCGGTCGCCTCGCCCTCGCTCGCCATGCCGCAGCCGGTTTTGTGCGTCAGCGCGACGACGCCGTCCACATTGGGAAAGTCGTCCAGCCGGTTCTCGAAGTGCCTGGCAATCATCCGGGCAACGGTCGCCGAGCAATTCACGCTCGCCAGGATGCCGATGTAGTTGCGCGTCGCCACGCGCCCGTCGGCACGGACGATGCCCATGAAGGTTGCCGGCTGCGAGACGAAGTCGGTTTTCTTCACCAGGGACGAGTAGGCGTAGTCGCGCTCGAAGTCGCCCATGGCGAGGTTGTGGACGTGCACGTGGTCGCCGGCCTGGATGTCCCGCGTGGCGAAGCCGATGATCTGGTGGTAGCGCCGCACCGGCTTGCCGCTGGCAATGGCGCGCACCGCGAGCTTGTGCCCGGCGGGGACCGTGACGATCGAGCGCACGTTCTCCTTGGTGACCAGGGTGCCGGTCGGGATCTCGACGCGGGCGATGACGACGTCGTCTTCCGGGTGCAGGCGGATGGTCAGGTCGGCGGCTTGCAGCATGTTCGGCCTCCTAGAAAAACAGCCGCGGCAGCCACAGCACGATCCGCGGCACGTAGGTGCACAGCAGCAGCGTGGCCAGCAGCGGCACCAGCCAGGGCAGGATTGCCACGGTGGTCCGCTCCACCGACAGTCTAGCCACCCGCGACAGCACGAACAACACCGTGCCCATCGGCGGGTGCAGCAGCCCGATCATCAGGTTGAGCACCATCACCAGCCCGAAGTGCACCGGGTCGATGCCCAGTTTCTGGCAGATGGGGATCAGGATCGGCACCAGCAGGGTGATCGCCGCCACCGGCTCGAGGAAGCAGCCCACGAACAGCAGAAGGATGTTGGCGAGCAGCAGGAACATCGCCGGGTTCTGCGTAAAGGCGAGGACCCAGACAGCGATGTCCTCGGTGACGCGCGTTACCGTGAGCAGCCAGCCGAAGATCGAGGCGGCAGCGACGATGAACAGCACCAAGGCGGTGGTCTCGATGGTGTCCATCGAGATCTTGACCAGCATGCGCCAGCTCAGGGTGCGGTACCAGGCCAGGCCGAGGAGCAGCGCCCAGGCCGAGGCGGCGATCGCGCCCTCGGTCGGGGTGAAGACGCCGAGCGTCATGCCGCCCACCAGCAGCACCGGCGTCATCATGGCGAGGAAGGCCTCGAGAAAGGTCTTTCCCAGCGCACGCCAGGAGAACACCGCGTCGGCCTGGTACTTGCGGGTGTGGGCGTAGTACGCGACGGTGAGCATCATGGTCGCGCCCATGATGATTCCCGGGATCACGCCGGCGAGGAACAGCTGGCCAATGGAGACGCTGGCCATCATGCCGTAGATGACGAAGGGCAGCGACGGCGGGATGATCGGCCCGACGGTGGCCGAGGCGGCGGTGACGCCGACCGAGAACTCGATCGGGTAGCCGTGGTCCGTCATCGCCTTGATCTCGATGGTGCCCAGTCCCGCCGCGTCGGCGATCGCGGTGCCCGACATGCCGGCGAAGATCATCGATCCGATCACGTTAACGTGGCCCAGGCCGCCCTTCATCCAGCCCACCAGGGCGAGGGCGAAGTTGTAGATGCGGTTGGTGATGCCGGCCGAGTTCATCAGGTTGCCGGCGAAGATGAAGAACGGCACCGCGAGCAGGGGAAACGAATCCACGCCGCCGTACATGCGGTGGATGACGACGAAATCCGGGATGTTCTTGGTCGCCATCACGTAGATCAGCGAGGCGGCGCACATGGCGATCGCCACCGGCACGCCCCCTGCCATCATGGCGAGAAACGTCATCATCATCCCGCCGGGACTCATTTCACTACGCCTTCCAGCGCGATCTCGGGGCGCTCCAGGACGCTGTAGCCCTGACGCCAGTGCCGCCGGCCCACCTGCAACGACCTGAAGAACATCAGGATGAAACCGAACAGCATGGCGCCGAACACCCAGCCCATGGGCAGCTCGACGATCGCCATCCGCTGGCTGCCGATGCGCTCCAGCAGCAGCCAATTGAGCCAGGCAGCGTAGCCGAAGAAGCCGATGCGGATCAGGTCGACGAGCAGCGCCATCCCCCGCGCCAGGCGCCGATGCATGAAGCGGTAGAACACATCCACCTGGATGTGGTTGTTCTTGCGCACCGACATGGAGGCGCCGATGAACACCACGGCGACCAGGAAGTAGCGCGCGATCTCCTCGGTCCAGCCGGCCGGGTCGCCGAGGAAGTAGCGCGTGAACACCTGGTAGAACACGATGAGCGCCAGCAGCCAGAACAGGACGAACGACACCCAGTCCTCCCAGCCGTAGATCGACAGGTCGATGGGCTCGTCGGTGACGTGAAAGCCCGCATCGTCGAGCACCTCGTGCCCGACGTGCGGGTTCTGCTGTTCAGCTTCCAATCCGAACTACTTGAGCGCCTGCAGGCGGTCGTAGACGTCCTTCGGCCACGGCAGCGCCGCGCCGTCGGGCAGCTTGCCCGAGGCGTAGAACTTCTGCACCGCGGCCATGAACGGCTTGCGGTCCACCATCACCACCGTCTTGCCGCGCTTGCTGAAGTCGGTCATCAGGCGTTTCTCGATGTCGATGATCTCGCCGGTGGCGCGCGCCGCGGCCTCCTGGAACACCGCGGTGAAGGTCTTGCGGTCGGCGTCATTGAGCTTCGACCAGAGCGGCCCGCCGATGATCGTCAGCAGCGCGTCGGTGATGTGCGCGGTGATGTTGATGTGCGACTGCACCTCGTAGAACTTCTTCGCGTCGATGGTCGGCAGCGGGTTCTCCTGCGCGTCCACAGTCTTGTTCTGCAGCGCGAGGTACACCTCGGCGAAGGCGATCGGCGTGGGGTTGGCGCCCACCGCGAGCGGGAACAGGGTGTAGAGCGGCGCATCGGGCACGCGAATCTTCAGGCCCTTCATGTCCGCGGGCTTGTTGAGCGCCTTGTTGGCAGTGGTCTGCCGGTTGCCGTAGTAGGTGATCGCCACCACCTTGTGGCCGCTGCTCGCCTTCTGGTAGCCGTCGGCGAGCTCCTGGAACAGCTTGGACTGGGTGTATTTCCTCCAGTGCGCGAAGTCGCGGAACATGAACGGCGCGCCGCCGATCGAGATCGGGCCGTAGTTGCGGCCGGCGAACAGCTGCCCGGTGTAGATCAGGTCCACCGTGCCGAGCGACAGGCCCTGGTTGATGTCGGTCTCCTTGCCGAGCGAGGAGGCCGGGAACACGTCCACGGTGTAGCGGTTCGAGGTGCGCTTGGCGATCTCGCCCGCGGCCCAGAGCGCGGCCGTGTGGTAGGGCTCGCTCACCTCGTAGACGTGCGCGAACTTGAGCTTTTGCTGCGCCAACGCGCCCGGCGCCGCGGAAAGTCCAGCGGCCAGCGCGATGCCGAGTGCGACTGCGGTGTGCTTGAGTTTCATTGCCAACTCCCCTGTGTGCTAGTGATTGTCACGCGGCACGAATGCGCCGCTCCGTCCTGCAAGAAAATCCAGGTCCGCGCCCTCGTGCGCCTGCAGCACGTGGTCGAAATACAGTTTCCAGTAGCCGCGCGCGAGCGGCGCTTTGGGCTTGTTCCACTTCGCGCGGCGTTGCGCCAGTTCCTTCGGCGTGACCAGCAATTGCAGCCGGCGTTTGGCCACGTCGAGTTCGATCATGTCGCCGTTCTCCACCAGCGCGAGCGCGCCGCCCGCCGCGGCCTCGGGGCAGATGTGCAGGACCACCGTGCCATAGGCGGTGCCGCTCATCCGCGCATCCGAGATGCGCACCATGTCGGTGACGCCTTTCTTCAGCAGCTTGGGCGGCAGCGGCATGTTGCCGACCTCGGCCATGCCGGGATAGCCCTTGGGCCCGCAGTTCTTCAGCACCATGATGCACTTCGCGTCGATGTCGAGCTGCGGGTCGTCGATGCGCTGGTGGAAATCCTCGATGTTCTCGAACACCACGGCGCGGCCGCGGTGCCGGAGCAGCTTCGGCGTCGCCGCCGAGGGCTTGACGATGGCGCCGTCCGGGCACAGGTTGCCGCGCAGCACCGCGATGCCGGTGTCCTTCTTGAACGGCTTCCTGAAGCTGTGGATCACGTCGCGGTTCCAGCAGGGCGCGTCCTTGTTGTTGTCCCAGATTGAGCGCCCGTTCGCCGTGACCGCTTCCTTGTGCAGCTTGCCATTCTCGCCCAGCTCGCGGATCACCGCCGGCAGGCCGCCCGCGTAGTAGAAGTCCTCCATCAGGTACTTGCCGGAGGGCATGAGGTTGACGAGCGTGTGCACGCCGCGCCCGAGCCGGTCCCAGTCGGCGAGCTTCAGGTCCACGCCGATGCGCCGGGCGATGGCGATCAGATGGATCACGGCGTTGGTCGAGCCGCCGATCGCGGCGTTGACGCGGATCGCGTTCTCGAACGCCTGCTTGGTCAGGATCTTCGACAGCGAGAGCTTTTCCTTCACCATCTCGACCGCGCGCCGGCCGGCCATGCGCGCAAGCACGTTCCTGCGCGCGTCCACCGCGGGGATCGCCGCGTTGCCCGGCATGCCCACGCCGAGCGCCTCCACCATCGAAGCCATGGTCGAAGCCGTGCCCATGGTCATGCAGTGCCCGTGCGAGCGGTGCATGCAGGACTCGGCCTCGTGGAACTCCTCCAGCGAAATCCTGCCCGCGCGCAAGTCCTCGGACATCGACCAGGTGTTGGTGCCCGAGCCGATGTCGGTGCCGCGGTACTTGCCCGAGAGCATCGGCCCGCCGGATACCGCCACCGCGGGCAGATCCACGCTCGATGCGCCCATCAGCAGCGCGGGCGTGGTCTTGTCGCAGCCCACCAGCAGCACCACGCCATCCAGCGGATTGGCGCGGATCGATTCCTCGACGTCCATGCTGGCGAGGTTGCGATAGAGCATCGCAGTGGGCCGCAGCAGCGTCTCGCCCAACGACATCACCGGGAACTCCAACGGGAAACCTCCCGCGTCGAGCACGCCAGCCTTCACGTGCTCGGCGATGGTGCGGAAATGCGAGTTGCAGGGCACGAGCTCCGAGTAGGTGTTGCAGATGCCGATGACGGGCCGCCCGTCGAACTGGTCCTGCGGGATGCCGCGGTTCTTGGTCCAGCTGCGGTAGATGAAGCCGTAGATGTCCTGGCGGCCGAACCACTGCACGCTGCGCAATGCGGTTTTCTTCTTCTCGCTCATGATCTCTCCCTCGCGTAGGGTGGGCCCTGGCCCACCAGTTGGTGGGCCAGGGCCCACCCTACTCTCAGTAGGTCGCCCTTCCCCCGGAGATGTCAAACACCGCGCCGGTGGAAAACGAGCAGTCCTCGCTCGCCAGCCAGCACACCAGCGCGGCGATCTCCTGCACCTGAACGAAGCGGTTCATCGGGATCCTCGACAGCATGTAGTCGATATGCTGCTGCGTCATCTGCTCGAAGATCGCGGTCTTGGCCGCCGCGGGCGTGACGCAGTTCACCAGCACGCCGGTTTGCGCGAGCTCCTTGCCGAGCGACTTGGTGAGCGAGATCACCCCGGCCTTGGAGGCGGAGTAGGCCACCGCGTTCGGGTTGCCTTCCTTGCCGGCGATGGAGGCGATGTTGACGATGCGCCCGTACTTCGCCCTGGTCATGTGCGGCGCCACCGCGCGGCAGCACAGGAACTGGCTGGTCAGGTTCACGCGCAGCACGCGCTCCCATTCCTCCACCGGGTAGTCGACGGTGGGCTTGTTCATCCCGGCGATGCCGGCGTTGTTGACCAGCACGTCGATCCTGCCGAGCTGCCGCAGCGTCCTGGCGACCGCCTGCTCGACCGAGGCCGGGTTGGAGACGTCCACCTTGTCCGGGTGATCGAGGTCCCAGATCGCGACCTTCGCACCCGAGGCTTCCAGGCGCTTCGCGATCGCGGCGCCGATGCCCTGCATGCCGCCGGTGACCACCGCGGTGCGCCTGCCGAAATCGAGCTGGTTCATTCCTTGACGGCTCCTGTCATGCCGGACACGTAATACTCCACGAAAAACGAATACAGGATCGCCACCGGCAGCGAGCCGAGCAGCGCCCCGGCCATCAGCGCGCCCCAGTGGTACACGTCGCCCTCCACCAGTTCGGTGATCACGCCCACCGGCACGGTCTTGTTCTCCGAGGAAGAGATGAAGGTGAGGGCGTAGATGAACTCGTTCCACGACAGGGTAAAGGCGAAGATGCCCGCCGAGATCAGCCCCGGCACCGCCAGCGGCAGGACGATCTTCACCAGCACCTGCCAGCGCGTGGCGCCGTCGATCAGCGCGCACTCCTCGAGCTCGAAGGGAATGGTGCGGAAGTAGCCCATCAGCAGCCAGGTGCAGAACGGGATCAGGAACGTCGGGTAGGTGAGGATCAGCGCCCAGCGCGTGTCGAACAGCCCGAGCTGGAACACGATCGCCGCCAGCGGGATGAACAGGATCGACGGCGGCACCAGGTAGGCGAGGAAGATGGCGAGGCCGACCTGCTTGGAGCCCTTGTAGCGCAGCCGCTCGATGGCGTAGGCGGCGAACACGCTCGAGGCGAGCGAGACGAAGGTCGAGATCACGGAAACCAGCACCGTGTTCCACATCCACTGCGGGTACTCGGTCTTGAACAGCAGCCGCTCGAAATGATCGAGGGTCGGATGCAGGATCGAAAACGGGTTGGCGGCCTTGGACACCAGCTCCTCGTTCGGCTTGAACGAGGTCATCGCCATCCAGTAGAACGGGAACAGCAGCACGACGAGGAAACACAGCAGCGGGATGTAGACCGTCACCCAGCGCCGCAGCGGCGAATCGAGATACGCCATGCCCTTGCTGTCGGTGGTGTCGTTCACTTGTCGGTTCCGCCCTGTTGCCAGGCGCGCCGCTGCAGCCCGAAGTAGGAAAACAGGATCGCCGCCAGCAGGAACGGCACCATGGCGGTGGCGAGCGCCGCGCCCTCGCCGAGCGCGCCGCCCGGAATGGCGCGCTGGAACGACAGCGTCGCCATCAGGTGGGTGGCGTTGAGCGGCCCGCCGCGCGTCAGCACGTAGATCAGCTGGAAATCGGTGAAGGTGAACAGCACGCTGAACGTCATCACCACCGCGATGATCGGCGTGAGCATCGGCAGCGTCACGTACCAGAACTTCTGCCACTCGGTGGCGCCGTCGAGCGCCGCCGCCTCGTACAGCGAGGGCGAGATGGTCTGCAGTCCCGCCAGCAGGGTGATGGCGACGAAGGGCACGCCGCGCCAGACGTTGGCGAAGATGGTCGAGAGCCGGGCGAGCCATGGCTCGCCGAGGAAATCGATGTAGCGGTCGATGAGGCCCATCCTGGTGAGCGTCCAGGACACCACCGAGAACTGCGAGTCGTAGATCCACCAGAAGGCGATGGCCGACAGCGCCGTGGGCACGATGAACGGCAGCAGCACGATGGCGCGCAGGAAAGCCTTGAACGGCAGCTGCTTGTTGAGCAGGAGCGCCAGCCACAGGCCGAGCGCGAACTTGAGGATGCTCGCGACGACGGTGTAGAAGAACGTGTTGAACAGGGACAGCCGCGCGATGCTGTCGCCAAACAGGTAAATGAAGTTCTCCGCCCCGATCCAGCCTCCAGGACGCCCGATCTTCGCGTCGGTGAAGCCGAGCCAGGTTCCCAGGCCGAGCGGATAGGTGAGGAAAACGATCAGCAGCGCGCCCGCGGGCAGCATGAACAGCAGCCCGAGGACATTCCTGTTGTCGAGAAACCGGCGCATGGAGCGGGGGCGGCGGGAAGCTCGCCGCCCCCGGTTCCCGGGGTCGTCGATCAGACCTTGTAGTAGCGCTCGGCGCGCTTCTGGGCGCGCTCGGCGGCTTCCTTCGGCGTCTTCGAACCACTTGCCGCTTCGGCCACCATGTCGACGATGATGAAGTCGGCCAGCGCGCCGGCCGAGGCGTAGCCGAGCTTGCCATCGTAGCCGGCAGGACGCATGTTCTTCACCACGTCGCGGTAGGGCGTGTGCTTCGGATCCACGGTCCAGATCGGATTCTTCGCGTAGGCAGCCAGCGGGTGCGCCACGTAGCCGATGCTCGCCTGCATCCACGGCCCAAACTGCTCCTCTTCCATCATGAAGCGGATGAACTCCTTCGCCGCCTTCGGGTACTTGGTGTGCTTGAAGATCATCTGGTTGAGGAACAGGTGGAACGCAATCCCCGGGCCACCCGGCCCGGCCGGGTACTCGGCGTGGTTGATGTCGGCCGCCAGCGCGTTGATCTTCGGATCCTTGGAGGTCTTCGCCGCGTAGTAGATCGAGATGCCGTTGTTGGTCACCGAAACCTGCCCGTCGAGGAAGGCCTTGTTGTTGCTCGGATCGAGCCAGGACAGCGTGCCCGGCACGAAGGTGCCGTACAGTTCCCTGGAGTACTCCAGCGCCTTGACGGTCTCGGCGCTGTCGATCACGACCTTGCCGGACTTGTCGACCATCTTGCCGCCGAAGGCCCACACCAGCCAGTGGGTCCAGGTATTGCCGTCGCCGGTGGCATGGCCGAGCGCGAAGCCGCCCGGGGTGCCCTTGGCGCTGAGCGCCTTCATCATTTTCAGGAAGCCGCCGGTGTCCTTCGGGAACCTGTCGAAGCCCGCCGCCTTCATCTGGCTTTCGCGGTAGACGATCATGCTGCCGGCGGCGCCAAGCGCGATGCCGATCCACCTCTTGCCGTCGGGGCGCAGATAGGCTTCGCACGCCGGATACCATCCGCCGTACTTCTTGCCGAGGTAGTTGGCGAGGTCGGTGACGTCGACCAGCTTCTCGGGGTAGAGGTTGGCGTCGTCGTTGGTGCCCAGGATGATGTCCGGGCCGGCGCCGGTGTTGGCGGCCACCGCCGCCTTCGGCCGCACGTCTTCCCAGCTCTCGTTGTCCACCCGCACTTCGATGCCGTACTTGTCGGTGAACTTCTTCACATTCACCATGTACTGGTCGATGTCGCCCTGCACGAAGCGGCTCCAGCGCAGCACGCGCAGCCTGGCGCCTTTCTCCGGCGTGTTGTTCCATTGGGCGTGGGCGTCCTTGACCCAGATCATCGGCGCCGCCGCGCCCGCGGCGACCCCTGCGGTCACTTTCAGAAAATCCCTGCGCTTCATGTGGCTCATGCGTGTCTCCTCTGGATGAGCGGTTTAGGCGAGCCGAGCTCCGCTCGCCGGATCGAAAAGATAGGTCAGCTGCGGCGTAAGGCGGATTGCCTCGCCGGGACGAAATTCGTGACGCTCGCGCACCACGGCGGTGATGTCCACTCCCGCCAGCTTGCAGAAAATCTGCGTGTCCGCGCCGGTGGGTTCGACCACCACCACCTCGGCCGGCAGGCCGGCGGCCACCACCGCGAAGTGCTCCGGGCGCACGCCGACCACCACCTCGCGGCCCGCTTCGAGCCTGGCCCGCGAAGGGATCGGCAGCGCAATGCCCTCGGCCACGGCGATGCTGCCGGCGTTCACGCGCCCGGGGATGAAGTTCATCGCCGGCGAGCCGATGAAGCCCGCGACGAACAGGTTCGCCGGGTTGTCGTAGAGCTCGAGCGGCGAGCCAATCTGTTCGACGCGCCCGTGGTTCATCACCACGATGCGGTCGGCCATGGTCATGGCCTCGATCTGGTCGTGCGTCACGTACACCGCGGTGGTCTTGAGCCGCTGGTGCAGCGCCTTGATCTCGGTGCGCATGGCGACGCGCAGCTTGGCGTCGAGGTTGGAGAGCGGCTCGTCGAACAGGAACACCTGCGGCTTCCTGACGATGGCGCGGCCCATCGCCACGCGCTGGCGCTGCCCGCCGGAGAGCTGGCGCGGATAGCGCTCGAGGTAATCCATCAGGCCGAGGATCTGCGCCGCCTCCTCGGCGCGGCGCCGCGTCTCGTGCCTCGCCACGCCGGCCAGCTTCAGGCTGAAGGCCATGTTGTCGTACACCGTCATGTGCGGGTAGAGCGCGTAGTTCTGGAACACCATGGCGATGTCGCGCTCCTTCGGCGCGAGGTCGTTCACCACGCGGCTGCCGATGGCGATGGTGCCCGAGCTGATCTCCTCCAGTCCGGCGATCATGCGCAGCAGCGTCGATTTGCCGCAGCCCGAAGGCCCGACCAGCACGCAGAACTCGCCGTCCTCGATGGCCACGTCCACGCCGTGCACCACCTCCAGCGAGCCGAAGGCCTTGCGCACTTTGCTGAGGGTTACGGCGGCCATGTCAGACCGATATTATCCGATGCTGCGACGCGCACGCGTGCGGCAGGCGGTTCGCTATAATCGGCTCCCCCAACAACCAGAACCGCAGCGGCCGCCTCATGACAGGACGACTCGCAGGCAAGACCGCGTTCATCACCGCGGCGGGGCAGGGCATTGGGCGCGGCGCGGCGCTCGCCTTCGCGCGCGAAGGCGCCAGGGTCTGGGCGACCGACGTCAACGCGAAGACGCTGGCCGAACTCGAAGGCAAGGACGGCATCCGCACCCGGGTGCTCGACGTGCTGGACGGGGAGGCCATCGCCAAGGCGGCGGCGCAGATCGGGCCGATCGACGTGCTGTTTAACTGCGCCGGCTACGTGCACCACGGCACGATCCTCGACTGCACGCCCAAGGACTGGGACTTCAGCTTCAACCTCAACGTGAAGTCCATGTACCTGGTGACGCGCGCCTTCCTGCCCGGGATGCTGCAGCAGGGCAAGGGCTCGATCATCAACATGTCCTCCATCGCCTCGAGCGTGAAAGGGTTGCCCAACCGCTTCGTCTACGGCGCCACCAAGGCCGCGGTGATCGGCCTCACCAAGGCGATCGCCGCCGACTACGTGAAGCAGGGCATTCGCTGCAACGCCATCGGCCCGGGCACCGTGGACACGCCTTCGCTGCACCAGCGCATCGCCGCCTTCGCCGATCCGGCGCAGGCGAAGAAGGATTTCATCGCCCGCCAGCCGATGGGGCGGCTCGGCACCGTGGAGGACATCACCGGCATCCTGGTGTTCCTCGCCTCGGACGAGTCGCTGTTCGCGACGGGCAACATGGTTTCGATCGACGGGGGAATGACCATATGAGGCTGTGCCGCTACGGCAAGGACGGGCTCGAGAGGCCCGGCATGATCGACTCGGAAGGCAAGCTGCGCGACCTGTCCAAGGTGGTCGCCAACATCGGCCCGAACGAAATCTCGGTACGCGGGCTGGCGATGCTCTCCAAGGTGAGGCCCGAGTCGCTGCCCGTGGTATCCAACAGCCCGCGCCTGGGCGTGCCCTATGTCGGCATCGGCAAGTTCGTCGCCATCGGCCTGAATTACAGCGACCACGCCAAGGAGGCCGGCATGCCGATCCCGGCGGAACCGATCGTGTTCTCCAAGGCCACCACCTGCATCAGCGGGCCCTGCGACGACGTGATCCAGCCCAAGGGCTCGACCAGGCTCGATTGGGAGGTCGAGCTCGGCGTGGTGATCGGCACCAAGGCGCTGTACGTGCCGGTGGACAAGGCGCTGGACTTCGTCGCCGGCTACTGCGTGGTGAACGACGTTTCCGAGCGCGCTTTCCAGATGACCACCAGCCAGTGGGACAAGGGCAAGGGCTTCGACACCGCCGGCCCGATCGGGCCGTGGCTGGTCACGACGGATGAAGTGAAAGATCCGCAGCGCCTGGACATGTGGCTCGACGTCAACGGCAAGCGCATGCAGTCGGGCAACACGCGCACCATGATCTTCAGCGTGGCGCAGATCGTGTCGCACGTCAGCCAGTACATGACGCTGCTGCCCGGCGACATCATCACCACCGGCACGCCGCCGGGCGTCGGCATGGGCATCAAGCCCGCCCCGGTGTTCCTCAAGCCGGGCGACGTGATGACGCTCGGCATCAAGGGCCTGGGCGAGCAGAAGCAGAAAGTGGTCTCTTACCCCGGCTAGAACATCGAGCTGGAGTAGCCGCCGTCCACCGGCAGCGCGGTGCCGGTGACGAAATCGCTCGCGCGGCTGGAGAAGAACACTGCGGTGCCCGCCAGGTCGGCGGGCTCGCCCCAGCGCCCCGCCGGGGTGCCCTGCAGGATGCGTTCATTGAGCCCCGGGATCTGCGCTCGCGCACCGCGCGTGAGGTCGGTGTCGATCCAGCCCGGCAGGATGCTGTTCACCTGGATGTTGTCCTTTGCCCAGGCGATGGCGAGGCTCTTGGTGAGCTGCACTACCGCGCCCTTGGTCGAGGCGTACGCCGAGCCGAGGGCGAGGCCGAAGATGCTCGTCATCGAGCCGATGGTCACGATCTTGCCACCCCCGCGCCGCTTCATTTCCGGATACGCCGCCTGGCAGCAGGCGAAGACGCTGTTCAGGTTGGTGTCGATGACCTGGCGCCACTCCTCCACGGTGTAATCCTGCGGCGGCTTCCTGATATTGATGCCGGCGTTGGCGACCAGGATGTCGAGGCTTCCCAGGGACTTCACCGTGTCGGCGACCATGCGCCGGACCTGCGCGCCGTCGTTCACGTCGGCGGCAATGCCGATCGCCTTGTCTCCGAGAGACTTCACTGCGGCGGCGTTCTTAGCTTCGTTGCGCCCGGCGATCGCCACGTCGGCCCCGGCCCGGGCCAGCCCCTTGGCGATGCCCAGCCCGATGCCGCCGTTGCCGCCGGTGACCAGCGCCACCTTGCCCTTCAAGTCGAATGGATTCATCGTGCCCGGGAGTCTAATGGGGTAAGCTAAACTGCAGCAATTCCCCCCATGAATGACCTGCGCATCGACGGCAAGCGCCTCTGGCAATCGCTGATGGACCTGGCGCAGATCGGCGCGACCCCCAAGGGCGGCGTCAAGCGCCTCACGCTCACTGACGAAGACCGCCGCGCGCGGGATCTGTTCTGCCAGTGGGCGCGCGAAGCCGGCCTGGCGGTGGAGGTGGACGGCATCGGCAACCTGTTCGCGCGGCGCGCGGGCGCGGACCCGGGCCTGCCGCCGGTGGCGATGGGCAGCCACCTCGATTCCCAACCCTCGGGCGGCAAGTTCGACGGCGCCTACGGCGTAATGGCGGGGCTGGAGGTGCTGCGCACGCTGAACGACGCAGGCGTGCACACCCGGGCGCCGATGGAAGTGGTGTCCTGGACCAACGAGGAAGGCTCGCGTTTCACGCCCGTGATGATGGGTTCGGGCGTTTTCTCCGGCGTGTACACGCTGGATCACGTCCGCGCGCAGGAGGACCAGGAGGGCATCAGCGTCGGCGACGCCCTGTCGAAGATCGGCTATGCGGGCAGTGCCAGGCCGCACAAGCTCGGCGCCTACTTCGAGGCCCATATCGAGCAGGGGCCGGTGCTCGAGAACGAAGGCAAGACCATCGGCGTGGTGCTGGGGGCGCTGGGCCAGCGCTGGTACGACGTCACGGTCACCGGCCAGGACGCGCACGCGGGGCCGACGCCGATGGAGCTGCGCAAGGACGCGCTGATCGGCGCCAGCCGCTTCGTGCTGGAAGTGAATCGCATCGCGCGCAGCTTCCCCGACACCGCGCGCGGCACCGTGGGTTTTCTGCAGGTGAAGCCGAACTCGAGGAACGTGATCCCGGGCGAAGTGCGCACCACGGTGGATTTCAGGAACGCCAGGGCCTCGACCCTCGACGCCATGTGCGAGGAGCTGAAGCGCGCCGCGAAAGCGATCGAGGCGGAGTGCCGGGTGAGCATCGAGCTGCGCGAGAACGTGTATTTCAAGCCCTGCGAGTTCGCCCCGGCGCTGGTGGGGCACGTGCGCGCGGCCGCGGCCGCGCTGGGCCATTCGCACCGCGACATCGTGAGCGGCGCGGGCCACGACGCGGTGTCGATTGCGCGCATCGCCCCGGCCGCCATGGTGTTCGTGCCCTGCGCGGGCGGCATCAGCCACAACGAGATCGAGAGCGCCACGCCCGCGGATCTTGCCGCCGGCTGCGATGTGCTGCTGCATGCGGCGCTGAAGGCCGCCGGCGTCGCCGGCGCTTCCCGCGCCGCCGCCTAGGAGGAGAGCCATGAACGAGCGCGCCAACATTCCTACACTGGAGAACTCGGCGTTCTTCATGCCGTTCAGCATGAACCGGCATTTCAAGAAGGCGCCGCGGCTGCTGTCACGGGCCGAGGGCATGTACTACTACACGCCGGATGGCCGCAAGCTGATCGACGGCACATCCGGCCTGTGGTGCGTGAACGCCGGCCACTGCCGCGAGCGCATCGTCAAGGCGGTGCAAAAGCAGGTCGCCGAGCTCGATTTCGCCCCGGCGTTCCAGATGGGCCACCCGCTCGCCTTCGAGTTCGCCGACAGGATCGCGGCGATCGCGCCGGGGGACCTGAAGCGCGTATTCTTCACCAACTCGGGATCGGAATCGGTGGATACGGCCCTGAAGCTGGCGCTCGCCTACCACCGCGCCAGGGGCGAAGGCCACCGCATGCGCCTCATCGGGCGCGAGCGCGGCTACCACGGCGTCAACTTCGGCGGCACCGCGGTCGGCGGCGTCGCCGGCAACCGCAAGATCTTCGGCGCGCTGGTGACCGGCGTGGACCACATCCGGCACACGCACGACCTGGAGAAGAACGCCTTCTCGCGCGGGCAGCCCAAGCATGGCGCGGAGCTCGCCGACGACCTCGAGCGCCTGTGCGCGCTGCACGATCCGTCCACCATCGCCGCGGTGATCGTCGAGCCGGTCGCCTGCTCCGGGGGGGTGCTGGTGCCGCCGGTGGGCTACCTGGAGCGCCTGCGCGCGATCTGCGACCAGCACGGCATCCTGCTGATTTTCGACGAGGTCATCACGGCCTGGGGGCGGCTCGGCAAGCCCTTCGGCGCACAGCATTTCGGCGTGATGCCCGACCTCATCACCACCGCCAAGGGCATCACCAATGGCACGGTGCCGATGGGCGCGGTGTTCATGCGCGAGCGCATCTACCAGGCCTTCATGACGGGCCCCGAGAACACGATCGAGATGCCGCACGGCTACACCTACTCCTCGCACCCGCTGGCCTGCGCTGCGGGCCTCGCCACCATGCAGGTGTATGAGGAAGAAGGGCTGCTCACGCGCGCGGCGGAGCTCTGGCCCTATTGGGAGGAGCAGGCGCACGCGCTGAAAGGCTTGCCGAACGTCATCGACATCCGCAATATCGGCCTCATCGCGGCGATCGAACTCGCCCCGCGCGCCGGTGCTCCGGGGATGCGCGCGCTCGACGCGCACACCAAGGCCTTCGAAAAAGGCGCCTATATCCGCGTCGCAGGAGACATCATCGCGCTCGCGCCGCCGCTCATCATCCGCAAGGAAGAGATCGATCAGCTGTTCGAGATCGTGCGCGGGGTGCTGAAAACGACCAACTGA
>JBGQFF010000017.1:0-31253 GCA_041496745.1 Gammaproteobacteria bacterium
CTCGCTCACCATCGCGCCGTGCAGGTCGAGGTACACGCCGTCCACGGGCAGCGCAGCCTGCAGCCGTTTCACCATCTCGCCCGCGATGCGCTCGAACGCGTCCGAGGTGACCGCCGCCGACGGGCTCGCCGCCGCCCAGGCTGTGCCGACGAGCTGGTGACCCGCTGCGCGCAGCGCCTCGATCGCGCCGGCCGCGGGAATGTTCGCCCCCGCCACCGCACCGAACAAGGGCTCTCCGTACTGCACCCCTGGCCAGCCGCCCCCCGCCTCGAACGCCGCGTAGTCCGCCGGCGAAGGCGCGAAAGTATTGGTCTCGTGCTGGAAGCCGCCGATTGCGATGCGTGCCATGGCCTGCTACCCTGTTTTTCGCCAGTCCGACACCAAGGATACCCGCATGAACCGCAAGATCGTCGCCGCTGTTTTGCTCGCCGCCGCCGCCGGCAGCGTGTTCGCCCAGGACAAGGTGCTGCGCGTGGTACCGCACTCCAACCTGAGCATTCTCGACCCGATCTGGACCACGGCGTACATGAGCCGCAACCACGGCTACATGATCTACGACACGCTGTTCGGCACCGACGAGAAGAGCCAGATCAAGCCGCAGATGGTCGATACCTGGACCGCGTCGCCCGACAAGCGACTGTGGACCTTCAACCTGCGCAGCGGCCTGCAGTTCCACGACGGCGCGCCGGTCACCGGCGAGGACGTCGTCGCTTCGCTGGCGCGCTGGGGCAAGCGCGACGCGATGGGCGTGGCGCTGATGAGCTTCGTCGAGCGCATGGACTCCCCCTCGCCCAACAGCTTCCGCATTTTCCTGCGTGAGCCTTGCGGCTTCGTGCTGGAGGCGCTCGGCAAGCCCTCGTCGAACGTGCCCTTCATCATGCCCAAGCGCGTGGCCGAGACCGACGCCTTCAAACAGATCGACGATTACACCGGCTCGGGCCCGTACGTCTTCAAGCGCGACGAGTTCAAGCCAGGCGACCGCGCCGTGTACCTGAAGAACCACAAGTACATGCCACGCGCCGAACCGGCCTCGGGCACCGCAGGCGGCAAGAACGTATATGTCGAGCGCGTGGAGTGGAACCTGGCGCTGCGCGACGTGCAGGCGCAGGCCAACGCTCTCGTCAAGGGCGAAATCGACATCATCGAGAGCCTCGCCTTCGACCATTACGAGAGCATGTCCAAGGAAAAGGACGTCAAGGTGCTCAAGCCCACGTTCGGCCTGCAGTACATGTGCCGCTTCAACCACCTCCTGCCACCGTTCAACAAGGCCGAGGTGCGCCGCGCCGCGCTGGCGGCGTTCGACCAGCGGCCGTTCCTCAAGGCGCAGGTCGGCGTGGAAGAGCTCTACAAACCGTGTGCGTCGATGTTTACCTGCGGCACGCCCTATGCGAGCAACGTCGGCACCGAGATCCAGTCGAAGTCGAACATGCGCAAGGCGCAGGCGCTGCTTAAGCAGTCGGGCTACAACGGAACGCCGGTGGTACTAATGAAGCCGACCGACCTGGACGCGATCGGCAAGCTGCCCGACGTCGCGGCGCAGCTCATGCGCCAGGCGGGATTCAAGGTCGACCTGCAGGCGATGGACTGGCAGACGCTGGTGTCGCGGCGCGCGAAGAAGGACCCGATCGCCGCCGGCGGCTGGAACATGTTCTGCACCGCCTGGGTGGCGCCCGACATCTGGAGCCCGGTCAACAACGCCGCGCTCGACGCGCGCGGCGACAAGTCGGGCTGGTTCGGCTGGCCGGACGACGCCAAGCTGCAGGAGCTGCGTGGCCAGTTCATGCGCTCGACTGACGAGTCCAGCAAGAAAAAACTTGCCGAGGCGATCCAGACCGAGGCCTTCACGAACGCCACGCATGCACCGCTCGGCGAATTCTCGCAACCGGTGGCGGTGCGCTCCAGCATTACTGGGCTGAACATGGCGGGGCTGGCGAACATTTACTGGGGCGTAAGGAAAAACTGACGTAAGGCCGATCGAGGCGACGGCTCCCGCCCGCCAGGATCGGGGAGCCGTTCCTTTTTTGCACGCATGCTGAACTTCATCGCGCGCCGCATCCTCGCCACCGTCCCGGTCCTCGCGATCGTGGCGGTGCTGGTGTTCCTGCTGCTGCGCCTGACGCCGGGCGACCCGGCGGCGATCCTGGCGGGCGACGCGGCGAGCGCGGACCAGATCGCGCAGATCCGCAACAGTCTCGGGCTCGATCAGCCGATCATCGTGCAGTTCGGGATCTGGATCGGGCACCTGCTCACCGGGGACCTGGGCGAGTCGTTCTATTACAAGATCCAGGTCGCTGACCTGATCGCGCAGCGCCTCGAACCGACGCTGTCGCTCGCCGTTCTCACCATCGTCTTCGCGGTGACGGTTTCGGTGCCGCTGGGCGTGATCGCCGCCTGGCGCTTTGGCGGCTGGTTCGACCGCGCGCTGATGGGTTTCTCGGTGCTGGGCTTTTCGATCCCGGTGTTCGTGCTGGCCTACATCCTGATCTGGATCGTCTCGCTCAAGCTCGGCTGGCTGCCGGTGCAGGGCTACAAACGCATCGCCGACGGCTTCTGGCCCTACCTGCAGCACCTGATCCTGCCCTCGATCACGCTATCGGTGATCTTCATCGCGCTGATCGCGCGCGTGACGCGCGCCTCGGTGCTGGAAGCGCTGGGCGAGGACTACATCCGCACGGCGCGTGCCAAGGGCCTGCGCGAATCGCGGGTGCTGATCCGCCACGCGCTCGCCAATGCGGCGGTGCCGATCGTCACGGTGATCGGCATAGGCATCGCGCTGCTGATCGGCGGCGTGGTGGTGACCGAATCGGTGTACGCCATTCCGGGGCTCGGGCGCCTTACCGTCGATGCGGTGCTGGCGCGCGATTTCCCGACCATTCAGGGCGTGATCCTGTTCTTCTCGCTGGTCTACGTGGGGGTCAACCTGCTGGTCGATCTGTCGTACGTGTTTCTCGACCCGCGCATCCGCTTCTAAGGCCTCATGTCCGCCCTGCGAACCAAGGCAAGCGGGCTCGACGCGTTGTCGGTCGAGGCCGCCGATATCCGCCTCACCGAGAGCGCGTGGCAGCGGGTGCGCAAGAACTGGTCGGTGCGCATTGGCGCGGTGGTGCTGGCGGTGCTCGTGGTTCTCGCGCTCACCGCGCCCTGGCTCGGTACAGTCGACCCGACGCTGTTCGACGCGGCGAGCCGCGACCTGGTGCCCGGCCAGGCGGGCGAAATCACCACGCTCGACGGCGAGATCATCAAGCACAAGTTCTGGTTCGGCTCGGATTCGTTCGGACGCGACATCTACAGCCGCGTGATGTACGGCACGCGCGTGTCGCTGTTGGTCGGCATCCTCGCCGCGCTGCTCTCGCTCGCCTTCGGCATCGTATGCGGGTTGAGCGCCGGGTACCTGCGCTGGGTCGACGGCATCCTGATGCGCTTCATGGACGGGCTGATGGCGATTCCCGCCATCCTGATCGCCATCGCGCTGGTGGCGATGTGGCGCGGCAGCCTGATGACGGTGATCATCGCGATCGCGATTCCCGAAATCCCGCGCGTCACGCGCCTGGTGCGCTCGCTCGTGCTCACCATCCGCGAGGAGCCCTACGTCGAGGCCGCGGTGGCCCTGGGCACGCCGACCTGGAAAATCATGTTCGGGCACATCCTGCCCAACACCATCGCGCCGCTCATGGTGCAAGGCACCTACATCTGCGCGGCGGCGATCCTGGTCGAGGCGATCCTGTCGTTCCTCGGCGTCGGCCTGCCGCCGGACATTCCGACCTGGGGCAACATCATGGCCGAGGGCCGGCCGCAGTTCAATCAATACCCGCACAACATCTTCATTCCGGGCGTATTCCTCGCCATCACCGTGCTCGCAGTGAATATCCTCGGCGACGGCCTGCGCGACACGCTCGACCCGAAGATGGCGAAGCGCGTATGAGCGTGCTGGAGGTCCGCGACCTGACGATCGCCCTGCCGCGCGGCGGCGACCGCCGCGAGGCGGCCTCGCGCGTGTCCTTCAGCGTGGAGCGCGGCGAGATCGTGTGCCTGGTGGGCGAATCCGGCTCCGGCAAGTCAGTGATCGCGCAGGGCGTCATGGGGCTGCTGCCGAAAGGCCTGCCGGTCACCGGCGGCACGATCCTGCTCGAGGGCGAGGACATCACGCATGCGCCGCAGCGGCGGCTGCGGGAACTGCGCTGCACGCGCATGTCGATGGTGTTCCAGGAGCCGATGACCGCTCTCAACCCGGTAATGAGCTGCGGCGACCAGCTCGACGAAGTATTGCAGGAGCACACGGCATTCCCGCCGGCCGAGCGCCGGCGCAGGATCCTCGACATCGTGCGCGAGGTGCGGCTGCCCGACCCGGAACGGATGGTCGAGTCCTACCCGCACCAGCTCTCCGGCGGCCAGCGCCAGCGCATCATGATCGCCATGGCGCTGGTGCTGGAGCCGGCGCTGCTGATCGCCGACGAGCCGACCACCGCGCTGGATGTCACCACCCAGGCGCAGATCCTGAAGCTGATCCAGGACCTGCAGGCGCGCCACGGCACGGGGGTGCTGTTCATCACGCACGATTTCGGCGTGGTGGCCGAGGTGGCGTACCGCGTGGCGGTGCTGCGCCTGGGCGAACTGGTCGAGTTCGGGGCGAAGGAAGAGGTCCTCAAGCGCCCGCGGCACGACTACACGAGGATGCTCATCGGTTCTGTTCCCACACTCAAGCCGCACGCGCGCGCCGCGGACAGCGAGGCGCCGGTGGTGCTCGCCACCCGCGGCCTGTCCAAAACCTACCGCGATCGCAGTTGGTTCGCCAAGCGCCGCGAGGTTCCCGCCGCCGTCGACGTGACGCTCGAGGTGCGCAGGGGCCAGACGCTCGGCATCGTCGGCGAGTCGGGTTCGGGAAAGTCGACGGTGGCGCGCTGCATCGTGCGCCTGATCGATCCCAGCGGCGGCGAGATCCTGCTCGGCGGCGAGGACATCGCCACCATGCCGGCCGGGCGGCTGCGCCCGCTGCGCCGGCGCGTGCAGATCGTGTTCCAGGACCCCTACCGCTCGCTCAATCCACGGCGCACGGTACTGGAGGCGATCATGGAGGGCCCGCTCAACTACGGCGTGACGCGCACCGAGGCTGAGGAGCGCGCGCGACGCCTGATGGCGCTGGTGCGCATGGACCCGGAGTCGCTCAGCCGCTACCCGCACCAGTTCTCCGGCGGCCAGCGGCAGAGGATCTGCATCGCGCGCGCGCTGGCCATGGAGCCCGAACTGCTGATCGCCGACGAGGCGGTATCGGCGCTCGACGTCTCGGTGCAGGCGCAAGTGCTGGCGCTGTTCGAGGAAATCCGCGAGCGCTTGAGCCTCGCCATGCTGTTCATCACGCACGACCTGCGCGTCGCGGCGCAGGTCTGCGACCACGTGGCGGTGATGTCGCAGGGGCGCGTGGTCGAGTACGGCCCGGCGGCGCAGGTGTTCGGCGCCCCGCGCCACGAGTACACCCGGGCGCTGTTCGATGCGGCGCCGGGGCGGGATTTCGCCTTCGGCGCGGCGTAAGCCCTCGCGCACCGTAAACTAGCGCACATGGACCGACTCGACGCCGGAGCTATCAGCGTTTCCGGGGCCGAGGTGCGCGTGCTGGGGCGCTGCACCTCGACCAACACGATATTGCTCGCCGGCGACATCGCGCGTCCGGTGCTGCTCGCCGCCGACGAGCAGACCGCGGGCCGCGGCCGGCGCGGCCGGCGCTGGCACAGCCCGGCGGGCAGCGGCATCCTGTTCTCGCTCGCCCTGCCGATGCGGCGGCCGGTGCGCGCATTGGGCGGTGTTTCCATCGTCGCCGGGCTTGCGGCGGTGCGCGCGCTGCGCGCGCTCGGCGCCACCGAGGTGGCGCTCAGGTGGCCCAACGACCTGCTGGTGCGTGGCGCGAAACTCGGCGGCATCCTGGTGGAAACCCGCGCGCAGGGAGCGGGCAGCGCCGCCGTCGTCGGCATCGGCGTCAACCACCGCACGGTGGGGGGCCTCGCGGCGCGCCTGCGGCGCGGCGTCGCCGCGCTCGATCAGCTGCTGCGCCCCCTGCCCACGCGCAACGCCGTCATCTCCGCCGTGGGCTGCGAGCTGATCGGCGCGCTGCGCGCCTTCGACGCTGAAGGGTTCGCGCCGTTCCGCGGGGACTGGGAGGAACTGCACGCCTTTGCCGGAAAGCCGTTGCGCGTGCGCCTTGCCAACGGACGCGTGGTAGCGGGCGTGGCCGCAGGCCTGGATGCGGACGGCGCGCTGCAAGTGCGCACCCGCGCCGGGCTGCGCACGGTGCGCAACGGCCGCGTGGTGTCGGCCGCATGATCCTCGCCATCGACGCCGGCAACTCCCGCGTCAAGTGGGGCTGGCACGACGGCAACGGCTGGTCGAGCCTCGCCACCGTCTCGCTGATCGAGTTCGCCGCGGCGAACCACGATATCAATCCGTTCGCGGCAACGCACGAGAATCCCGCGCGCATCGTGATCTCGAACGTGGCCGGCGACGGCGCGCACCAGCTGCTGATCAACTGGACCAGCATCTTCGATGCCGAGCCGCTGTGGCTGAAGGGCGAGGCAGAGCGCTGCGGCGTGAGCAGCCGCTATGAGCAGCCCGAGCAGCTCGGACCCGACCGTTGGGCCGCACTGATTGCCGCGCGCGCGCTGCACCAGGGGCCCTGCCTGGTGGTCAATGCGGGGACCGCGACCACCGCCGACGTGCTCTCGGCGCAAGGCGAGTTCCTCGGCGGGCTGATCCTGCCGGGCGTGGACCTGATGAGGTTCGTCCTGCACGAGCACACCGGGCGGCTGCCCTTGCAGGAAGGGCGCTTCGTGCGCACGCCGCGCAACACCATCGACGCCATCGAGACCGGCTGCCGCCATGCGCAGGCGGGCGCGATCGAGCGCATGGCGCGCGTGGCCGGCGACGGCGCGCTTTGCCTGGTGTCGGGCGGGGCCGGCGAGGCGCTCGTCGAGCAGCTCGGCATTCCCAGCCGCTATGTGGAGAACCTGGTGCTGGAAGGCCTCGCCAGGATCGCCTGCTCGTGAGGACAGTGTTCCTGCTGCTGCTTGCCGCGAGCCTGGGCTTCTTCGCCTGGGCGCGCTTCCTCGCCGTCCCGGACCCGGCGATCGATTCCCGGCCGCTGGCGCAACAGATCGAGCCGGAGAAACTGCGCGTGGTTGCGGAACGCGAGCTTGCCAGGACGCCGCCGTCCGCGGCTCCGAAACCCAAGCCCGGCCCGGCGCCGGCTGCGCCCGAGCCGGCCCCGCTCGCCTGCCTCGAATGGGGCAGCTTCAGCCCGGCGGACGCGGTGCGCGCGGAGCAGCGCCTGGAACCGCTGGCGCTCGGCGCGCGGCTGGCCCAGCACCGCGGCGAGGAAACGGCCGGCTGGTGGGTGTTCATTCCGCCCCAGCCCAACCGCGGCGCCGCGCAGAAAAAAGCCGCGGAACTGAAAAAGCTCGGCGTGGACGACTACTTCGTCGTGCAGGAAGAGGGCCGCCAGCGCTGGGCGCTGTCGCTCGGGATATTCCGGGCCGAGGAAGCCGCCAAGGCGCGTCTCGAAGCGCTGCGCGCGAAGGGCGTGAAGAGCGCTGTGGTCGGTCAGCGCGAGACGCGCGTTCCCAAGGTCTGGTTCCAGGTGCGCACGGTGGAGCAGGCGCTGCACGCGCGCCTGCAGGAGATCGCCAGGGAATTCGAGGGCGCCACGCTGCACGAGTGCGCGGCCCGGTCCTGAGCCGCGCGCCGGCGACTAGCCGATCGGGATCGCCCCGCCGGGCACGTGCTGCGCCACCAGCGACAGCAGCCGGTCGGCGCGCACCGGCTTGGTGACATAACCGGCCGCGCCGAGCTCGCGGCCGCGCGCATCGCCGTCTTCCACCGACGTGAGAAAAATCACCGGGATGTTCGGCAGCGCCTTGTCGGCGCGCAGCGCAGCCACGAACTCGAATCCGTCCATGTGCGGCATGCTGACGTCGGTGATGATCAGGTCCGGCGGGCCTTTGAGCACCAGGTAGCCGGCCGCGATCGCGTCCTCGGCCACCTGCACTTCGTAACCGGCCGACGACAGGTGCAGCCGCAACAGCTCGCGGATGCTCTCGTCGTCGTCAACCACCAGGATGCGTGCGCCCAATGCGGGTACCCCAAAGTCGCCGTACATACATTACGGTGCTGGTGGCCCGACTCGAACGGGCGACCTACTGATTACGAATCAGTTGCTCTACCAGCTGAGCTACACCAGCAGTGTGATTTATTGCCATTATACTGCGCCGCAATGCGCCGTTCGTGCCGCGGTTCCGCCCGTTGGTCGCCGGTCTTTGCAGCGCGCATGGTGCTCCCATAGCATTCAACCCACGCGAAGGAGGCAGCATGCGTTACGCAAGTGGCTTCACACTCATCGAACTGATGATCACGATCGTGATCATCGCGGTCCTGAGCGCCATCGCTCTGCCTTCCTACACGGACTACGTGACCCGCAGCAAGCTGGCGGAGGCCTACGCGCACCTGGCGGACTTGCGGGTGAAGATGGAGCAGTCCTACCTGGACAACCGGCGCTACAGCACCAACGCCGGCGGTGGCACCTGCGGCATCCCGGGCGGCAATACCCCCACGGCGCAGGGTACGAAGTACTTCGACTTCACCTGCGCGTCTGCGAACCCGAACGCCGCGGGCGACCAAGAATACCTGCTGACGGCCACGGGCAAGGCGTCGGAGAGCCTGAGCGGCATCGCCTTTACCATTAACCACAGCAATACCAAAGCAACGGACGTCACTGCCTCCACGCCCATGGCGGACAAGGGCTATGCCAGCAACGCCGCGTGCTGGGTGAGAAAGAAGCCCTCGCAATGCTGATGCGACGCCATCCCCGCGGCCGGGGTTTCACGATCATCGAGGTGCTGGTCACCCTCACGGTGCTCAGCCTCGTGCTGATGCTCGGCCTGCCGAACATTTCCGCGTGGCTGCAGAACACGCAGATCCGCAACAGCGCCGAGGCGATGGTTTCTGGCCTGCAGCTCGCGCGCACGGAGGCCCTGCGGCGCAACCGGCAGGTGCGCTTCAATATCGTGGACACGCTCGACGCCAGCTGCAACCTGATCGCCTCCGGCGGCAGCTGGGTGGTCAGCATGGCGGACCCCACCGGCAAGTGCAACACGGACCCCTCGGAAACCGTCGACCCCTTCATCCTGCAGAAGCGCAGCAGCCAGGAAGGCGCGCAGAACGTCGCGATCGGCGCGTCGGCTTCCAGCGTGTTCTTCAACGGGCTGGGCAGCGCCAGCGGCTCCCTGCAGGTCACTGTCACCAATCCGACCGGCGGGGCCTGCCAGGCCGCGGCGGGGCCGATGCGCTGCCTGCAGGTCAACGTCAGCTCGAGCGGCTCGGTGCGCATGTGCGATCCGGCAGTCAGCGACGCAACCGACCCGCGCAAGTGCTGAGGAGCCGCCACATGACGCGACGCGGATTGAGCAGGCAAGGCGGCGTAGTGCTGATCGAGGCGCTGCTCGGCATCCTGATTTTCTCGATCGGCATCCTCGCGCTGATCGGCATGCAGTCGGTGGCGGTGAAGAACACCAGCGACGCGCGCTACCGCACCGAGGCCGCCTACCTCGCCAGCCAGATGGTGAGCCAGATCCGCCTGGACTTCGGCAACAAGGATTCCTACGCCGACAGCAACTCCGGCAGTTACGTGCCGCGCACCACCTGGCGCAACCAGGTCGAGGCCACGCTGCCCGGGATCAAGATCGCCTCTGCGCAGCGCGTGCCTTCGATCAGCATCGCGCCCGGCCCCACGTACGCGGGCGACACGGACCCGCCCAGCCAGATCACGGTCATCGTCCTCTGGCTGCAGCCGGGCGAAACGCAGGAACGCAGGTTCGAACTCGTCGGCATGGTGTCGCGCCAATGAAAACCCAAACCATCCTCCGGCGTTCCGCCGGCATGAGCCTCATCGAGCTGATGGTCGGCGCCGCGATCGGCCTGATCGGCATCGTGATCATCACCCACGTCTACCTGACGAACGAGCAGCACAAGCGCGTCACCACCGCCGCGGGCGGCGCGCAGACCAACGGCGCCATCGCGCTGTATGTGCTGGAGCACGAGATCCGGCAGGCGGGCTACGGACTGAACAGCAGCTACGCATTCCAGTGCAACTGCGATTCGACCGCGAATGCCGGCTGCAGCGCGATCCGGTACTACTACGACCTCAAGTACTCGTTCCCGCCGAACGCGTCGATGACCAACTCGCGCAATGCGCTGTCCCTTTACCCCTTCATCATCACGGACGCGCCGAATGCGCCGGATGTCCTGAGCGTGTTCTATGGTTCCGACAGCGAACGCGCGCTGTCCACGATCCTGGTGGACAACATGGTCACGCCCGGCGCCGACATCAAGCCCGACGGCACCGCCGGCTTCGAGAACGGCAACCTGGTCGTCCTGCAGAACGGCACGACCTGCGCGATGTACCAGGTCACCGGGGTCGTCGCGCAGACCCTGCTGCACGCGGACAACCTCTGGAACCCGAGCGCCGGCGGCACGCTGCCGACCTGGCCCAAGGATTCGACCCGCATTTTCAACCTTGGCTCGCGGCCGGTGTGGAAGGCCTTCGGCATCGCCAACGGCAAGCTGCAGGTGACCGACCAGTTCGCCGTGCTGACGGCGGGCGCGGTAAGCCAGGACCTGATGGACGGCATCGTCGACCTGCAGGCGCAGTACGGCAAGGACACCAATGATGACAATGTGATCGACGTCTGGACCAAGCAGCTGCCCGCGGTTGCCGGCACCAACTTCAGCGCGACCGAGATCGCGCAGATCAAGGCCGTACGCCTGGCGGTGCTCGCGCGCAGCGAGCACTACGAGAAGCCGGGCACCTCGGGAGGGCCCTGCGAGGCCACCACGACCGCCAACCGCCCGACCTGGGGCGGAACCGACAACCTGCCATTTCCCACCTTCGACGCGCCGGGCGCGCTGCCGTCCTGCTACAAGTACCGCGTGTTCGAGACCGTGGTCCCGTTGCGCAACATGCTCTGGAGGGCGGAATGAACCGCATCGCACGCGTGCCCCGCAAGGCGCAGCGGGGCGTGATCCTGTTCGTCGCGCTGATCGTGCTGGTCGCGATGACGCTCACCGGCATCGCGCTCATCCGCTCGGTGGATACCAACGTCCTCATCGCGGGCAACCTCGCATTCCGCCAGGGCGCCACCGCCGCGGCCGACTGGGGCATCGAAGCGGCGCGCAGCTACCTGAAGACGACGCTCGCCGCGAACAAGGCTGCGCTCGACAACGACAACTCGGCCGCCGCCTACTACGCCACCTGGCAGACGGGTCTAGACCTGGTGGGCACCACCACCACGCCCTTCGGCTGGAGCAGTGCCGCGCAACTGGTGGGCACCGACAGCGCCGGCAACGAGGTGCGCTACGTGCTGCACCGCATGTGCGAGGCTTCGGGTGCGACCACCGCGGCGAACGCCAATTGCGTCAAGGCGTCGGGCGGCGGCGGGGCCACGGGGACCGAAGGCAGCACCAAGGGCACGGTCAGTTACAGTGCGCTCGCGCTTCCCGGCACCACTGTCGTCTATTACCGCGTCACGGTCCGCGTCCTCGGGCCGCGCAACACCCTGAGCTACGTGCAGGCCATGCTGAAGTAGATGACGGCCGCCATGTCGCTGGAGAAAACCATGAAAACGCGCAAGTCCAGATTGATCCTCGCCTGCGCCCTCGCGCTGGCCGGCGCCGCGGCGCTGCCTGCAGCGGCGCAGCAGCTCAACATCTCGACCGACCCGCTCGGCACGGGCGCGAGCTCGATCAAGCCGAACGTGATGTTCATCCTCGACGACTCGGGCAGCATGAACTCGGACTACATGCCCGACTACGTCAACGACAGCCACAACCCTACGAGCACCACCGCTGGCTGCTTCGACACCGGCGACGACGGGGACGGCAGCGGCGCCGGCACCATCAACGGAAATCCCAACGCGTGCATTCTGGGTGACCCGCCGTACAACAGCTCGGACTTCAACACCATCTACTACAACCCGGGCCTGCGCTACCGCCCGGCGATGAACGCCGACGGCACGGAAATGCCGACGCAGGATGCGGCCACCGCGACGAACTGGACCGCGGTGCGGACCAATCCGTACCAGAACACCACCACCACCAACATCGTCACCGGCTACCCGGACCGGGTCTGGTGCGCGAGCCAGTCCGACGCCGCGACCAGCGGCACTTGCCGGCAGAACTCGGGTTACAACTTCCCGAACGCCGCCTTTCCGTACGGCGAGGACACCGGCGGCAGCACCAAGTACATCTCGGTGTCGCCCTACAGCTACCGCATGCAGACGCGGCAGTTCTGCAGCGACGCGGCGCGCACCATCTGCGTGGGCGGCTCCGCGATCAATCCCTCGGTACACCTGTTCCCGGCACCAGAGTTCTGCAAGGACGCGGAGCTCACCGACTGCGCGGCGGGCGCAGCGGTCACCGCGGCGCATATATTCTCCGGCGTACGCTGGTGCAACAACGTAAATCTCCAGGAGGACTCGATCGTCACCATCCCGCGCGTTAACTACTGCCAGCGCAAGAAGATCGGCGCCTTCATCTACGCCAAGCATATCGGCCTCACTGTCGTCGGCACGGTGCCGGCGCGCCAAGCCGAAGGCAATATCCAGGTCACGTCAGTCAATGCCGCGGGCGGCACCATTCTGAACATCACGATCGGCGCTACCACGGTGACGGCCGGCAGCGTCGCGGTCGCCGCCGGTGCGAGCGCCTCCACGGTGGCCGGCCAGATCGTGAATGCGATCCTCAGCGGGCCGGCGAGCGGCACCTACACCGCGTCGCAGAGCGGCACGAACGTGATCGTCACTTCCGTGGCCGCGGGCACCACGGAGAACGGCAAGGCCATCACGGTGAACTCTTCCACGATCGGCACCACCAGGGCCACGGGGATCATCCAGGTCGACACGGCGGGAAGCTCGAACACCATCACGTCGATCACGGTCAACGGGCAGCAGCTCCTGTCCTGCTCGCCGGGTTCGACACAGAGCTTCACCGTCAGCGGCAATTCCGCGCAGTGGGCGGCGGGCGGCGGCACGAGCGGCGCGTTGAGCCGCATCATCGCGCCGAGCGGCAGCTCCAGCACCGCCCGGCGGCAGGCCACGCGCGACGCCCTGCGCACGGCCATCAACACCTGCGCACAGACGCCGCCGGGCGGCACCGGGCCGTGGACGGCGACCGACAACGGCACCACCGGGCTCAACATCGTGGCGCCGGTCAATCTCGGCAGTATCCCGAACGGCTGGTCGGTGATCGAAACGGGCGCCGTTTCCACCACCATCTGCAACATGGGCACCACCTCCTGCGGCAGCGTGGCGGGAGTATCGACCACGATGATCAACACCGCGACCGCGCCGATGTCCGGGGGCGCCACCGCGTTCAGCGGCCGCGTGCGCATCGGCGTGGGCCAGTTCACGCGCACCGACATCGTGCCCGCGATCAATTCGTACGCGAAAGGCTTTGGTCGCACCGACTGCGCGGGCGTGACCTGCACCTACCAGGAAGAGATGACGAATTTCGCCAACTGGTACGCCTACCACCGCACGCGCATGCAGATGATGAAGGCGGCGGCAGGACGGGCATTCGCCAACCTCAACGAGGGCTTCCGCGTCGGCTTCATCACCATCTGCCCGGTGAGCGGCAACAACTGCCAGTCGAGCGCCATGGGCGCCAGCGTGGTGGCCGCCAAGTACCTGAAGATCGCGGATTACGACACCGCGCATCGCATCAATTGGTACGCGAAACTGTACTCGCAGAGCCCGGCGAACTACACGCCGCTGCGCGAGGCGCTGTCCCGCGTCGGCTTGATCTATGCCGGCAAGTTCGGCAGCGGGCTGACCGGCGGCCTCAGCGCGGCAAGCGACGACCCGGTCACCGCCTCCTGCCAGCCCAATTTCGCCATCCTGTCCACGGACGGATACTGGAACGGCAACGTCGGGCGGCAGATCGACAATTCGACCGCCATCGGCAACCAGGACAACACGGATAGCGCGCCCTACTCCCGCCAGTCGGACGGCGTGTACGACGGCGGTACGCCGGTCGCGGCGAACACCCTGGCGGACGTGGCGCTCTATTACTACAAGACCGACTTGCGGCCGGCGATGGCGAACACGGTGCCTACGACCGACAAGGACTTGGCCTCGCACCAGCACATGGTCACGTTCACCATCGGCCTGGGACTGGATGGCGCGCTGACGTTCCGGCCGGACTACGAGACAGCGACTTCCGGCGACTTCGTGGCGATCAAGCAGGGCACCATCAAATGGCCGGTGCCGGTGGCGGAGACGCCGACCGCCTTGGACGACTTGTGGCACGCGGCGGTCAACGGGCGCGGCGTGTTCTTTAGCGCGAAGAACCCCGATCAGGTGGCGCAAGGCCTGGCGAACACGCTGGAGCAGCTGCAGGCCCGCGTCGGTGCGGGCGCGGCGGCGGCGACCTCGAACCTGCAGCCGGTGGCGGGCGACAACTTCGCCTTCACCGCGCAGTACCAGACCGTGGACTGGATCGGGGACCTCAAGGCGCGCACCATCGACCTCGGCTCGGGAACCGTATCCGCCGTGCAGTTGTGGTCGGCGACCGATTTGCTCGACACGCGCCTGCACACCGACCGGCAGATCTTCACCTTCGACAGCGGTGACACGGTTGGCAACCGCATGAAGCACTTCTGCATGAACGCCGACGTGGGCGCGACGTGGTGCAACGACGGCACGGGCCTCACCGCCGCCGAGGTGAACTACTTCGATCCCAGCATCATCGCGCTCTCGCAGGAAGGCGCCTGGACCGTCGCCGGCACTGCGCAGTCGCTGGTCAACTACTTGCGCGGCGACATCTCTCACTACAACAGCGGCGCCATCCCGCGCGGGGCGACGGACCTGTACCGCGCGCGCACCAGCAAACTGGGGGACATCGTCAATGCGCAGCCGGCGTACGTGCGCAAGTCGCCCTTCTCCTATGGCGACACCGGCTACTTCGCCTTCAAGGCCTGCACCGAGGGCACCGGGACCGGCTGCCCCACGGGACGCTTCCCCGATCCGACCAAGCCGCGGCGCGGGACGGTGTATGCAGCGTCGAACGACGGCATGCTGCACGCCTTCGAGACCGACGTGAACAACAATCCCTACTTCCAGACCGCGGGAATCACGACCGCCGCCACGCTCGACGACACCTTCACGGGCAACAACGCCGGCAACGGCGTGGAACGCTGGGCCTACATCCCGGGGCTGCTGCTGCCCTACGTCCATCTGCTTGCGAACGAGCCCTACAACCACCGCTACTTTGCGGACGGCTCGCCGGCGATCGCCGACATCTGCGTGACCACGCCGTGCGGCGGCATCGACGACTGGCGCTCCATCCTGGCGGCGGGCCTGAACGATGGCGGTCGAGGCTACTACGCGCTCGACATCACCAACCCCTCGGCCACGGCCGTGGAAGCGATGTGGGAATTCGGCTACACCAGCACCTGCGTGGCCACCGGCCTCCAGGGCGTCCCTGTCGGCGGGCCGTATTACGGCGACTGCCACGTCGGCTTGTCCTACGGCGTGCCGATCATCACCAAGTTAAACGGCAAGTGGGTGGCGCTCGTGACCTCCGGGTACAACAACGGCTCGACCGACGGCAACGGCAACGGCGGTGGCTATCTGTACATCCTCGACGCCGTGGACGGCCACATCCTGCATCGCCTCGCGACCGGCGCGGGGACGGCGGCCGTGCCCAGCGGCCTCGCCAAGGTCGTCGCCTATGCGATCAATTCCGCGGTAGACAACACCGCCTTGTATGTCTATGGCGGCGACATCCAGGGCAACGTGTGGCGCTTCGACCTCAACTACGACAGCGGCGCGAACGCCAAATACCTGACGGTCACGCTGCTGGCGGTGGCGAAGGACGCGCTCGGCAACACGCAGCCGATCACGGTGAAGCCGGAAGTGACGGACGCGCCGACCGTGCCCAAGAAGCCGATCGTCATGTTCGGCACGGGCAAGTTCCTCGAGTCCAGCGACAAGTCCGGCCCGTTCCTCACGCAGACGATCTACGCGCTGCGCGATGAGCCCACCGTTTCCACGGGTCCGGTGATTGCCGACGTGCGCGGCCCCTCGATCAAGCAGCGCGTGTTCCAGCCCGGCGTCAATCCGGGCGAGCGCACGATTGCGCCCGGAACTGCGCCGGACTGGTCGACGGATTTCGGCTGGTACATCGACCTGCCGGATTCGGGCGAGCGGGTCAACGTCGACCCGCAATTGCAGCTCGGCACGCTGACCGTCGCGTCGAACACCCCGACCCTGGATACGTGCACCGCGGGCGGCGAGGCGCACATCAACTACCTCGACTATCTGACGGGATCGTATGTGGAGGGATCTCCCGGCGGCATGGCAAGCGTCACGATCGGGAGCTCGCTGGTCGTGGGCATCAACGTCATCATGCTGCCCGGCGGCAAGGTAGTGGCGATCGTCACCACCGCGTCCAACCAGCAGCTGACGCAGGATGCGCCGGTCGCTCCGACCGAGTTCGCCGGACGCCGCGTGTCGTGGCGGGAACTGGTCGTCGAATAGTGTTCGACGCGCGCATGCCTGCGGCTTTGGGGGCATCGCTGATCCTGCATGGCGCGGCGCTGGCGCTCGTCGACCGCATGCCACGGGGATGGCAGTTGACAGCGCCCGGTTGGAGCCAATGGAACGCAGGTACGCTGCAAGCAAGGCTGCGCGCGCCCGGCGGCGATGAGGCGATCGTGCCGGCCGCCCGGGCCCCTGTGAGCCGGCGCGCTGCGAGACCGGAACCGGTGTTGCGCGACCCGGAGGCGCCCGCCTCCTGGTTCGCGGCGCCACCCAGGTATCTCCCCGCGGAGGAACTGGATGAACGCCCCCTCATTCGCACGCAGGTGCAGCCGGCGTTCCCGCCCGATGCGCCGGCGGCCAGCGGCCGCGTCGTCCTGCAGTTGCTGATCAATGAGGAAGGCGCTGTGGACAAGGCGCTCGCGGTGCAGGCCGATCCACCTGGAGTCTTCGACGCCGCCGCCGTGGAAGCGTTCGCCTCCGCGCGCTTCACGCCGGGCCGCAAGAACGGCAACGCCGTCAGGAGTTCGCTCAGGATCGAGCTCCAGTTCGGCGTAGGCCCCGCCATGATCGCCCAGACGCGCCGGCAGGACGTTCCGCTGTGGCAGCCGCCGCGCCGGGCGCGCATCCAACGCAACATTCAAGTACAGGAGAAACCATGAGATCGAAGATCGTGCTGCTTGCGGCGCTGCT
Organism: Gammaproteobacteria bacterium; assembly: GCA_041496745.1. GTDB lineage: Bacteria > Pseudomonadota > Gammaproteobacteria > Burkholderiales > SG8-39 > JAABQT01. Next base: position 17,265 of record JBGQFF010000017.1, read on the forward strand.
CGCCGCGACGCTCGCGCTGCCCTCGCAGGCGCGCGCGCCGGAACAACGGGGATGGATGCTGCTCGCGCAGTCCGACGGGCAAGCGACCTGCGAACTGGACGGCCGCAAGGTGCCGCAAGGCATGAGCTTGTGCCGCGAAGGCTATGTCCACACCTGCGGCCGCAGCGGCCGCTGGGAGCGGACCGGCAAGCGCTGCTAGCGCAGCCGCCTAGCGGCGCCGCGCGAGTTCGCGCGGCAGCGTGAACACCACGCGCTCGGTGATGCCCTCGAGCGGCTGCACGCTCGCCGCACCGAGCGACTTCAAGCGCGCCACCAGCTCGTCCACCAGCACCTCGGGCGCGGACGCGCCCGCCGTGATGCCCACGCGCCGCTTGCCCGCCACCCACTCGGGCCGCAGGTCGGCGGCGGTATCCACCATGTAGGCTTCGGTGCCCATGTTCTCCGCCACCTCGCGCAGGCGGTTGGAGTTGGAACTGTTGGGCGAGCCGACCACGATCACCACGTCGCAGCGCGGGGTCATGAACTTGACCGCGTCCTGGCGGTTCTGCGTGGCGTAGCAGATGTCGTCCTTCTTCGGGCCGTGGATCTGCGGGAAGCGCGCCTTCAGCGCGGCGACGATCGCGTGGGCGTCGTCCACCGACAGCGTGGTCTGCGTGACGTAGGCCAGCTTCGCGCCATCGCGCGCGTCCAGCCCGGCCACGTCCTCGACGGTCTCGACCAGGTGCATGCCGGAGCTTGCCTGCCCCATCGTGCCCTCGGCCTCCGGGTGCCCGCGATGGCCGATCATCACGATCTCGTAGCCTTCGCGCAGCATCTTGGACACCTCGACGTGCACCTTGGTGACCAGCGGGCAGGTGGCGTCGAACACCTTGAGCCCGCGCGCCTCGGCGTCATTACGCACGGTCTTCGACACGCCGTGGGCGCTGAAGATCACAGTGGCGCCGGCCGGGATTTCGTCCAATTCCTCGACAAACACCGCGCCCTTACTGCGCAGGTCGTCCACCACGTACTTGTTGTGCACGATCTCGTGGCGCACGTAGATCGGCGCGCCGCACTGCTCCAGGGCGCGCTCGACGATGTCGATCGCGCGCTCGACCCCGGCGCAGAAGCCGCGCGGATTGGCCAGCAGGACGTCCATGGGCGGCATTCTAGTCCCTGCGCAGGAAGCTTTCGGCGATCAGGATTCCCGCGCCCACGCTGATCGCCGAGTCCGCGACGTTGAACGCCGGCCAGTGCCAGCCGTAAGCGTGGAAATCGAGGAAATCGACAACGTGGCCGTAGGCCACGCGGTCCCACAGGTTACCCAGCGCGCCACCGAGGATCAGCGCCAGTCCAACGCACAGCAGCCGCCGCGCCGGGTAGCGCCACAGCATCCAGCTGACGATGGCCGCAGCGATCAGCGCCACCGCGATGAAAAAGGGCTGCTGCCATCCGGGCGCGTCGGCGAGGAAGCTGAACGCGGCGCCGCGGTTGAACACCAGCACCAGGTTGAAGAAACCGGTCACTTCCAGACCCTCGCTCGGGCGCAACCAGGCCAGCGCCGCCCACTTGCTCAGGCGGTCGGCGGCGACGACGCCCGCGGCGCCAAGGAACCACGGCACTGTCCTAGGCATGGACCCGCTTTTCGCCAGCGCCGTGAAGATTGGATTCGCAGCGGCCGCACAGGCCGGACTGGTTCACGTCGGCCCGGTAGTGCCAGCAACGCTCGCACTTGGGGTGGGCGCTGGGCTTGACGTCTACGGAGATCGGAGCGCCTTCGGCTCTCTGGACGCTGGCGCGCGATGTGATCAGCACAAATCGCAACTCCTCACCCAATCGAACCAAGTCATCGTAGATCGGCCCCGAGGCTTGAATGTCGAGCTCCGCTGCCAGGGAAGAACCGACCTGCTTCGCCACCCGCTTCTCCTCGATCCCCTTGGTAACGATCTCGCGAAACTGCCGCAAGTCTTCCCAACTATTGAGCGCCGCCCGGTCCAATCCCGCCGCGGGAATCTGGTGCCAGATTTCCTCGAATACGCTGCGCTCATGGCCGCCAATCAGCACCTGCCACGCCTCTTCCGCTGTGAAGGACAGGATCGGCGCCATCAGGCGCACCAAGCTGTGCGTGATGTGGTGCAACGCGGTCTGCGCCGAGCGCCGCGCTGCCGACTTCGTGCCGCAGGTATAGAGCCGGTCCTTCAGGATGTCGAGGTAGAACGCGCCCAAGTCCTCGGCGCAGAACGACTGCAGCTTCTGCGCCACAAGGTGGAACTGGTAGCCTTCGTAGTCCTTCTTAACCTGCTCCTGTAGTAGGGCTGTGAGCGCCAGCGCGAAGCGGTCGATCTCGACCATCTGCGCCACGGGAACCGCGTCCGCCGCCGCGTCGAAATCCGCAGTGTTGGCCAGCAGGAAGCGCAGCGTGTTGCGGATGCGCCGGTAGCTCTCCACCACCCGCTTGAGGATCTCGTTCGAGATCGAGAGCTCGCCGGAGCAGTCGGTCGAGGCGACCCACAGCCGCAGGATCTCGGCGCCGAGCGTGCTCGACACCTGCTGCGGCGCCATGGTGTTGCCCTTGGATTTCGACATCTTGCGGCCTTCGCCGTCCACCACGAAGCCGTGCGTGAGCAGCGACTTGTAGGGCGGCGTGCCGTTCAGCATGCAGGACACCAGCAGCGACGAATGGAACCAGCCACGGTGCTGGTCCGATCCTTCGAGGTACATGTCGGCGGGGAAACCGAGCGCCGGATGCGAGCCGCGCAGCACTGTCTGGTGCGTCGAGCCGGAATCGAACCACACGTCCAGCGTGTCGCGGCCTTTCTCGTACTGCGAAGCATCGGCGCCGAGCAATTCCTCGATCTTCAGCGTGTGCCAGGCCTCGATGCCGCCCTTCTCCACGCGCTTGGCGACCTCCTCGAGCAGCTCCAGGGTGCGCGGATGCGGCTCGCCGCTCTCCCGGTGCATGAAGAAGGGCATCGGCGTACCCCACTGCCGCTGGCGCGACAGCGTCCAATCGGGGCGATTGGCGATCATGCCGTGCAGCCGCGCCTTGCCCCAGGCCGGGAAGAACTGCGTCGCCTCGATGCCGCGCAGCGCGATGGCGCGCAGGGTTTCTTTCGGCCTGGCGCCACGGAAGCCTGTCACCTGCTCCATGCCCGCGAACCACTGCGTCGTGGCGCGCAGGATGATCGGCGTCTTGTGGCGCCAGCAATGCATGTAGCTGTGGGCGAACTTCCAATCCACGGCAAGCAGCGCGCCTTTCTCGCCCAGCAGCTTGACGATCTTCGAATTCGCGTCCCAGATCGAGAGTCCGCCGAAGAAGGGCAAGGACGGCGCGAACTTGCCGTCACCCATCACAGGCGTCAGGATCTCGGTATCCTGCATGCCGTACCGTCGGCAGGAATCGAAGTCCTCGACGCCGTAGGCCGGCGACGAATGCACGATGCCGGTACCGGTGTCGAGGGTGACGTAGTCGCCCAGGTACATCGGCGCGTCGCGGTTGTAGAACGGATGCCGGAAGCGGATGTTCTCGAGCGCCGCGCCCTTGCAGGCGGCGAGCGATTTTCCGGACAGCTTGAAGCGGGCGAGGCACGCTTCCTGCAACTGGGCAGCGAGGATCAGCAAGCCCTTTTCGGTATCCACGAGGTGATAGGTGAACTCGGGATGCACGTTCAGCGCCTGGTTGGCGGGCAGCGTCCAGGGCGTGGTGGTCCAGATCACGGCGTAACCGGGCTTCGCGGGCAACTGCCCCAAGCCAAATGCCTTGCCCACCTTCTGCGGCTCGGCGAACGCGAACCCCACGTCCACCGCGGGATCCTCGCGGTCCTCGTATTCCACCTCGGCCTCGGCGAGCGCCGAGCCGCAGTCGAAGCACCAGTTGACCGGCTTCAGCCCGCGGTAGATGTAGCCCCGCTCCAGCAGCCGGCCGAGCACGCGCATCTCGTCGGCTTCATTGCGCGGCGTCATCGTCGTGTAGGGATGATCCCAGTCGCCGAGCACGCCCAAGCGCCGGAAATCCGCCTTCTGCCGCTCGATCTGCTCGCTCGCGTAAGCACGACACAGACGGAGCGTCTCTTCAGCCGGCAGGTTCCGCCCGTATTGCTTTTCGATCTGCACTTCGATCGGCATGCCGTGGCAGTCCCAGCCGGGGACGTAGGGCGCGTCGAAGCCGGCGAGCGACTTCGATTTCACCACTATGTCCTTCAGGATCTTGTTCACCGCGGTACCGATGTGGATGTCGCCGTTGGCGTAGGGCGGCCCGTCGTGCAGCACGAACTTCGGGCGCCCCTTGGCCACTTCCCGCAGGCGCTTGTAGACGCCCTTGTCCTGCCATTGCTTCACCCATTGCGGCTCGCGCCTGGCGAGATCGCCGCGCATCGGGAACGGCGTATCCGGGAGATTCAGCGTGTTCTTGTAGTCAGGCATTCGTCTTGTTCTTCGCAAAATGGGTTCTGGCCTGCGCCGCGTCGCGCGCGATCGCCGCGCGCAGCGCCGGCACGCCGTCGTACTTCTCCTCGTCGCGCAGCTTCGAGAGGAACCTCACCTGCAGGTGTCGGCGGTAAAGGTCCCCCGTATAGTCCAGCAAATGCACTTCGAGCAACGGCGCCGCAGTGGGATTCACCGTCGGCCGCCGCCCGACGCTCGCCACCCCCGGACGCCAGCCCGCATCGCCCTCGAGGCGGCATTCGACGACGAATATGCCCGCCAGCGGAGGAGGCATGCGCAGCACGATGTTCGCGGTCGGGAATCCCAGTTCGCGCCCGAGCTTCTCGCCGTGCGCGACGCGGCCACTCATCGCGTAGGGCCTGCCGAGCAACTGCTGCGCGACGCCCAGGTCGCCGGCGGCGAGCGCCGCGCGTACCGCCGAACTGGACACCCGCTCGCCCTGCAGGGCGACTTCGGGCATCGCTTCCAGCTCGATGCCGTGGCGCGCGGCCAAACGCTCGAGCAGCGCGAAGTCGCCGCCCCGTTTCGCGCCGAAGCGGAAGTCGCGCCCCACCAGCAGCCAGGCAGCGCGCAGCCCGCGCGCCACGATGTCCTCGACAAAACGCTCGGCGGCGAGCGCCGCGAGCCGCGCGTCGAAGCGCGCCACGTGCACCCGGTTCACCCCGGCTGCCGCCATCAGCTCCAGCTTTTCGCGCAGGCGCGTCAGTCGGGCCGGGGCCGTCGCCGGCGTGAAGAATTCGCGCGGATGCGGCTCGAAGGTCAGCACGCAGGAGGGCAACTGCAGGGCGCGGGCACGCGACACCGTGCGCTCGAGCATCGCCTGATGGCCGAGGTGCACGCCGTCGAAATTGCCGATGGTGAGCGCCAACCGGCTGCTCCCCGGCGCAATGGACCCGTGCGTGACCTGCATCAGCGCGTGTAAAATGTTGAATTATAGCGGCTTTCAGGGAGGGTTCAGTTCAGGCGCGCGCACAACGCGCTCAGCTCGAGCACCTTGGCGCGCACCTCCTCGAGGTCCGCAGCGTCGGGCTCGAGGGTGGAGTAGTCCGACAGGTCCTTGAAGGCCGCGCGGTAGCACTCGAGGCGCTGGTAGACGAGACCGCGCTCGCGCAATTCGCCGTGCGCCTCGGGCGCCACCATCAGCATGCGGTTGAGCACCTCGAGCAGGCGCTCGGGCTTGTCCGTCTCGCGGTAAATACCCTTCAGGTTGCGCAGCAGGCGCGCCAGGATCTGTCGTTTGCCCGCGGGCTCGAGGAACTGGTCGAGCGGCAGCTCCTCCACCGGCACCCGGCCGGCGCCGCCCTCCGGGATCACGCGCCGCAACCGCGCGCGCAGGTCCGCTTCCGACTGCGGCTCGCCGCCCGAGAACGGGTCGAGCACCAGCATCGCGCCGCGCAGCGGCAGCCGGACCAGGAAATGCCCGGGGAAGGACACGCCTTCGAGCGCCAGGCCGATGCGCCTGCCGACCTCCAGGTACAGCACCGAGAGCGTCAGCGGGATGCCGGTGCGCCGGTCGAGCACTTCGTTCAGGTAGCTGTTGCGCGGATCGTAGTAATTGTCCGCGTTGCCGCTGTAGCCGAGTTCATCGAACAGGAAATGGTTCAGCGCGACCACTCGTTCCTCGGCGCCCTGGGTCTGCGGCAGGCGCCCCCTGAGCCGCGCCGCAAACCGCTCGATCTCGCCCAGGTAGCCCTCCACATCGAGCCCCGGGTAGGCGTCCTGCGCAATCATCAGGCAGGCGCGCGCAAGATCGATCTGCGGTTCCTCGCGCGCCATCAATTCGGCGAAACGGTCGGACGCGAGCATCAACTCGCCTCGCGGCGCGCGAAGTCGCGCCAGCGGAGGCCGAACGCGGTCAGCAGGCCCAGGTATACGGCGGCGCCCAGCAGCACCAGTCCCGCTACGGCCGGGACCCTCTGCTGCCAGGGCGCGCCCAGCCACCACGCCGCAGGCCCCATCGCATAGTGCAGCGCCGCGGCCATCGCCGCCACCGCGCCCGTGACTTTCGCGACGAATGCCGCCCAGCCGGGTTGCGGAGAGTAGATGCCGTGACGGCGCAGGTACCTGTAGAGCAGCGCCGCGTTGAGGCAGGCGCCCAGGCCGATCGCCAGCGCCAGCCCGGCATGCTTGAGCGGTATGATGAACGCGAGGTTCATCACCTGGGTCGCCGCCAGCGTGAACACCCCGATCTTCACCGGCGTGACCACGTTCTGGCGCGCATAGAAACCGGGCGCAAGAATTTTCACCAGGATCATGCCGACCAGCCCGACGCTGTAGGCCATCAGCGCCTGGCGGGTCATCCATGCATCCTCGGCCGAGAAGCGGCCATAGTGGAACAGCGTCGCGATCAGCGGCAGCGCGAGCACCGCGAGGGCGGCCGCTGCCGGCACCGCCAGCAGCAGCGTCACGCGCAGCCCCCAGTCGAGCAGCTTGCCGTACTCCTCGGCGGCGCCGCTGGCGTAATGGCGCGACAGGCTGGGCAGGAGGATCGTGCCCACCGCCACGCCGAGCATTCCCGCGGGGAATTCCATCAGCCGGTCCGCGTAGTACAGCCACGACACGCTGCCGGAGACGAGGAACGAAGCAAAGATGGTGTTGATCAGCAGAGAAATCTGGCTCACCGACACGCCGAACAGCGCGGGCGCCATGAGTTTGAGCACGCGGGCAGCCCCGGGATGCTTCAGGTTCAGCCGCCAGCGCGGCAGCATGCCGATGCGCGCGAGGAACGGCAGCTGCAGCGCGAGTTGCAGCGCGCCGCCGATGAACACCGCCCAGGCGAGCGCCAGCACCGGCGGGTCGAAGCGCTCGGCGAAAAATGCCGCAGCGACGATGAACGAGACGTTGAGCAGCACGGGGGTGAAGGCCGGCACCGCGAAGCGGCTCCAGGCGTTGAGCACTCCGGCGGCCAACGCCACCAGCGAGATGAACACGATGTAGGGAAAAGTGATGCGCAACAGGCTCACCGTGAGTTCGAACTTGCCTGGATCGGCAGCAAAGCCCGGCGCCGAGACGTAGACGATGAGCGGCGCGGCGGCAATGCCCAGCGCCGCCGCGATCACCAGCGCGACGCCCAGCAGCGTCGAGACGCAATCCACCAGCGTGCGCGTGTCCTCGGGCGACTGCCGGTTGCGGTACTCGGCGAGGATCGGCACGAAAGCCTGGGAGAACGCGCCTTCCGCGAACAGCCGCCGCAGCAGGTTGGGGATGCGGAAAGCGACGAAGAAAGCGTCGGTCGCCAACCCGGCGCCGAACATCCGGGCGATGAAGAAATCGCGCACGTAGCCCAGCACCCGCGAAAGGAAGGTCATGCTGCTCACGGTGGCTAGGGCGCGCAGGAGGTTCATGCTAGAATTCGCCCCCTTTTCGCAACCCGATCAAAGCCATGGCCAACATCCAGTCCGCGCGCAAGGCAGCCCGTCAAGCGGTGAAGCGCCGCGCGCACAACGCCTCGCTGCGCACGCAGCTCAGCACCGCGGTCAAGAACGTGAAGAAGGCAATCGCCGCCGGCGACAAGGCGAAGGCCACCGTCGCGCTGGAAAAATCGCGCAGCGTGATCGACCGCATCGCCGCCAAGGAAGTGGTGCACAAGAACCACGCCGCGCGCCAGAAGAGCCGCCTCGCCCACGCCATCAAGGCGATGCCCTAGACGCTTCATTCGGCGTCGCCCACTCGCTGCGGCTTGGCGAGTTCGGTGCGCTCCGTTCGGGCATGCGGAATTATACTTGCGCCCCTGATGGCCAAGCCGGTCAGCCGCATCCTCGTCGTCAACGACGAGCACCTCGTCCTGCGCGAGTTCGTCAAAGGCCTGAACGCGGCGGCGCGCTCCCTCGATAACCCGCTCGGCATCACCTTTGCCGGCGTCACCACCGCCAAGGAGGCGCTCGCCGCGATCGAGTCGGACGGCGACATCCAGGCCGTGCTGGTGGACGATACGCTGTACACCCTCGGCAAGAACCACGGTTCCAGGAAGCTGCAGGTTTCGGCGCTCGAGTTCGTGCAGCGCATCACGCGCTTTCGCCCCGAGCTGGACGTCTACATCCTGATCGCGCAGGAAAAGGAAGACGACGTGGTGGACGCCCTGTTCACCGAGTCGGTGGACGGGTACTTCTACCGCGAGGAGCGCGACTACCGCGGCATCTACCGCATCCTCAACGCGCAAATCCAGGAGCGCGCGCGCACGCCGTTCACCGACCAGCTGAAGAACTACGTCTGGATGGCGAAGGACCAGTGGCACACGCCGGGCCACTCCTCGGGCGAATCGCTGCGCGGCAGCCCCTGGGTGAACGACTTCTACGAGTTCATGGGCGAGCACGTATTCGACGCCGACCTGTCGGTATCGGTTCCCATGCTCGATTCGCTGATGGAGCCGAAAGGGGTGATCGCCGAGGCGCAAGCCATGGCGGCCAAGGCCTTCGGCGCGCGGCGTACCTTCTTCGCCACCAACGGCACCTCCACCGCCAACAAGGTGATCTTGCAGACGCTGCTCGCGCCCGGCGAGAAGCTGCTGCTCGACCGCAACTGCCACAAGAGCGTGCACCACGGCGTGGTCCTGTCCGGGGCGCATCCGGTTTATCTCGATTCGGCCCTCAACCGCAAGTACGGCCTGTACGGCCCGGTGCCGAACAAGACGCTCTTCGCCGCGATCCGCAGGCACCCGGACGCGCAGGCGCTGATCCTCACTTCCTGCACCTACGACGGGCTGCGCTACGACCTCGCGCCGATCGTGGAGGCCGCGCACGCCAGGGGCATCAAGGTCATCGTCGACGAGGCCTGGTACGGCTTCGCGCGCTTCCATCCGGAATTCCGCCCCACGGCGCTGGAAGCCGGCGCCGACTACGCCACCCAATCCACGCACAAGGTGCTGTCGGCGTTCTCGCAGGCCTCGATGATCCATGTCAACGACCCGACGTTCAGGGAGCACCTGTTCCGCGAGAACTTCAACATGCACACCTCGACCAGCCCGCAGTACGGGCTGATCGCCAGCCTCGACGTGGCGCGCAAGCAGGCGGTGATGGAGGGCTACAAGCTGCTGTCGCGCACCCTCGCGCTGGGCAAGGAGCTGCGCGGGCAGATCAATTCCACGCGCGTGTTCCGCGTGCTCGAGCTGGAGGACCTGCTGCCCGAAGAAGTGAAGCACGACGGCATCCGGCTCGACCCCACCAAGGTGACCATCGACATCTCGGGCTGCGGCTACACGGTGGACGACCTGCAAAAGGAGCTGTTCGAGCGCTACAACATCCAGACCGAGAAGAGCACCTTCAACACCCTCACCCTGCTCCTCACCATCGGCACCACGCGCTCCAAGGTGTCGCGGTTCTACGACGCGCTGATGCGCATCGCGCGCGGCGGCAAGGCGCCGCGCCGGCTGGTGCGCAGTCCCGAAATTCCGCAGTTCACGAAACTGCGCTACCTGCCGCGCGACGCGTACTACTGCGGCGGCGAACTGGTGCCGGTGTTCGACGACAAGGAACGGGTCAACAAGGCGCTGGCGCGGCGGGTCTGCGCCGACCAGATCGTGCCCTACCCGCCCGGCATCCCGGTGCTGGTGCCGGGGCAGGTGATCACGCGCGAGATCGCCGAATACCTGGCCAGCCTGCTGCGCTCGCAGAAACGCATGGAGATGCACGGCATCGTGCTCGAGGGCTACCAGCCCTGCGTCAGGGTGCTCAAACCCGCCGAAGAGCGCGGCTTGCACCGCATCGGCTAGCCCATTACCATGCCAGGAACGGCGGCGGGTGCCGCCGTTTTTCATTGGAGGTGCGCCATGAGCCACGTGATGAACACCTACGCCCGGCTGCCGGTGGCGTTCGTGCGCGGCCAGGGCGTTTGGCTGTGGGACGAGGCGGGCAAGCAGTACCTGGACGCCCTCGCCGGCATCGCCGTCAACACCCTCGGCCACAACCATCCAAGGCTGGTGCGCGCACTCACCGAGCAGATCGGCCGCATCATCCACAGCTCCAACCTGTTCCAGATCCCGCTGCAGGAGCAGGCCGCCGACCGCATCGCGGCGATCACCGGCCTGGACGAGGTGTTCTTCTGCAACTCGGGGCTGGAGGCGAACGAAGCCGCGATCAAGGTGGCGCGCAAGTACGGCCACGACCGCGGCGTCGCGGAGCCGGCGATCATCGTCATGGAGAAGGCGTTCCACGGGCGCTCGCTCGCCACGCTTTCCGCCACCGGCAGCCGCAAGGTGCAGGCCGGCTTCGAGCCGCTGGTGCAGGGCTTCGTGCGCGTGCCGCTGAACGACCTCGAGGCGGTGCGCCAGGTCGCCGAGCACAACAAGAACGTGGTCGCGGTGTTCATCGAACCGATCCAGGGCGAAGGCGGCATCAACGTTTCGAGCGTCGACTACCTGCGCGGACTGAAGGAGATCTGCGAGCGCAACGACTGGCTGTTCATGTCCGACGAGGTGCAGTGCGGCCTCGGGCGCAGCGGCAAGTGGTTCGTGTACCAGCACGCCGGCATCCAGCCCGACGTGGTGCCGCTCGCCAAGGGCCTCGCCTCGGGCGTGCCGGTGGGCGCCTGCGTGGTCGGCAACCGCGCCAGGGGCGTGTTCAAGCCCGGCAACCACGGCTCCACCTTCGGCGGCAATCCGCTCGCCATGTGCGCGGTGGTGACGACCCTGGACACCATGCAGGACGAGGGCCTGGTCGCCAATGCAGTCAAGGTGGGCGATGCGATCCGCAACGGCCTGGCCGCGTCGCTCGCCGGAGTGGAAGGAGTGGTCGAGATTCGCGGCATGGGCATGATGATCGGCGTCGAGCTCGACCGGCCCTGCGGCGAGATCGTGAAGATGGCGCTCGCGCGCGGGCTGGTGACCAACGTCACCGCCGAGAACGTGATCCGCATCCTGCCGCCGCTGGTGATGAGCGAGGTCGAGGGCCGGCAGGTGGTCGAGCGGCTGGCACCGATCGTCAGGGAATTCCTCGAGCAGTCCGCCGCCGCTCCCCGCGCCGCCGCGGCGCGCTGAACGCCGGGGAGCCCCCGCATGGCGAAGCTGCGCCATTTCCTGCAATTCAACGACTTCTCGCGCGCCGAGTTCGAGCAGCTGTTCGCACGCACGCGCTGGATCAAGGACCAGTTCAAGCGCTACCGGCGCTACTGGCCGCTGGAAGACCGCACGCTGGTGATGATCTTCGAGAAGCAGTCGACGCGCACGCGGCTGTCGTTCGAGGCCGGCATGCACCAGCTGGGCGGCGCCGCCATTTTCCTCAGCACGCGCGACTCGCAGCTCGGGCGCGGCGAGCCGGTGGAGGATGCGGCGCAGGTGATCTCGCGCATGTGCGACGTGGTGATGATCCGCACCTTCGAGCAGGAGATCATCGAGCGCTTCGCCGCCCACTCGCGCGTGCCGGTGATCAACGGCCTGACCAACGAGTACCATCCCTGCCAGGTGCTGGCTGACATCTACACGTTCGTCGAGCAGCGCGGCTCGATCCGGGGCAAGACCGTGGCCTGGATCGGCGACTCGAACAACGTCTGCAACACCTGGCTGCAGGCGGCGGAGGTGTTCGACTTCAACGTGCACGTCTCCACGCCGCCGGGCTACGAGGTCGAGCCCGAGCGCGCGGGCCTCTACGGCACCGGCCATTACGAGGAGTTCCGCGACCCGATGCAGGCGGCGAAAGGCGCGCATCTGGTCACCACCGACGTCTGGACCAGCATGGGCTTCGAGGCGGAAAACGAGGAACGCAAACGCGATTTCGAGGACTGGCAGGTGGACGCCGACATGATGCGCGCGGCGCGCAAGGACGCGCTGTTCATGCACTGCCTGCCGGCGCACCGCGGCGAGGAAGTCGCCGCCGGGGTGATCGACGGCGGGCAGTCGGCGGTCTGGGAGGAGGCGGAGAACCGGCTGCACACGCAGAAGGCGCTGCTCGAATTCCTGCTGCTGGGGAAAGTGAAAACCTTGAAAGGGAAAAAGTGAAGGGCAAGGTCAGCAAGGTCGTGCTCGCCTACTCCGGCGGCCTGGATACCTCGGTGATCCTGAAGTGGCTGCAGGACGTCTACCGCTGCGAGGTGGTGACGTTCACCGCCGACATCGGCCAGGGCGGGGAGCTCGAACCCGCGCGCAAGAAAGCGCTCAAGCTCGGCATCAAGCCGGGCAACATCTACATCGAGGACCTGCGCGAGGAGTTCGTGCGCGACTTCGTGTTGCCGATGTTCCGCGCCAACGCCGTCTACGAGGGCGAGTACCTGCTCGGCACCTCGATCGCGAGGCCGCTGATCGCCAAGAACCTGGTCCGGGTGGCGCGCAGGACCGGAGCCGACGCCATTGCCCACGGCGCCACCGGCAAGGGCAACGACCAGGTGCGGTTCGAACTGGGCGCCTACGCGCTGATGCCGGACGTCAGGATCATCGCGCCCTGGCGCGAGTGGGACCTGCTGTCGCGCGAAAAGCTGCTCGGGTACGCGGCCAAGCACGGTATCCCGGTAGAGTACCAGCGCAAGAAGGGCGGCGCGCCCTACTCCATGGACGCGAACCTCCTGCACATCTCCTACGAGGGCGGCATCCTCGAGGACCCTGCCTATGAGCCCGAGGAGTCGATGTGGCGCATCACCGTGCCCCCGGAAAAGGCGCCGGCAAAGCCTGAGCACGTCGAGCTCGAGTACCGCAAGGGCGACATCGTGGCGGTGAACGGCCGCAAGCTCTCGCCGGCTGCCATGCTCACGGAACTGAACCGCCTCGGCGGCAAGCACGGCGTCGGGCGGCTGGACATGGTCGAGAACCGCTACGTGGGCATGAAGTCGCGCGGCTGCTACGAGACCCCCGGCGGCACCATCATGCTGCGCGCGCACCGCGCCATCGAATCGATCACGCTCGACCGCGAGGTGCTCGCGCTGAAGGACGATTTGATGCCGCGCTACGCGCGCCTGATCTACAACGGCTACTGGTTCAGCCCGGAGCGCAAGCTCCTGCAGGCGCTGATCGACGCCTCGCAGGCGCCGGTGAACGGCAAGGTGCGCGTCAAGCTGTACAAGGGCACGGTGCTGGTGACCGGCCGCAGCTCGAAGGATTCGCTGTTCGATCCGCGCATCGCCACCTTCGACGACGACCGGGGCGCCTACAACCAGGCCGACGCCGCGGGCTTCATCCGCCTCAACGCGCTGCGCTTGCGCATCGCGGCGCGGAAGGGCCGCCGCTCGCCGTGAAGGGCTGGCTGGCCGCGCTGCTCGTCGCGCTGTGCGCGCATGCGGGGGCGGCGCCATTCGCCGTGCGCCTGGGCACCGAGCGAGTCGCGCTCGACACGCCGCCGGGTTTCGCCGACACGCTCGACCTCGCTTCGCCGCGCCTGCAGGAGCTGGCCGAGGCCCTGACCTCGGCCTCCAACCGCATCCTGCTGTTTGCGCTCACCGACGCGGACCTGCGCCGCTTTACCCTCGGCGACACACCTGAGCTGCGCCGCTATCTGCTGGTGGCGATACCCCGCGCCATGGAGCGCGATCGCGTCAACCCGGAGCAGTTCAGGGCTTTCGTCGCGGAATCCCTGCGCGGCCTCGGCAACCCCGCGGAGCCCGCTGACCTGCGCACGCACCTCGATGCGCTGCCGCAGGGGCAGGCGGGCC
>JBGQFF010000018.1:0-30953 GCA_041496745.1 Gammaproteobacteria bacterium
CACGCCGAGGCGGCGTCGTGGCGATTGGAAGTGGGCGGGCTGGTCGAACGGCCGCTCAACCTGTCGCTCGCGGGCCTGCGCGGCATGCGCCCCAGGACGGTGCGCGTGACGCTGGAATGCGCGGGCAACGGCCGCGCGCAGGTGTCGCCGCGGTACCCCTCGGTACCCTGGGTCGAGGAGGGCGTCTCCACCGCGGAATGGACGGGGGTGCCGCTCGCCGATGTGCTCCAGGCTGCAGGGCTGCGGCCTGAGGCCAGGGACGTCGTGTTCTGGGGCGCCGACCGCGGCATCGACCGCAACGTCGAGCACGCATACGCGCGCAGCCTGGCACCTGCCGAGGCGATGCACGAGGACGTGCTGCTGGCCTGGGAGATGAACGGCCAGCCGTTGCCGCCGCAGCACGGCTTCCCGCTGCGACTGATGGTGCCGCGCTGGTACGGCATGGCGAGTGTCAAGTGGCTCGAGCGCATCGAGGCGATCGACCGCCCCTTCGACGGCGTGCAGCAGGCATTGAGCTACCACTTCAGGCAGGCAGCGGGCGAGCGCGGCGTGCCCTGCCATTACATGCGCGTGAATTCGCTGCTGGCGCCGCCTGGCGTCCCCGATTTCTATACGCGACGGCGCGTGCTGGGGGCGGGGCGGGTCGGAATCCTCGGGCGGGCGTGGTCGGGTGAAGCGCCGATCGCACGGGTCGAGTTCGCCGTGGACGGCGACTGGCGCGCTGCGCGGCTCGATGCAGCCGCCGGCGAGCATGCGTGGCGCGGCTGGCGCGCCTCGTGGGATGCCGCGCCGGGAGAGCATGAACTGTCCTGCCGCGCCATCGACGCGGCGGGGAACGAGCAGCCGCTCGAGCCGCCGTGGGACCTTACCGGTTTCGGCAACAACGCGGTGCAGCGCGTCGCGGTGCGCGTGGCTTAGAATCGCCCGGCTTGAACGCCCCGCTTCCCACCGCCGCAGATTGGCCGCTCGCCGCGCACCAGGTGCTGCAGCGCCACGGCTTCGGCGTCGTCGGCTACGTGCCCGACGCCGGCCACAAGCGCCTGATCGAGCTGTGCCAGGCGGATGCGCGCATGCGCACGGTGGTCATGACCACCGAGGAAGAGGGCGTGGGCCTCGCCGCCGGCGCATGGCTGGGCGGCATGAAGTGCGCGCTGCTCATGCAATCGAGCGGCGTCGGCAACATCGTCAATGCGCTCGGCATGGTGCGCGAATGCCGCTTTCCGCTGTTGCTGCTGGTCACCATGCGCGGCGAGAACGGCGAGTTCAACCCCTGGCAGGTGCCGATGGGGCAGGCGACGCCGCAGGTGCTGCGCGCGATGGGCGTTGCGGTGCATCACGTGACCAGCGCCGCGGAACTGCCGGGCCAGGTGGACGCTTCGGCGCGGATCGCCTATGGCAGCTACTGCGCCGCCGCCGTGCTGATCGCGCAGACGCTGATCGGCATCAAGAGCTTCCAGGAGCAGGCCAACCAGTGAGCCTGCACCGGCGCGACGTGGTGAAGGCGCTGCTGGCGGATCGCGGCCGGTTGCTGGTCGTCGCCGGCCTGGGCTCGACCGCTTGGGATTGCACCGCCGTGGGCGACCACGACCTGACTTTCCCGATGTGGGGCGCGATGGGTTGCGCAGCGATGACCGGGCTGGGCCTGGCGCTCGCGCAGCCGCAGCGCCGCGTGCTGGTGGTCACGGGCGACGGCGAGATGCTGATGGGCCTGGGTTCGCTCGCCACCATCGGCGTGCAGAAACCGCGAAACCTGTCCGTCGTGGTGATCGACAACGAGCGCTACGGCGAGACCGGGATGCAGGAGACGCACACTGCGCACGGCGTGGACCTCGCCGCCATGGCGCGCGCAGCGGGATTCGCCTCCGGCGTCCTGCTGCGGGATGCCGCGGGCGTCGCCGCGCTGCGCAAGGCGGTCCACGAGGCCGCGGGACCGCACTTCGCCCAGGTCAAGGTGGCGGCGGAGAAGACTCCCCTGGTATTGCCGCCGCGCGAAGGCGCGCTGCTGAAGAGCCGGTTCCGCGCCGCGCTGCTGGGCGAGGGGGCCGCCCTGCAATGAGGTTGGCCGCGGCGCTGCTGCTGTGGTGCGCGGCGGCGAGCGCGCAGCTGCCCTCCTGGAGCGGCGGGCCGACTCCCGCGCTGCACCTGCCCGACCTGGACGGCAAGGAGCACGCGCTCGAGGCCTACCGCGGCAAAGTGGTGCTGATCAACTTCTGGGCGACCTGGTGCGAGCCTTGCCGCAAGGAGATGCCCTCCATAGACCAGTTGCGCCGCTCGTTGGAGGGCCGTCCCTTTGCCGTGTTGGCGGTGAACCTGGCCGAACCCGACTCGCGCGTGCAGCGCTTCCTGCGCGAGGTGCCCCTGGGATTCCCGGTGCTGATGGACCGCGATACGTCCACCGCCAAGGCCTGGAAGGCGCGCATCCTGCCCGCGACCTACATCGTCGGTCCCGACGGCCGCATCCGTTACAGCTATTTCGGAGAACTCGATTGGTCGAAAGCGGGCATACGCGAGGCTATCGCCGCGCTGCTGCCGCGCTAGAGCACCTTCCCCGGGTTCATCAGGCCCTGCGGGTCGAGCGCGCGCTTGAGCGCGCGCATCAGCTCCAGCTCCAGCGCGTCCTTGTGACGCCGGATCTCCTCGCGCCTCAGCTGTCCCAGCCCGTGCTCGGCCGAAATCGAGCCGTCGAACGCCGCCACCGTGTCGTAGACCACGCGGTTGACCTCGGCGCGGCGCGCAAGGAGCGCCTGGTCGCCGACGTTGTAGTGGATGTTGCCGTCGCCGATGTGGCCGAAGGTGTACACCGGGACGCCGGGGAAGGCCGATTCGAGTGCTGCGCCGGCGCGCTCGATCAGCTCAGGCACCTTCGACACCGGCACCGAAACGTCGTGCTTGACGTTGGCGAACTGCGCTTGCGGAATCGCTTCGCGGATCTTCCACAGCGCCTGCGCCTGGGACATGCTTGAGGCAAGGACCGCGTCATCCACCAGGTCGGAACAGTCCGCGAGCGCCTGTTCCACTTGCGCCGCCAGCGCCGCCGCTTCCCCGGCATCGGCAAATTCGGCCAGCACGTACCAGGGGTGCGCACGCGGCAACGGATCGCGGGTGGCGGGCGCATGCTTCAGTACGGCCTCGAGACAGAGGCGCGACACCAGCTCGAAGGCGCTGATGCGCTCGCCGACGTGCCGGCGCAACTGCGCCAGCAGCGTCACTGCGCGGGCCGGGCTTTGCAGCGCGATCCACGCAGTGACGCTTGCCGTCGGCTTTGCATGGAGCTTGAGCACCGCCGCGGTGATCACGCCGAGCGTCCCCTCGGCGCCAAGGAACAGCTGTTTCAGGTCGTAGCCGGTGTTGTCCTTGCGCAGCGCCCGCAGCCCATCCCACACGCGGCCATCCGGCAGCACCACCTCGAGGCCGAGCACCTGCTCGCGCGCGTTGCCGTAGCGCAGGACGTTCACGCCGCCGGCATTGGTGGAGAGGTTGCCGCCGATCTGGCAGCTGCCCTCCGCCGCGAGCGATAGCGGAAACAAACGCCCGGCCTCTTCGGCAGCGCGCTGGATGGCGGCCAGCACGCAGCCCGCCTCGACCGTCATGGTGTCGTTCAGTGCGTCGATGCTGCGGATGCGGTTCAGGCGCGAGAGCGAGAGCACGGCCTCGGGCCGCGCGCCGGTCGGCACCGAGCCTCCCGAGAGGCCGGTGTTGCCGCCCTGGGGCACTACCGCGATGCCCTCACGTGCGCAAAGGCCGACCACCGCCGCGACTTCCGCGGTGCTCGCCGGGCGCAGAACGCACAGGGCGTCCGCATGGTACTGCTTGCGCCAGTCCGTGGTGTAGGGCGCAGTGTCCCGCGGCGAGGTGAGCAGGTGTTTCTCGCCGATCAGCGCAGCGAACGCGGACTGCAGGCGGGCATCCATGTTCGGTATTATCGCCCGATGAACACTTCCACCCACGATCCTGCGAAGGGCGCGCTGCCCTTTGCCGCCGGCAGCGTCGCGCGCAGCGTCGAGGAAGCAATCCTTTCGCGCCGCAGCCTGCGCGCCTTCGGTCCCGACCCCGTGCCGCGCGAAACCGTCGAGCGCATCCTCGCGCTTGCCAGCCGCGCTCCGTCGGGCACCAACATCCAGCCTTGGAGCGTTTACGTCGTCGCCGGCGCGGTGCGCGAGCGGCTGGTCAAGGCCATGCTCGCGGAATTCATGCAGCACGGCGAGGCGGGCTGGAAGCGGGAGTTCGAGTACTACCCGACGAAATGGCGCGACCCCTACCTCGCGCGCCGGCGCAAGATCGGCTGGGACCTCTACGGGCTGCTCGGCATCGGCAAGGGCGAGCGCGAGAAGACGCACCGGCAGCACGCACGCAACTTCCGCTTTTTCGACGCGCCGGTGGGGCTGGTGGTGACGCTGGAGCGCGACCTGCCGGTGGGCGCCTGGCTCGACACCGGCATGTTCCTGCAGAACGTGATGCTCGCCGCGCGCGCTTTCGGTCTGGATACCTGCCCGCAGGCGGCCATCGCCTCTGCGCATACGGTGCTGCGGCGCGAACTGCAGATCCCGCAGGAGCAGATGGTGGTCTGCGGCATGTCGCTCGGCCATGCGCGTGCCGACGCGATCGAGAACACGCTGGTCACCGAGCGCGAGCCGGTGGCCAATTTCGCGCGTTTCCTGGGGTTCTGATGCGCGCGCTGCTGCTCCTGCTGGCGCTGGCGCCGGCACCGGCCTGGGCGCAGTCGCTGGTCCTCGGCGCGGTGCTGCCGCAGTCGGGCCAGCTCGCCGACCTCGCCGCCGACATGCAAAAGGCGCTGGTCCTGTGGCAGGAGAGCCGCAACGCCGCGGGCGGGCTGCTCGGGCGGCGCGTGGAGCTGAAGCTCCTCGACGACCGGTCCGAGGCCTCAGCCTCCGCGCGGCTTTACGAGCAGCTGATTGACGCCGAGCGCGCGGAGCTGCTGATCGGTCCCTTCGGCAGCGCGGCCTCGGCGAGCGCGGCGGGCGTCGCCGAGCGGCGGCGGCGTGTCCTGGTGAACGCCACCGGCGTGGCGCGCGGCGTGCATCGCGCGGGGACGCGTTACGTGTTCCAGGTGCCCGCGCCGCTCGCCAGGTACGGCGAGGGGGCGCTGGAGATCGCCCGCGCCATGGGCTATCGCCGCCTGCACGTGGTGGCGCGCAGCGACCCGAGTTCGCGCGAGGCCGCCGTGCAGCTCGTCGAGCGCGCCACGGCCGCGGGCCTGGAGCCCGGCCCGGTCGAATCGGTGGCGGCGGGCGCCAGCGACTACGCGGCGCAGATCGCCAAGGCGCGCGCGCGCGATGCCCAGGCCTGGATCGCGTTCGGCCAGCCCGAGGACGCCGCCGACATGGTCAAGTCGTTCAAGCGCATCGGCTACGCCCCCTGGCTGTTCCTGGCGCAAGGTGCCGCGGAGCCGCGCTTCCTGAAGTTGGTGGGACGCGACGCCGAATACGTACTCGGCATCTCGCCCTACGCGACGGGCTTCAGGACCCGCGGCAACCGCGAGTTCGTGGACGCCTGGCGCAAGCGCTGGTCCGCGGATCCCGGCGCGATCGCCGCGACCGCCTACGCCGCGGTCCTGATCCTCGAAGAGGGAGTGCGCAGAGCGGGGTCGGTGGAAGGGGAGCGCCTGCGCGCCGCGCTGGCCGAACTGGACACCGAGACCCCGATCGGCCGCTACCGCGTGGGCCCGGGCGGCATCCAGGCCGCGGCGACGCCCGCGGTGGTGCAGATCCTCGCCGGCCGGCGCGAAATCGTGTGGCCCGAGGCGCTCGCCACGGCAAAATGGCGGCTCCCCTATCCGCGCTGGGACGAAAGGCAGGCCCGTGCCGCTCAATAGAACCTTCCTGTTTGCCCCCGGCAATCATCCTCGACGCGTGGCGAAGGCGCTGGCGCTTGGCGCCGACGCCGTGATCCTCGACCTGGAGGACGCGGTGGCCACTGCGGACAAGGCGGCGGCAAGAAAACCGGTCGCCGAGGCGTTGAAGGGCCCCCGCCGCTGCCGCGGCTACGTGCGGCCGAACGCGCCTTCCTCGACCTACTGCTACCGCGACCTGGTGGAGACCATCCACGACAAAGTGGACGGCGTCGTGCTGCCCAAGGTGGAAAGCGCCGCCGACCTGCACGCCATCGACTGGCTGCTGGCGGCGCTCGAGCGCGAATGCGGCATGGCGGAGGGCTCGATCGACCTGATCCCGATGCTCGAGACTGCGGCGGGCGTGGCGCGCGTGGACCGCATCCTGCAGGCGCGCAGCCTGCGCCCCTACCGCGCGCCCTGGCGCGTGAAGCGCGTCGCTTTTGGCGCGGGCGACTACAGCCTCGACGTGGGCCTCGTTCCTGCGCACGAGGAGCCCGAACTGGCCCACGCGCGCGATCGCGTGGTGCTCGCCTCCCGCGCCGCAGGCATGGAAGGGCCGCTCGACAGCCCCTGGTTCCACCTGCGCGACATGGAAGGCTTCCGCCGCTCGCTGGAGAGAAGCCGCCGCGGCGGTTTCCAGGGCCGGCTTTGCGTGCACCCGGACCAGGTGCCGGTGGCCAACGAGTTGTTCACGCCGGGCGCAGATGAAGTCGCGCGCGCCGAGCGCATCGTCGCTGCGTTCAGGGAAGCGGAAGGCAAGGGCTCCGCGGCGGTTGAGGTGGACGGGCAGATGGTGGACTACCCGATCGTGCACCGCGCGCAGGCGCTGCTTGAGACCCTGCGCGAGATCCGCGCCAAAGACGGCTGAGCATCCTGCACCCGATCCTGCTCCCGCTCGCGGTCACGCTCGCGGTCCAGACACTGGTCGCGCTCGCGATCTACAGCGCGCCGGTGATGGCGCCGGTGGCGGCGCCGGCGCTGGGCGTGCAGCCCTCGGCGGTCGGCTACTACATCGCCATCGCCTACCTGGGCAGCATGCTCGGCTCGGCGGCCGCGGGCGGCTGGGTGGCGCGCTTCGGCCCGATGCGCGTCAGCCAGGTGGGGCTGCTGCTGTGCCTCGCTGGGCTCGCGCTCGCGGCGACTGCCTCGCCGCCCCTGGTGCTGCTCGGGGGCTTTGTCGTCGGCCTGGGCTACGGCCCGACCACGCCCGCAAGCTCGGTGATCCTGGTGCGCGCCGCCCCGCCATCGATGTTCTCGCTCATCTTCTCCATCAAGCAGACCGGCGTGCCGGCGGGCGGCGTGCTTGCCGGCGCCATCGTGCCCGCGCTGGTGCTGGCGGTGGGCTGGGAATGGAGCGCGCTCGCGATCGGCGTTTGCTGTCTCGTCCTTGCCGCGTTGCTCGCTCCGGTGCGCGCGCGTTACGACACGGGACTCAATCCCCTCGCGCCGATTTCCATCGGCGCCGCGTTCGCGCCGGTGGGGCTCGTGGCACGCACGCCGCGGTTGCGCGAGATGGCGGTGACCTCGTTCGTCTATGGCGGCGTGCAGATCACGCTGGTCACGTATCTCGTCACTTTCCTCATCGACAGCTTTGCCCTCACACTGGTGTTCGCCGGCATCGTCATGGCGGCGTCGCAGGTGGCGAGTGTGCTGGGGCGCCTCGTCTGGGGCGCGCTGGCCGACCGCGCGGTGGCGCGGCGCACGATGCTCGGCCTGCTGGGGCTCGGCATGGGGGTATCGGCGATCGCCACGCTCGCCGCGGGCCCCAACTGGCCGGGTTGGCTGCTGTTTGCCTTCGCGTCCGCGTTCGGCGCCACCGCGGTGGGCTGGAACGGCGTGTTCCTCGCCGAAGTGGCGCGCATCGCGCCCGCGGGCCAGGTGAGCCAGGCGACCGGGGGATGCCTGTTCTTCACGTTTCTCGGCGTGGTGGTGACGCCGCTCTTGTTCAATCTGGTGCTGGCGTTCGGCGGCGGTTACTCCGTCGCCTACGCGCTGCTCGGCGTGCCGGGGCTGGCGGTGGGCGCACACTTGCTGCTGCGGCGCCCGGCGTAGGGTGGGCCCTTGGCCCACCCTGCGAAGTTCGAGTCGATACAATTGCCGCAATGACGCAGATTCCCGCCGGCTTCCAGCCGCTGCCCTCCGCGAGTCCGTTCAACGAGCTCGTCGGCCCGCTGCACGAGAAGCGCAGCGAAGGCAGTATCTCGCTCGGCTTGCGCGTCGAGAAGAAGCACTCCAACTCGCGCGGCATCTGCCACGGCGGCGTGCTGGCGACGCTCGCCGATCTCGCGCTCGGCTACGGCATGATGGCCAGGACCGGGTCGCGGGGCGGCTTCGTCACCGCGCAGCTGTCCATCGACTACGCCGGGGTGGCGGAGATCGGCGACTGGATCCACTCCGAGGTCGAGGTGCAGCGCGTGGGAACACGGCTGGCCTTCGCCAACGGCTACCTGTGCGTGGGCGCCAACCGCATCCTGCGCATGAGCGGGATCTTCGCGCTGCCGGGCCGCGCCGCACCCTGAACGCGGTGCGCGAAGTCATCCTGGTTCACGGCCTGTGGGTTCCCGCGGTGGTGATGACGCCGCTCGCGGCGCGGCTGCATGCTGCGGGTTTCCGCTGCCACCTGTTCGGGTATCCCGGGCGCGCGCGGCCGCTGGCGGCGCACGCGGAGCGGCTGGCGCGCTTTGCGCAAGACATCGGGCAGCCCCACTTCGTCGGCCACAGCCTCGGCGGGCTGGTGGTGCTCGAGGCGCTCGAGGGGCACCGCGGGGCGAAGGCGGGAAACGTGGTGCTGATGGGCGCGCCCGTGAAAGGCAACTTCGCCGGGCGCAGGCTGGCGCAACTCGGCTGGGGCCGCTGGTTCCTCGGCGCGAGCGAGCCCCTGTGGCGCGAAGGCCGCAGCGCGCGCTGGACGCGGCCGGAGCCGCTCGGGGTGTTGGCCGGCACGCTGCCGCTCGGCCTCGGCCGGCTGCTCGGCCGCCTGCCCGGGCAGAGCGACGGCGTGGTGCGGCTGGAGGAAACCGAGGTCGAGGGCATGCGCGAGCGTGTCGCCCTCCCGGTGAGCCACAGCGCGATGCTGGTGTCCGCGCGCGTGGCGGCGCAGGTGGTGTCCTTTCTCAACGATGCGCGCTTTCTGCATCGGGCTTAGCGCGCTCGCCCTGTCGGGCTGCGAGACGCTCGCCTACTACGGCCAGGCGGTGGGCGGGCACCTTGCGCTGGTGGGGAGCGCGCAGCCCGTTGCGCAAGTGCTGGCGGACCCAGCGGCCGCACCGGCGCTGAAGGAACGCTTGAAGCTGGCCGGCGATATCCGTGATTTCGCCACGCGCAAACTTGGCCTTCCCGACAACGGCTCCTACCGCAGCTACACGGATCTCGGGCGGCCCTACGCCGTGTGGAACGTGGTGGCCGCGCCCGAGTTCTCGCTCAAGCCGGCGCAATCCTGCTTTCCGGTCGCCGGCTGCGTGAACTACCGCGGCTACTACGACAAGGCGAGAGCGGAGCGGCACGCGAGCGAGCTTCGTGCCGCCGGGAACGACGTCGTGGTCTATGGCGTGCCCGCCTATTCGACGCTGGGCTGGTTCGACGACCCGCTGCTGTCCACTTTCATCGGCTATGCGGAGCCGGACCTGGCGCGCCTCGTGTTCCACGAGCTCGCCCACCAGCTCCTCTACGTGAAGGGTGATTCGACCTTCAACGAGTCCTTCGCGGTGGCGGTCGAGCGCGAAGGTGTGCGGCGCTGGCTCGCGGCGCGGGGGCGGGCCGCGGCGCCGGTGCACAGTCCCCCGGCGCAGATCGCCGAGGTGCGCGCGAGGCTCGAGGCGCTATACCGCACGCGCCTCGCGCCTCAGGCGATGCGCGAGAGGAAGCGCGCCGAACTTGAGGCGCTGCGGCCGCTGATGGCGCGGATGCCTGCGTTCGAGGGGCAGGAGCCGAACAACGCGTTTCTCGCGTCCTACGCGACCTACACGGAGCTGGTGCCGGAGTTCGAGCGCTTCCTGGCGCAGGCGCGGGGCGACCTGCCGAAGTTCTACGCCCGGGCGAAGCAGTTCGCTAGCGAGCGGTCCAGCCAAGGTCCATCGTCAGCGCCGCGCCCGTGATGGTGCCGGCCGCGTCGCCGCACAGGTAGGCGACGAAGCCGGCCACCTCGCGTGGCTCGATCAGGCGCTTTACCGCCGCCGGCGCGAGCATGATCTTCTCGATGACCTCCTCCGGCGACATCTGGTTGGCCTTGGCCTGGTCGGCGATCTGGCTGTCCACCAGCGGCGTCCTGACGTAGGCCGGGCAGATGGCGTTCACCGTGATGCCGTGCTCACCGCCTTCGAGCGCCGCGGTGCGGGTGAGGCCGATCATGCCGTGCTTGGCGGAGATGTAGCCGACCTTGAAGGGAGAGGCGACGAGCGCGTGGATCGAGGCGATATTCACCACGCGGCCCCACTTCTGCTTCTTCATCGCCGGCCAGCAGTAGCGCGTGAGCAGGAACGGCGCGGTAAGCATCAGCGCGAGCATGCGCTCCCACTGGTCCTCGGGGAATTCCTCGATGGGCGAAACGTGCTGGAATCCGGCGTTGTTCACCAGCACGTGCACCGTGCCGCAGGCCTTCAGCGTCTGGACCACCAGGTTCCTGCAACCGTTGCGCGACGTGAGGTCGGCAGCGACAAACAGGCCGCCCAGGCGTTTCGCGTGCTCGGCGCCCGCCTTCTCGTTCACGTCCGCGAGCACCACCTTCATGCCGTCGGATGCGAGCCGCTCGGCGCAGGCGAGGCCGATGCCGCTCGCGGCGCCGGTGACGATGGCGACCCGGCTCATGACATCGGCACGTCGACGACCTTCCTGTAGGCCGGACGCTCGCACAGGCGCTTGAACCAGGCTTGCACGTTCGGGTGGGAGGGCCGCTCGATCGGCAGGCGCATCCACAGCTGCACGTGGCAGCCGATCGGGATGTCGCCCATGGTGAAGGCGCTGCCGGCCACGTACTGCCTGCCAGCGAGCCCGGTTTCGAGGATACCGAGCAGGTCGGCCGACTTCTTGCGTGCCTCTTCGATCGCCTGCATGTCGCGCTTTCCCGGCGGCGTGCGGATCAGGCCCCAGAACACGTTGCGCAACGCGGCGAGGAAGGTGAAGGCCCAGTCCATCCAGCGCTCGGCGTCGGCGCGGGTCCTGAGGTCGGTGGGCCAGAGCGTGCCGGCGCTGTGCTTCGCACAGAGGTAGCGCACGATGCTGTGCGACTCCCACAGCACGAAGCCGTCGTCGTCGATGGTCGGCACCAGTCCGGTCGGGTTCATGCGCCGGTATTCAGGGGTATTGACGACGCCGTACTGCATGCCGGCGTCGATGCGCTCGTACTTGAGCCCGAGCTCCTCCAGGCACCACAGCGCCTTCTTCACGTTGACCGAGTTGGTCCGTCCCCAAAGCTTGATCATTTTTTCCCCATGCAGAGTGGGCCTTGGCCCACCCTACTAGAACCCCACGGCTTGGCCGTCGCGCCGCGGGTCGCTGGCCGCGATGTAGCCGCCCTCGGTCTTCCAGATCAGCTGCGCGCTGCCGAACTGGTTGT
The DNA here is from genome assembly GCA_041496745.1 of Gammaproteobacteria bacterium. GTDB lineage: Bacteria > Pseudomonadota > Gammaproteobacteria > Burkholderiales > SG8-39 > JAABQT01. Next base: position 11,403 of record JBGQFF010000018.1, read on the forward strand.
AGTCGTCCACGTTCACGATCCTGTGACCACGGCGCTGCAGCTCTTCCAGCGTCGCGCCCGAGAACCCGCCTTCCTCCACGCTCACGTCCATGCCCTGCACGAAGCGGAAGCGCGGGCCGTCGCAGGCCGCCTGCGGGTGCTGCCCATAGTCGGCGATGCGCACGATCACCTGGGCGTGGCCCTGCGGCTGCATGGTGCCGCCCATCACGCCGAAACTCATCACCGGCTTGCCGTCCTTGGTGAGGAAGCCCGGGATGATGGTCTGGTAGGGGCGCTTCATCGGGCCTACGCAGTTCGGGTGGCCGGGCTTCAGCACGAAGCTGCCGCCGCGGTTCTGCAGCGAAATCCCGGTCCCCGGCACCACCACGCCCGAGCCGAAGCCCATGTAGTTCGACTGGATGAAGGAAACCATCATCCCCGAGGCATCCGCCGCGGTGAGGTACACGGTGCCGCCTTTGGGCGGGGTGCCGTGGCCGAAATCCTGCGCGCGTTTCATGTCGATCAGCTTGGCGCGTTCCTTCAGGTAGCCCGCATCGAGCAACTGCGGCGGCTTGATGTCCATGTGGTCGAGGTCCGCGACGTAGCGCCAGGCGTCGGCGAAGGCGAGCTTCTGCGCCTCGATCTGCAGGTGCAGGCTGTCGGGCCCGTCCACCGGGTGGCTGCGCAAGTCGAAATGCTGCAGCATGCCGAGCGCGATCAGCGCCACGATGCCCTGGCCGTTCGGCGGCAGTTCGTGCAGCGTGTAGCCGCGGTAATTCATCTGCAGCGGCGCGATCCAGTCCGACTTGTGCGCGGCCAAGTCGGAGGCGCGCAGCACGCCGCCGTTCTGGCGCGAGTGCGACTCGAGCCGCTCGGCGAGCGGGCCGTTGTAGAACACCTCGCCTTTCGTCTTCGCGATGGCTTCGAGGGTCGCGGCATGATCGGGGAAGCGGAATACCTCCCCGGGCTGCGGTGCGCGGCCGTTCGGCAGGAAGGCTTCGGCGAAGCCGGGCTCGCCCTTGAGTTCGGGCACCTGCTTGGCCCACTGCGAGGCGATGGTCGGCGAGACGAGGAAGCCTTCGCGGCCGTAGCGGATCGCGGTTTCGAACAGCTTCTCGAACGGCAGCTTGCCGAATTTCTCGGAAAGCATGCGCCAGGCCGAGACGCAGCCTGGCACCGTCACGCTGTTCCAGCCGCGCACCGGCATGGCTTTGCGGTCCTTGAAGAACTCCGGCGTCCAGCCCTCGGGCGAGCGGCCCGAGGCGTTCAGTCCGTGGAGCTCCTTGCCATCCCAGATGATGGCGAAGGCATCCGAGCCGATGCCGTTGGACACCGGCTCCACGAGCGTGAGCGTGATGGCGGTGGCGAGGATCGCGTCCACCGCGTTGCCGCCCGCGGCGAGCATCTGCAGGCCGGCTTGCGCCGCGAGGGGCTGCGAGGTGGCGACGATGTTCTTCGCCAGCAGCGGCTTGCGCGGCCAGGGGTAGGGGTTGGTCCAGCTGAAAGGTGTCACGTCGATTCTTTCTCCATGTCCAATACCACGCGCCCGAGGACCTTCCCGGCCTTGAGCTCTTCCAGGGTGCGGTTCACTTCGTCCGGGCGGCGCAGCTCCACCGGCGTGGCCTTGAGTTTATTCTTCTTCGCCAGCGCCACTACCTCTTTCAACTCCTGCAGGTTGCCGACGTAGGAGCCGATGATGCCGATCGCGCGCTGCGCGATCGGCGGCAGCGGGTGGACAAATTCCCCTCCGTACAGGCCGCAGAGCACGTAGCGTCCGCCTTTCCGCAGCGCGCCCGTGCCGAGCATCGCGGTAGCGGGCATGCCGACGAAGTCGATGGCGCCGGCGAGGTTGCCCATCGCCAATGCCCCAAGCTTCTGCACGGCGTCCGGCGCGCGCGTGTCGAGCGTGAGCTTCGCGCCCTGCTTTCTTGCAGCCGCGAGCTTGCCCTCGTCCACGTCGCAGGCGATGACGTTCTTCACCCTCTTCGCCTTGAGGATCGAGATGCCGACGAGGCCCAGTCCGCCGCAGCCGATCACGGCGACCCAGTCCTTGGGCCCGAACTTCGGCAGTTTGTTGATGCCGCTGTAGGCCGTGATCGCAGAGCAGCCGAGTGTCGCGGCGAAGCCTTCATCGATGCCGGCCGCGTCCACCAGGTACTTGGGGTGCGGCACCAGCACGTGCGAGGAATACGCGCCCGGCTTCATCACGCCGAGAAAACGCGCCTGCATGCAGTAGTTGTCCTGCCCCGCTTTGCACACCGCGCACTTGCCGCAGCCGATCCAGGGGTAGACGATGCGCTTCTGGCCGATCTTTACTCCTTTCGCACGCGGGCCCACCGCGGCGACGATCCCGAATGGCTCGTGGCCCAGGGTGAAGGGCGGGATGCAGCCGCGATCCTTCACGTAGAAGCGCTTGCCTCCGCCCCAGTCGAAGTAGCCGTCCCAGATGTGCACGTCGGAGTGGCACACGCCCGAGCGCGTGATTCTCACCAGCACTTCGGTGCCGGTGGGTTTCGGCGTTTCTTGCATCACCTTCTGCAGTGGCTTGCCGTGCTCGATGATCTGGTAGCTGATCATGCTTTCCCCGCTTCAGTGAGGGCTTGGTCGATGTCCCACAGGATGTCGTCGAGCGATTCGATGCCCACCGACATGCGGACCATGTCGGGGGTGACGCCCGCCTTCAATTGCTCCTCGTCCGTCATCTGCCGGTGCGTGGTGGAAGCCGGGTGGATGATGAGCGTCTTCGCGTCACCGATGTTGGCGAGGTGGCTCATGAACTGCGCCGCCTCGATGAAGCGCACGCCGGCTTTTGCGCCGCCCTTCACGCCGAAGTTCAAGAGGCCCGAGGCGCCCTTCGGCAGGTACTTCTGCGCGAGCCCGTGGTACTTGTTGTCCGGCAGCCCCGGGTAGTTCACCCAGGCCACCTGCTTATGGCCCTGCAGGTACTTCGCCACGGCAAGCGCATTCGCGCAATGCCGGTCCATCCTCACCGCGAGCGTCTCCAGGCCCTGCAGCAGGAGCCAGGCGCTCATCGGCGAGAGCGTGGGCCCGAAAGTGCGCATGATCTCCATGCGCGCCTTCATGGTGAAGCCGAAGTCGCCGAACGTTTCGTGGAAGATGACGCCGTGGTAGCCGGGCGAGGGCGTGGTGAACTCGGGAAACTTGCCGTTGCCCCAGGGAAACTTGCCCGACTCGACGATCACGCCGCCCATGGTGGTGCCGTGGCCGCCGATGTACTTGGTCGCCGAGTGCACCACCAGGTCGGCGCCGAATTCGATCGGGCGGCACAGGTACGGCGAGGGCACGGTGTTGTCCACAAGGAATGGCACGCCGGCTTGCCTGGCGATCTTCGCCACCGCCTCGATGTCCACGATGTTGATCAGCGGGTTGCCGAGCGTCTCGGCGTAGAGCAGCTTCGTGTTGGCTTTGAGCGCTTTGTTGAAGTTCTCGGGATCGTCTGGGTGCACGAACGTGGTATCGATGCCCAGTTTCTTCAGGTTGACGCCGAGCAGGGTGTAGGTGCCGCCGTAGAGCGTCGAGGCCGACACTATGTGATCGCCGGCCTTGCACAAGGTAAGGATGGCGGTGGCTTCCGCCGACTGCCCAGTGGCGCAGCCGAGCGCCGCGCGCCCGCCTTCCAGCGCCGCCATGCGCTCCTCGAACACCGCCACCGTGGGATTGGAGATCCGCGAGTAGACATTGCCGAAGGTCTGCAGGTTAAAGAGGCTCGCGGCGTGGTCCGCCGAGTCGAAGACGAAGGACGTGGTCTGGTAGATCGGCGCGGCGCGCGCCCCGGTGGCGGGGTCCGGGATCTGGCCGGCGTGCAGCGACAGCGTCTCGAACCCGAACTTGCGGTCGGCCATGCGCGGATTCTAACGGCTCAGCGCGCCGCGTCGCCCATGCGGTAATCGTGGCTCAACTGGTCGAGGGTCTGCTTGAGCTTCGGGTCGAGGCGGTACTCGGCGGCGGCGATGCTCGCGTGCAGCTGCTCGGGACGGCTCGCGCCGATGAGCGGCGCGGTGACCGCGGGGTGCGCGAGCACCCAGGCCACCGCCAGCGTCGTGGGCTCGATGCCCGCCGCTCTTGCGAGGCCGACGAACTCATCCACGGTGGCGAACTCGCGCTCCTGCCAGTAGCGCTCGGTGTAGGTCTTCGCGGCGTTGCCCAGCGTGAAGCGCGTGCCCTCCGGCGGAGGGGCTGCGCGCTGGTGCTTGCCGGAGAGCAGCCCGCCGGCGAGCGGGTTGTAGGGGATCACCGCGAGCTTCTCTTCCTCGCACAACGGCAGCAGTTCGCGCTCGATCTGGCGGAACAGCAGGTTGTAGCGCGGCTGCACTGAGACCAGTTTCGTCAGGCCGAGCGCCTCGCTGCGGCCGAGGGACCGCGCCACCCGGTGAGCGTGGTAGTTGGACACGCCGACGTACCGCGCCTTGCCGCTCCTGACCACTGCGTCGAAGGCTTCGACCGTCTCGTCCACCGGGGTCACGGCGTCGAAGTGGTGCACCTGGTACAGGTCCACGTAGTCGGTGCCCAGGCGTTTCAGCGACGCGTCGATCGCGTGCATCACGTGCTTGCGCGAGGTGCCTTGCTGCCAGGGCGCGCTGCCCATCTTGCCGCTGCACTTGGTGGCGAGGATGAACTTCTCGCGCTTGCCCTGGAGCCACTTGCCGACGATCTCCTCCGTGCGCCCGGCGATGTCGGTGCCGCCGCCCAGCGGATACACGTCGGCGGTGTCGAGGAACGTGATGCCCTGTTCCGCCGCGGCGTCGAGGATGGCGAAGGAAGTCTTCTCGTCGCATTGCAGGCCGAAGGTCATGGTGCCCAGGCACAGGCGCGAGACGTGCAGGCCCGTGGGGCCGAAGCGGACGTGCTGCATGGGTTCTCCCTATTTCGCCGGGGGCGCGACCGGCGCGTTCTTCAAGCCGGCATTATCCAGTGCCTTGCGCACCGTGCCGTCCCGTTTCGCTCCCTCGATGAACGCGGTGGCGTAGGCGAGCGCCGCGGGCCTGCTCTTGGGCACCGCGATCGCGGTGCCGGCGGCGTGAAAGTAGCCGTCGAGGATCTTCGAGCCCGGGATCTGCGGCGCGAGGCCCTGCAGCGATTCGCGGCCCAGGGCGATGGCGTCGATTTCCCCTGCCTTCATCTTCGCCATCACTTCGTCCACCGTGCGGAAGCTCATCAGCTTCGTGTTCTTCAACGTGTTCATCGCGGTGCGCGCGGTGGTGGTGTTGGCGATGCCCGCGGCGCGCACGCCCGGGCGGTCCACGTCGGCGAGCGTCTGGATGCCCGAGCCGCCGCGCGCGAGGAAGGTGCTGGTGGAGAGGTAGTAGACAGGGCCGAAATCGACGATCGTTCTGCGCACCGCATCCTCGGGCATGAAGGCCACGTCCCATTCGCCTTTCGGCCCGGCCGCGACCACTTCACCGGAGTTGGGGTAGACGACGAGTTGCAGCGGGGCGTCGAGCTTCTGCGCGAGCGCCTTCGCGAGGTCCACGGTGACGCCGCGCGGCTGTCCGGTGGCGGGGTCTTTCACCGCCCAGAAAGCGGAAGGCGATGCGCCGACGCCGATGCCGACGCGCAGCTTGCCGGTGGGCAGGAGTTCCTTCCTCGCCTGCTCAGCGGGCACCGAAGCGCAGCCCGCCAGCGCGAGTGCGGCACAGAAAATCCAGATTCGCGGTGTCATCGTTGTCTCGCTGTCACAGCGCGCAGCCGCGCGTGAGGCAGTGAGTCTATCGCGCTCAGGCGCGCTCCATGAGCGTGAGCAGCTTTTCATAGACCTGCAGGTCGCCTTGCGAGAAGCAACAAAACAGCACCTCGCGTATGTCTGCAAGCTCCGGCACTACGGCACGGACGGTGGTTACGGCGACTCTCGCCGCGAGCTCGATCGGATAGTCGTAGACGCCCGTGCTGATGCTCGGGAATGCGAGAGTCTGGATGCCGTTCGCAGCGGCGAGCTCAAGTGAGCTGCGATAGCAGGAAGCCAGCAGTTGCGGCTCTCCTTGGATGCCGCCGTGCCAGACCGGGCCGACGGTGTGGATGACGAACCTGGCGGGCAGGCGGTAGCCCATGGTGAGTTTGGCGTCGCCGGTATCGCAGCCGCCGAGGAGGCGGCACGCCTCCAGCAGTTCGGGGCCGGCGGCACGGTGAATTGCACCGTCCACGCCACCGCCGCCGAGGAGTGAAGCGTTCGCGGCGTTGACGATCGCGTCGACCGAGAGGGTCGTGATGTCGGCCCGGACTGCGCGCAGCAAGGCGGGCACTGCACCCGAGCCCGCGGGCGGGCTAGCTGCGGGACGCGGGCGCCGGGCCGGCGTCCGGCTCGGACTCGGGCTCGGTGCGCGACGCGGCGCGCCGGTACCCCGAGGGGGAAATGCCGACCTGGTTGAGGAAAAAGCGGGTGAAATTGCTCTGCGCCGAAAACCCCAGCTCGGCCGACACGTCGGCGATCCGGGTGCGGCCGGTGGAGAGCTTGGAAATAGCGCTTTCCACGCACAGCATGTCGAGGTAGGACCGCGGCGAGCGCCCGGTGCAGACCTGGAACAGGTCATAGAAGCGCGAGCGCGACAGCCCGACCTGGCTCGCCAGCTCGTCGATGTTGACGTCCTTGTTGGGCCGGGCGCGCAGCAGCGCCAGCGCCTTGCGGATGCGGGTGTCGGCGAAACGCGAGCCGCGCCACAACGACGCCCCCGCGCGGCGCCGCGCCACGTAGGTCTCCACCACCGACAGCATCAGCTCCTGCAGCATGAATTCCAGGCGCTCGGGCGACAGGAACTGGTCGTTCAGGGCCTCGATCGCCAGCGCATCGGCGAGCTGCCGGATGCGCGGCGCGATCGTTTCGCGCGAACGCGGGAACATGCTGCCGCCGACGTCCTCGAAGGCCGCCGGGAAGCTCGCCTGCAGCCAGGCGCAAGAGGGGTGGAACGCGATCACGCGCGCCGGCGCGCCATTGGCGCTGCCCAGATACTGCGTGGACTCGGCGCGGTTGGCGAACAGCGCGTCCTCGCGCGTGAGCGGCAGCGGGGCGCTGCCGATGGAGAACATGCTGTCGGCGCCGTCGTGCTTGAGCAGGATCAGCGGCTCGGCGAGGACCTGCGGCTCCCCGGGCGCGGAGGCGTCGGCCAGCACCACGCGGCCGAAGCGCGCTTCGAAGATGCGTATCGGTTTGGGCATGGACGCTAGGATAGCGGGCCGTGCAGCCGCGCGCTAGTCCCGCGCAGGAACAATCTATCGAAAAAACAGATGCCTGGCGTGCCGTTTCAGTACGCGAGCCAGCGCGGACGTTTGGCCGAGATGACCTTGGTGTTGACCCCGAGCCAGTTCAGGCCGCCGAACAGGCGCCCATGCTCGATTTTCACGCAGCGGTCCATCACCGCGTCCAGCCCGGCGGCGCGCGCCGTGGCGGCCGCGGCCTCGTTCTTCACGCCGAGCTGCTGCCACAGCACCTTGGCGCCGATGGCAATCGCGTCCTCGCAGACCGGCATGATGTCCTCGGTCTTGCGGAAGCAATCCACCATATCCACCTTGACGGGGATGTCGCGCAGGGACTTGTAGCACTTGTGCCCCAGCACCTCGGGATAGCGCGGGTTGACCGGGATCACCGTGTAGCCGTGCTCCTGCAGGTACTTGGCGGCGAAGTAACTCGGCCGGAACCAGTCCGCCGACAGCCCGACGACGGCGATGACGCGGTTCTGCGAAAGGATGCGGCGCAGCGTATTGATGTCGTCCATGGGCCGGATACTATAATCCAACGACCCTAGGGAGGATCCCCATGTACGTCGAAGAACGCATGTACCTGTTGCAGGTCGGCAAGGCGCCGGAGTATTTCAAGCACTACGAACAAGCCGGCATGAAGATACAGCTCAAGCACCTGCCGAACCTGGTGGGCTACTACGTCACCGAAGTGGGCATGCAGAACCTCGTGACGCACATGTGGGCTTACGATGACCTGCTGCAACGCGAGAAGATGCGCGCGGCGATGCAGGCTGACCCCGAGTGGCAGGCCTACGTGCCGAGGATCCGCGCGCTGATCGTGACGCAGGAGACGAAGATCCACAAGTGCGCGCCGTTCTTCGTCGAGCGCCTGAAGAAGATGCTGGCTGCCGTCAAGTGAGCTTGCACCCGCAAGTGGCGCAGCTGCTCGAGCGCGCGGCGAAATCGCCGCTGCCGCCCTACTACGAGGTGCCCGCGCACATCGCGCGGCGCGTCTACCGCGACACGCGCAGCGTGCTCGCGCCGAAAGCACCCGAAGTCGCCGAGGCGCGCCTGATCCTCGCCCCCGGGCCGGTGGCGCTGCGCTGCTACCGGCCGCTAGGCGCCAAACGGGAAGAACAGCTTCCCGCGCTGGTCTACATCCACGGCGGCGGCTGGGTGATCGGCGACCTCGACACGCACGATGTGCTGTGCCGCGAGCTCGCCAACGGCGCGCGCTGCGCTGTGTATTCGGTGGATTACCGGCTCGCGCCGGAGCACGCGTTTCCGGCGGCGGTCGAGGACTGCATCGCGGCGGTAAAGTTCGTCGCCGGGCGCCACCAGCGGGTGGCCGTCGGCGGCGACAGCGCGGGCGGCAATCTCGCCACGGTGGCGGCGCTGCATGCGCGCGACCACGGCGGCCCGGAGATCGCGTTCCAGATGCTCATCTACCCGGGCACCGACCAGCGCGGCGAGCATCCTTCGGTGACGAGGAACGGTGAGGGCTACCTGCTGACGAAGAAGGCCATGGATTACTTCCAGGCCCAGTACCTGCCGCGCAAAGCGGACTTCCTCGACTGGCGCGCCTCGCCCCTGCTCGCGAAGAGCCTGGTGGGCCTGCCGCCCGCCTACGTGATCACGGCGGGCTACGACCCGCTGCTCGACGAAGGCCGCGCCTACGCCGAGCGGCTGGCAAAGGAGGGCGTGGAAGTCGCGTACCGCGAATACCCCGACATGGTGCACGGCTTCATCCTGTTCGGCGGCGTGCTGGATACCGCGAACGCGGCGGTGGCGGAATGCTGCGCGCGGCTGCGCGCCGCCTTGGAGAAGGTCGCCGCATGAAACCCGACCTGCGCACGCGCCACGGCGGGCGCATCCTCGCCGACGCGCTGGTCGGCCACGGCGTGAAGATGGCCTTCGGTGTCCCGGGCGAAAGCTACCTGCCGGTGCTCGACGGCTTCTACGACGTGCGCGAGCAGCTGAAGTTCGTCATCTGCCGCCAGGAAGGCGGCGCCGCCTACATGGCGGAGGCCTACGGGAAACTCACCGGCCAGCCGGGAGTCCTGTTCGTGACGCGCGGCCCCGGGGCCAGCAATGGCGCCGTCGGCGTGCACACGGGTTTCCAGGACTCCACGCCGATGGTGGTGTTCGTCGGGCAGGTGGGAAGCGATTTCGCAGAGCGCGAGGCGTTCCAGGAGATCGACTACCGGCGCATGTACGGCCCGATGACCAAGTGGGTAGCGCAGATCGACCGCACCGAGCGCATCCCGGAGTACGTCAGCCACGCCTTCCACACGGCGATGGCGGGTCGGCCCGGCCCGGTGCTGCTCGCGCTGCCCGAAGACATGCTGTTCGCGCAAGCTGCGGTGGCCGACGTGCCGCACTACAAGACCGTGCGCCCGGCGCCTTCTGCCGCGGACATGCGCGAGTTGCAGAAACTGCTGCAGGGCGCCGAGCGGCCCTTCGTCATCCTCGGCGGCGGCGGCTGGGACCGCGCGAGCTGCGACGGCCTGCGCGCCTGGCTCGAAGCCTCGCAACTGCCGGCCGGCACGTCGTTCCGTTGCCAGGACCTGCTCGACAACCGCAGCTCCAGCTTCGCGGGCGACGTCGGCATCGGCATCAACCCGAAGCTCGCGCAGCGCGTGCGCGAGGCGGACGTGGTGCTCGCCATCGGCGCGCGCCTGGGCGAGATGACCACCGGCGGATACACGCTGTTCCACGTGCCGGTGCCGAGCCAGACGCTGATCCACGTGCACGGCGGTGCGGAAGAGCTGGGGCGCGTGTACCGCGCCGCGCTGCCCATCAACGCCGGCATGGCGCAGTTCGTCGGGTCGCTCGCGCAGGTGAAGCTGGACGGGGCGAAATGGGCGGGCCGCACGAAGCTGGCGCGCGAGGAGTACCTGGCGTGGAGCCAGCCGCAGCCGATCCCCGGAAAGCTGCAGTACGCGGAGATCGTGAAGTGGCTGTCGGACCAACTGCCCGAAGATGCGATCATCTGCGGCGGCGCGGGCAACTTCTCCGGCTGGGTGCACCGTTTCTTCCGCTACAAGGGGTTCCGCACGCAACTGGGCTCGACCAACGGCTCGATGGGCTGTGGACTGCCTGCCGCGGTGGCCGCGAAGCTTGCCGCGCCGGAGCGCACCGTCGTAGCGGTCACGGGTGACGGCGATTTCCTGATGAACGGACAGGAACTGGCGACCGCCGCGCAGTACGGCGCGCCGATCATCGCGCTGGTGGTGAACAACGGCATGTACGGCACCATCCGCATGCACCAGGAGCGCGAATACCCCGGGCGCATCTCGGGCACCGAACTGAAGAACCCCGATTTCGCCGCCTACGCGCGCGCCTTCGGCGGGCACGGCGAGCTGGTCGAGACGACCAATCAGTTCGCGCCGGCTTTCGAGCGCGCGCGCGCCTCGGGCAAGCTGGCGCTGATCGAGCTCCGAATCGACCCGGACGCCATCACCACCACCAGCACCCTGTCGGGCATCCGCGAGCAGGCGCTGGAACGCAAGAGGTAGGGTGGGCCCTGGCCCACCTTAAGTGGTGGCGACGAAGTTCTCGTCGTCCTGGTGCTCGCGCTCGAACTTGAGGAATTCGAAGTAGCCGCAGCGCGAGCCGTAGGGATAGCCGCGGCAGGTGGAGGGCCGCGACTGGTACACCGTGCACTGGCGCGTCTTGCGGTCCAGGAACATGCACACCGAGGTGAAGTGGTCGTCTTCGCGGTGGCGCAGGATGCGCACCTTGTCTTCCCGCTCGAGCTTGGTGTAGCGCTCTTCGGCCAGCGCCTCGCTCACGCCGAAATGCCGTGCCAGGCGCGCAATGTCCGCTTTCGACACCTCGATCTGCGGGTAGCTGCAACAGTAGGCGGGGCACTTCGAGCAGTCGTAGGCGGGCTTGGTCATGTGCTGTGCGCGGGAAAAAGCGCGCATGTTAACCCTTTTCGGTTGCGGATTCGTTTCAAGGCAGGGCCTCGGTCTTGCTAGTGGTGCAGGATCTTGGACAGGAACAATTGCGCGCGTTCCGAGCGCGGGGTGCCGAAGAACTCCTCCTTGGGCGCGTCCTCCACGATCCTGCCCGCGTCCATGAAGATTACCCGGTGCGCGACCTTGTGCGCGAATCCCATCTCGTGGGTGACCACCATCATGGTCATGCCCTCGCGCGCGAGCTGCACCATCACGTCGAGCACTTCGTTGATCATTTCCGGGTCGAGCGCCGACGTGGGTTCGTCGAAGAGCATGGCGATGGGATCCATGCACAGCGCGCGCGCGATCGCCACGCGCTGCTGCTGGCCGCCGGAGAGGTTGCCGGGAAACTTGTCCTTGTGCGCCGCGAGGTCCACGCGCTCGAGCAGCTTGAGGCCCTTGTCCAGCGCCTCCGCCTCGCTGCGGCCGAGCACCTTGACCTGCGCCAGCGTCAGGTTGCGCAGCACGCTCATGTGCGGGAACAGCTCGAAATGCTGGAACACCATGCCCACGCGCGCGCGCAGCTTGGGCAAGTCGGTGCGCGGGTCGCCCACCGCAATGCCGTCCACCACGATCTCGCCCTTCTGGAACGGCTCGAGGCCGTTCACGCACTTGATGAGGGTGGACTTGCCGCTGCCGGAGGGCCCGCAGACCACCACCACCTCGCCTTTGGCGACCTCGGTGGAGCATTCGGCGAGCACCTGGAAGCCGCCGTACCACTTGCTGACGTTCTTGAGCGAGATCATGGAATCCCCTAGCGGATCACGGCGATGCGCAACTGCAGGCTGCGCACGTACTGCGAGGCGGCGAAGCTGACGATGAAGTACACCAGGGCGGCGAACAGGTACATCTCCACCAGGCGGCCGTCGCGGTTGGCGACCTTGGAAGCGGCGCCGAGGAAGTCGGTGACCGAGATCACGTACACCAGGGAGGTATCCTGGAACAGGATGATGGTCTGGGTGAGCAGCACCGGCACCATGTTGCGGAAGGCCTGCGGCAGCACCACCAGCCCCATGGTCTGCCAGTAGTTCAGGCCGAGCGCCTGGCCCGCCGCCACCTGGCCGCGCGAGATGGACTGGATGCCGGCGCGCATGATCTCGCAGTAGTAGGCCGCCTCGAACATGGTGAACGTGATCGCCGCGCTGAGGAAGGCGCCGACCTTGACCGTGCCGCCGGCGCCGATCAGCCACCCGCCGATCCAGGGCACCAGGAAATAGAACCAGAAGATCACCAGCACCAGCGGCAGCGAGCGCATCAGGTTGACGTAGGCGCCGGCCGCCGCCGCTACCAGCCGGAAGCTGGAGAGCCGCATCATCGCCAGCAGCGTGCCGAAGACGATGCCGCCCGCCATGGCGATGGCGGTGAGCGTGAGCGTGAACGTCATCCCGTCCCGGAACAGGTAGACGAACGAGCGCTGGATGACGTCGAAATCGAAACCGGTGAACATCGTCAGTGTCCCGCCTGCGGCGCGCCGCCGGCGCTGATGTAGCCGGGCACGCGCACCTTGCGCTCCACCACGCGCATGGCGAACACCACCAGGATGTTGGTCAGCAGGTAGATCAGCGTCGCCGCGGTGAAGGCCTCGAACACCTGGAAGCTGAACTCCTGCATGGCGCGCGCGCGCGCGGTGAGCTCCATCACGCCGATGGTCAGGGCCACCGAGGAGTTCTTGATGCAGTTGAGGAACTCCGAGGTGAGCGGCGGCAGGATGATGCGGAAGGTCATCGGCAAGACGACGGTGCGGTAGGTCTGCGGCAGCGTGAGGCCCATCGCCGTGCCGGCCATCATCTGGCCGCGCGGCAGCGACTGGATGCCGGCGCGCACCTGCTCGGCGACGCGCACCGAGGTGTAGAGGGCAAGGCACAGCACGGCGGGGAGGCAGGAGCCCCAGGGCGGCGGCAGCTGCTTGATCCAGTCGCCCTGCGCCCTGGGCAGGAGTTCCGGCAGCACGAAGTACCACAGGAACATCTGCACCAGCAGCGGGATGTTGCGGAACAGCTCGACGTAGGCGGTGCACAGCCGCGACAGCCAGCGGTTGGGCGCGGTGCGCAGCGTGCCGATCAGCGCGCCGAGCACAAGCGCGATGATCCAGGCGGCGAGCGCCACGGTGAGCGTCCAGCCCAGGCCGACCAGGAGGTAATTGAGGTAGACGGCGGAGCCCCCGGGCTCCAGTTCGAAGAGGATCCCCCAGTTCCAGTTGTACTTCATGCCCGCCGCAAAGAAAAACGGGGAACCGAAGTTCCCCGTTGCCGTGTGCTCACGCGCCTACTTGTAGGCCGCGGGATCGCCCGAGTCGGTCGGGTTGGCCACCACCTTCTTGAAGGCTGCGCCCATCGGCACGTTCAGGTTGATGCCCTTGGGCGGCACCGGGCTGAGGAACCACTTGTTGTAGATGCCGTTGATCGCGCCGCTTTTGTAGGTGTTGACCATCGCCGCGTCCACCACCTTCTTGAACGCCACGTCGTCCCTGCGCACCATGATGCCGTAGGGCTCGACCGACAGCGCGTCGGCGGAGATGGCGTAGTCGCCGGGCGCCTTGGAAGTGGCGACCAGGCTGTAGAGCAGGATGTCGTCCATGACGAACGCCGCGGCGCGGCCGGTCTCGACCATCAGGAAGGACTCGGGGTGACCGTTGGCCGACAGGATGCTCAGGCCCAGGTTTTTCTGCGCGTTCAGTTCCGTGATCTGCTTGATGTTGGTGGTGCCGGCGGTGGAGACCACGGTCTTGCCCTTGAGGTCCTCCAGCGTGCGCAGGTTGGCGGATTTCTTCGCCACATAGCGGTTCGCAGTGACGAAGTGCGTGATGGTGAACCACACCTGCTTCTGCCGGTCGAGGTTGTTGGTGGTCGAGCCGCACTCCAGGTCGATGGTGCCGTTCGCCATCAGCGGGATGCGGTTGGCGGAGGTGACCAGCTGGTACTTGGTGTCGATCTTCGGCATCTTCAGATTGGCGCGGACCGCGTCCACGATGCGGTGGCACAGGTCCATGGCGTAGCCCACCGGCTGCTGCTTGTCGTCGTAATAGGAGAAGGGGATCGAGGCGTCGCGGTGGCCGATGGTGATGGTGCCGCTGTCCTTGATCTTCTTCAGCGTGCCGTCCTGGGCGAGGGCCGGGGCGGCGAGGGTGGCCGAGGCGAGCAGCGCCAGGGCGAGGCGAACGGGGGTCATGGGGATGAATCTCCTGTGAATGAGCGGCCATTCTCGGCATCCTGCCTGCGATGTGTCAAGCAACGCGCCTAGAATCGGACATCCTTCGGAGGCCAGGATGGCTGCCAAGACGCGCACGGAGCACGACCTGCTGGGCGACCGCGACATCCCGGCGCACGCGTACTACGGCGTGCACACCCTGCGGGCGCTGGAGAATTTCCCGATCACCGGTACTGCGATTTCCATCTATCCGGACCTGGTGGTCTCCCTGGCCTGCGTGAAGCAGGCGGCCGCGATGGCCAACAACGAGCTGGGCCTCCTGGACGAGAAGCGCGCCCAGGCAATCCGTCTCGCCTGCGAGGAGGTGCGCGCGGGCAGGCTGCTGCAGGAATTCGTGGTGGACGTGATCCAGGGCGGCGCCGGCACCTCGACCAACATGAACGCCAACGAGGTGATCTGCAACCGCGCGCTGGAGTTCCTCGGCCACGGCAAGGGTGAATACCGCCACCTGCACCCGCTCGACCACGTCAACATGTCGCAGAGCACCAACGACGTCTATCCGACGGCGGTGAAGCTCGCGCTGCAATTCGGCATCCGGCGGCTGACCGGGGAGATGCGCGCGCTGCGCCTCGCGTTCGAAGGCAAGGCGGCGGAGTTCAACGACGTGCTGAAGGTGGGGCGCACGCAGCTGCAGGACGCGGTGCCGATGACGCTCGGCCAGGAGTTCTCCACTTACGCCGTGATGCTGGGGGAGGACGAAAGCCGGCTGGCGGAAGCCGCCGCGCTGGTGCGCGAGATCAACCTCGGCGCCACTGCCATCGGCACCGGCATCAACGCCCATCCCGACTACGCGGCCCTCGCCACCCAGCGCCTGTCGGAAGTCTCGGGGTTCGAGTTCCTCCTTTCGCCCAACCTGGTGGAGGCGACGCAGGACGCGGGCTCGTTCGTGCAGCTCTCGGGCGTGCTGAAAAGGATCGCGGTGAAGCTGTCCAAGACCTGCAATGACCTGCGCCTGCTCTCCTCCGGGCCCAGGGCGGGCATCGGCGAAATCAACCTGCCGGCGGTGCAGGCGGGCTCTTCCATCATGCCGGGAAAGGTGAATCCGGTGATCCCGGAGGTGGTGAACCAGATCGCCTTCGAGGCGATCGGCAACGACATCACCGTCACCATGGCGGCCGAGGCGGGGCAGCTGCAGCTCAACGCCTTCGAGCCGATCATCGCGCACAGCCTGTTCAAGAGCCTGGCGCACCTGGCCGCGGGCTGCCGCACGCTGGCCGAGCGCTGCGTCAAGGGGATTACCGCCAACCGCGAGCGGGCACGGCGGCTGCTGGACGATTCCACTGCGCTGGTGACTGCCCTCAACCCGATCATCGGTTACGCGCGGGCGAGCGAGGTGGCGCAGGAGGCGCTCGCCAGCGGGCGCCGCGTCGCCGACCTGGTGCTGGAGAAGGGCTGGATGACGCGCGCACAGCTCGAGGACGCGCTGCGGCCCGAGGCGCTGACTCGCCCGCAATACAGTGCCTCGCAACGGCCCAAGGCCGAGGGATAATCCGCGCATGAAACCGATGTGGGTGCCCTCGGAGGAGGCGATCGAGCAGGCGCAGCTCACCCAGTTCGCGCGCCACGCGGTGCGCAAGCACAAGCTCGACCTCAACACCTACCCGGAGTTCTACCAGTGGACGGTGGACAACCCGGAGCTGTTCTGGAACGAGGTGTGGGAGTGGTGCGGCGTACGCGCCTCGCGCAAAGGCGGCACGGTGCTGGTGGACGGCGACAAGATGCCGGGGGCGCACTGGTACCCCGAGGCGCGGCTCAATTTCGCCGAGAACCTGCTGCGCCGCGGCGACCGCGGCGACGCGCTGGTATTCTGGGACGAGCGCGGCCCGCAACGCAGCGTGAGCTACTCCGACCTGACGAGCGACGTGTCGCGCGCCGCGCAGGCGCTGCAGCAGCTCGGCTTGCGTGCCGGAGACCGCGCCGCGGCGTTCATCCCCAACCTGCCGGAAACGGCGATGTTCGCGCTCGCCGCCCTGTCGCAGGGCATCGTGTGGTCCTCATGCTCGCCGGACTTCGGCGTGGACGGGGTGATCGACCGCTTCGGCCAGATCGAGCCCAAGGTGCTGTTCGTCGCCGACGGCTACCTCTACAACGGCAAGCAGCACGACGTGCTCGAGCGCGTGCGCGAGATCGCCGAGCGGCTGCCCAGCCTGCGCAAGGTGGTGGTGGTGCCCTACCTCGACGCGCGGCCGGACATCTCCGACATCCCGAACGCGGTGCTGCTCGAGGAGTGGCTGCGCAGGCACACGCCGGGCGACATCGCCTGGGCGCAACTGCCCTTCGACCACCCGGCGTACATCCTCTACACCTCGGGCACCACCGGCAAGCCCAAGTGCATCGTGCACGGCGCCGGCGGGACCCTGCTTGCCGGCCTCAAGATGTACAAGCTGCAGCTCGACGTGCGCCCCGGCGACCATTTCTTCTACTACACCACCTGCAACTGGGTGATGTGGAACCTGCTGTTCGCCGGGCTGTGCGCCGAGGCGGCGGTCATGCTCTATGACGGCTCGCCCTTCGCGCGCGACGGCCGGATTCTCTTCGACTACGCGCAGCGCGAGCGCTTCAGCCATTTCGGCACCTCGGCCAAGTTCATCGACGCCATCGCCAAACGGGGCCTCAAGCCGCGCGAGACGCACCCGCTGCCCGGGCTGCGCATGATCGTCTCCACCGGCTCGCCGCTGGTGCCGGAGAGCTACGACTACGTCTACCGCGACGTGAAGGCGGACGTGTGCCTATCCTCGATCTCCGGCGGCACCGACATCATGGCCGCGTTCGCCGACGCCAACGCCGTCCTGCCCGTCTACCGCGGCGAGCTGCAATGCCGCTCGCTCGGCCTGGCGGTGGAGGTGTTCGACCCGGAGGGAAACGCAATCGTCGGCGAAAAGGGCGAGCTGGTATGCACCAGGCCCTTTCCCTCGATGCCGCTCGGCTTCTGGAACGACCGCGGCGACGAGAAGTACCACGCCGCCTACTTCGCCAAGTACCCGAACGTCTGGTGCCACGGCGACTGGTGCGAGCTGACTGAGCGCGGCACCATGATCGTCCACGGCCGCTCGGACGCGACGCTCAATCCAGGCGGCGTGCGCATCGGCACCGCCGAGATCTACGGCCAGGTGGAGAAGATCCCCGAGGTCGAGGAGTCGGTGGCCATCGGCCAGCTGTGGCCGCCCGCGCAGCCCACCGACACGCGCGTGGTGCTGTTCGTGAAACTGCGCGAGGGCCTGCAGCTGGACACGGTGCTGGAAGAGAAAATCCGCCGCCAGATCGGCGAGCACACCACGAAGCGCCATGTGCCGGCAAGGATCGTGCAGGTGCCGGACATCCCGCGCACCAAGAACAACAAGGTGGTCGAGCTGGCGGTGAAAGCGGTGGTGCACGGCATGCCGGTGACCAACACCGACGCGCTCGCCAACCCGGAGGCGCTGGAGCTGTACCGCGACCTGCCCGAGTTGCAGAGCTGAGGAGCGCCATGATCGTCGTGCACCACCTGAACAACTCCCGCTCGCAGCGGGTGCTGTGGCTGCTGGAGGAACTGGGGCTCGCCTACGAGGTCAGGCGCTACCAGCGCGACGCGAAGACCATGCTCGCGCCGCCCGCGCTGCGGGCGGTGCATCCGCTCGGCAAGTCGCCGGTGATCCAGGACGGCGAGGTGACGCTCGCCGAGTCCGGCGCCATCCTCGAGTACCTGGTAGGCCGCCACGGCAACGGCCGGTTGATCCCGGCGGCAGGCACGCCGGAGCGGCTGCGCTACACCTACTGGATGCATTTCGCCGAGGGCTCGGCCATGCCGCCGCTGCTGATGAAGCTGGTGTTCGACCGCATCGAGAAGGCGCCGATGCCCTTTTTCGTGCGCCCGGTCGCGCGCGCCATTGCGCGGCGCGCCAAGGGCACCTTCGTGCAGCCCAACATCGATCGCAGCCTGGATTTCATGGAAGGCGAACTGGCGAACAGCGACTGGTTCGCCGGCGCGGAGTTCAGCGCGGCGGATGTGCAGATGAGCTTCCCGCTGGAGGCCGCGCGGGTGCGCGGCGGGCTGGACGCGAAGCGTCCCCGGCTGATGGCGTTTCTCGAGCGCATCCACGCGCGCCCGGCCTACCGCCGCGCCATCGACAAGGGCGGCGAGTACGCACTGCTGCGCTGATCAGGCCAGCAGGAAAGCCTCGACCGCCGCGATCTGGTCCTCGGACATCAGCGCCGGGGCATGGCCGATGCCCGCGAACTCGGCCAGGTTCGCCTGCGGCCCGTGCTTCTGCATCTCCAGCGCCACGTCGCGCGGCAGCACGTCGGAGTCCGCGCCGCGCAGGATGAGGGTGGGCGCGCGGATCGCGTTCCAGTTGCGCCACAGGTTGATGCCGCGCATCAGCCCCGGCCCGATCGGCATGTCGAGGTCGGCGCCGTTCCACAGCGAAGCTTCGATCGAAGGGTCGTAGGCCAGCCGGTAGCGGCCGTCCGCCTGCCGCTGCACGCTGTGCTCGGCGAGATGGCGCCACTGCGCGTCGTTGAGCGGCCCAAAACTGGCGCAGACCTCGCGCACGTGGCGCTCGGCCGCCTCAAGGTCGGCGAAAGGCTCGTGCCGGCGCACGAAGCCCTTCAGGCGGGAAAGTGCGCTCCACGGAATCAACGCGCCGATGTCGTTCAGCACCAGGCGGCGGATCGGGCTGCCGGGCTGGGAGGCGAGCAGAATGCCGATGATCCCGCCCATCGAGGTGCCGACCCAGTCCACCTCGGGCGCGGCGGCGCGCGCGATCAGCGCCGCGGCATCGGACTGGTAGAGGTCGAAACCGTAGTCAGCCTTGTTCGGCAGCCATTCGCTGGCGCCGCGGCCGGCGACATCCATGCAGATCACGCGGCAGTGCGCGGCCAGGCGCCGGGCGAGGAAATCGAAATCGCGGCCGTTGCGCGTGAGGCCCGGCGCGCATATCACGACACGCTTCGCGCCGGCAACGCCCCATTCGGTGTAGGCGATGCGATGGAAACCGTGCGGGCCGAGGCACCGCAGGCTGCCGAGTCGCATGTCTCTACGCCAAAGCATGGCGCGTGCCAGCGTCCGACACTCAGGCGTCGGCGGCGACTTCCCTGCGCAGGCGCACGGCGCGCGCGAACTCGAGCACCGCGCGCGCGAGCTTGAGGCGGTCGTCGGCGTTGCGCATGAAAGTCGGCGCCACCAGCACCTCGAAGCCGCTCGCCTTGATGCCCTCGGCCAGCGCCTCATCGGCGC
>JBGQFF010000019.1:0-30579 GCA_041496745.1 Gammaproteobacteria bacterium
ATTCGATCACGCGCCTCGCGCGCGCCTACAACACCGTGGTGCCGGCCTCGGGCCAGGTGCTCACCGGCGGCGTGGACGCCAACGCGCTGCAAAAACCCAAGCGCTTCTTCGGCGCGGCGCGCAACGTCGAGGAAGGCGGCTCCCTCACCATCATCGCCACCGCGCTGATCGACACCGGCAGCCGCATGGACGACGTGATCTACGAGGAATTCAAGGGCACCGGCAACATGGAAATCCACCTCGACCGGCGCATGCACGAGAAGCGCATCTACCCGGCGATCAACGTCAACCGCTCCGGCACGCGCCGCGAGGAGCTGCTGATCCCCAAGGAACTGCTGCAGAAGATCTGGGTGCTGAGAAAGCTCCTGTTCCCCATGGACGAGCTCGAAGCCGCCGAATTCCTCATCGACAAGCTCAAAGCCACCAAGAACAACGCGGAATTCTTCGACTCGATGCGCCGCGGATAAATCGGGGTCAGAGCCCGATTTCGTCTCGCAAGCGAAATCGGGCTCTGACCCCGATTTTTCGCGATTGACCTAAGTTCCTGATTTCTGTATAGTTCGCGCCTTTTCCGAAGCCACTTCCGCCATGAAAACCACAGGCCACCCCGATTACCAGCCGGTGATCTTCCTCGACACCAGCTCGAACCACTCGTTCCTCTCGCGTTCTGCCATCGACACCAGGGGCCGCGAGACCATGAAATGGACCGACGGACTGAGCTACCCGGTGGTCAAGGTCGAGGTGTCCTCGGAGTCGCACTCCTTCTACACCGGCAAGCAGAAGATCGTGGACACCGCCGGCCGCGTGGAGAAGTTCAAGCGCCGCTACGCCAAGGCGAAGAAGTAACCCGCCCGCGCGCGCATAGAATGCGCGCATGATCCCCCGCCTTGCGCTGCCGCCCGCGCCCGCGGTGCTGGCGCTGATCGCGCTGGCCTTCATCGCACCGGGACTCGCCGGGCACGACCTGTGGAAATCCTTCGACGCGTTCGGCATCGAGATCGCGCACCAGATGCACCTCAGCGGCGACTGGGTGGTGCCGCGCATCGCCGGCGAGCCCTGGCTCGAGGACGCGCCGCTGTACCACTGGATCGCGCTCGCCTTCGGCAAGCTGCTCGGCTGGGCGATCCCCTTCCACAGCGCGGCGCGGCTGGCGAGCGGCCTGTGCCTGCTGCTCGCACTGGTCTTCCTGTACCGCGTCGCGGGCGCCGCCGCGCCATTGTTGCTCATCGGCTCGATCGGCCTGATCGTGCACGCGCACGAGGCCGTCCCCGACCTCGCCGGGCTGGCGGCGATCTGCGCCGCCTATGCCGTGCTGCCGCGCGCGCACCATCGGCCCCTGCTCAAGGGCGCCGCTTTCGGCGCCGCGCTGGGCCTGGCCGCGCTCGGCGGCAGCTGGATCGAGCCGGCCGCGCTCGCCGCCGCCGTGCTCATCGCGCATGCGGTGTGCGCGCCCTTGCGCAACGGCAAGGCGCTGGCATTCCTCGTCGCATCCGGATGCGCGGCCGCGCTGGTCGCCGCGAGCTGGCCGCTGGCGCTCGCGCAGCGCGCGCCTGCACTCGTCGGCCCCTGGTGGTACCTCGCCACGCACACGCAAGGCGATCTATGGCCCAACCTGCGCTATTTCCTCGTCACCGTGACCTGGTTCGCCTGGCCGGCCTGGCCGCTTGCCGCCTGGGCGCTGTGGGCGCTTCGCAGCCATTTGCTGGAGCCTCGCCTGTTCGTGCCGGCGTTGGCGTTCGCCCTGACTTTCGCCGGCATCGCCCTCGCCGGGCCGCCGCAGGAGGTCAACGCCATCGCGCTGCTTGCGCCGCTCGCGCTGCTCGGCGCGGAAGGCACGGCGCTGCTGCGCCGCGGCGCCGCCGCTGCGCTCGACTGGTTCGGCGCGATGACCTTCACCTTCTTCGCCGCGCTGATCTGGCTGGGCTACATCGCCCTGATGACCGGCGTGCCGTCCAAGATGCATCACAACTTGATCAAGAGCGCGCCGGGATTCGAGGCGCAGTTCGCCGTGGCGGGCTTCGCCCTCGGTCTTGCGCTGACGCTGGGCTGGCTGTACATCGCGTTCTTCACCGCGCCCTCCCCGATGCGCGGCGTGACGCGCTGGGCCGCCGGCGTGGCGCTGCTGTGGGGCACCTTCGCCGCGCTGCTGATGCCCTGGGCCGACTACCAGAAGAGCTACCGCAACGTCGCGCTGCAGCTGCGCTCGAAGGTTGCGGCGGATGCCGGGTGCATCTCCGGGCAGAACCTCGGCGTGACGCAGCGCGCGGCGTTCAGCTACCACGCCGGCCTGCTCACCGTGCCGCTGGATCGCGCCCGGCCCGATGCCTGCCGCCTGCTGCTGGTGCAGGGCAACCCGCGCGACGAGCGCGACGGACCGAGTGCCGCGTGGGCCAAAATCGCCGACGTCGGCCGCCCCGGCGACAAGGCCGAGCGCTACCGGCTGTACCGGCTGGAGACGAAATGAACGGCCTGCCCACGGTCCCGCCGACCGAATGCCCCGCCTGGCCGAATCTCGCCGCGCACGCCGAGGCGTGGCGCGAGGCGCGGCTGGCCGAGCTTTTCGCCGGCGACCCGCGGCGCGGCGCGCACTTCGTGGCGCGCGCGCCGGGGCTGGAGCTGGACTACTCGCGCCAGCGCATCGGCGCGCTCGGCCTGCGGCTGCTCGAGCGGCTCGCCGCCGAGCGCGGCTTCGCCGACTGGCGGCGCGCGCTCTACGCCGGCGAGCCGGTGAACGCCACCGAAGGCCGCGCCGCGCGCCACACCGCGCTGCGCGCGCGCGACGCCGCGCCCGCGGAAGTGAAGCAGGCGCTCGCGCGCATGCGCGAACTGGCGCAGGGCCTCGGGGGCATCCGCCGCATCGTGCACCTGGGCACCGGCGGCTCGGACCTCGGCCCGCGGCTGGTGGTGGACGCGCTGGGCGGCAAGAGCGCACTGCAAGTGCGCTTCGCCGCGAACCTCGACCCGCTCGACCTCGCGCGCGCGCTCGAGGGCGCCGAGCCGGCGTCCACCCTGGTCGTCGCCGTGTCGAAGAGCTTCACCACGCAGGAGACGCTCATCAACGCGCGCGCCGCGAAGGCCTGGCTCGGCGGGCGCGGGCGCCTTTACGCGGTGACGGCGAACGAAGCGGCCGCGCGCGCCTTCGGCGCGAGCGAGGTGCTGCCGATGTGGGACTGGGTCGGCGGGCGCACTTCGCTGTGGTCCGCGGCGGGCTTCAG
Organism: Gammaproteobacteria bacterium; assembly: GCA_041496745.1. Taxonomy (GTDB): domain Bacteria; phylum Pseudomonadota; class Gammaproteobacteria; order Burkholderiales; family SG8-39; genus JAABQT01. Next base: position 3,216 of record JBGQFF010000019.1, read on the forward strand.
CGCGCTCGCCGCGCTCGGCTGGCAGGTGTTCGACGAGCTGCTCGCCGGCGCCAACGACCTGGACCGGCATTTCTACGAGGCGCCGCTGGAGCAGAACGTGCCGGCGCTGCTCGCCCTGATCGGCGTGTGGAACGTGAACTTCCTCGGCGCGGCCACGCACTGCGTGCTCCCCTACGCGCACGCGCTGCGCCTGCTGCCGGCCTACCTGCAGCAGCTGGAGATGGAATCCAACGGCAAGCGCGTGGACCGCGAGGGGCGCGCCGTGCAATACGCCACCGTGCCGGTGCTGTGGGGCGGCGAAGGCACGGTGAGCCAGCATTCCTTCCACCAGCTCCTGCACCAGGGCACCGCGACGGTGCCGGTCGATTTCATCGTCGCGGGGGTGAGCGCGGAACTCGACGCCAACGCCGAAGCCCAGTCCCGCGCGCTCGCCTTCGGCACCACGGACGTCGCGCTGCCGCCGCACCGGCGCCTCCCCGGCAACCGGCCCTCGAGCACGCTGCGGCTGGACAAGCTCGACGCGCGCAACCTCGGGCGGCTGCTCGCCGCCTACGAACACAAGGTGTTCACCCAGGGCGTGATCTGGAACGTGAACAGTTTCGACCAGTGGGGCGTCGAGCTGGGCAAGCAGCTTGCCGACGACATTCTGCAGAAAAGGAGTTAGCGCATGGACCAGGAAACCTTCAACCTCAGCATCCGCAAGTTCCTGAAAATGGTGGGCGTCAACTCGCAACGCGAGATCGAGCAGGCGGTGCAGCAGGCGCTGGCCGCCGCGAAACTCAAGGGCAGCGAGACCCTCGGCGCGCGGGTCACGCTGGAGATCCCGGCGCTCGGGGTGAAGGTGCCGTTCGAGGGCGAAATAAAGCTACAATGATTCGATGAACAAGGCGCGCGAATTCGACCCGAGCGTGGCAGGCGAACTGCGGACGCTGCTCGGGGACCGGGTGAGCACGTCGGCAGGCATCCGCGAGCACCACGGCAAGGACGAATCCTGCTTCCCCTACGCCCCGCCCGACGCGGTGGTGTTCCCGCATTCCACCGAGGAAGTGTGCGACATCGTCCGCATCTGCAGCCGCCACCGCGTGCCGATGATCCCCTACGGCGTGGGCACCTCGCTCGAGGGCCACATCCTCGCCATCCGCGGCGGCGTGTGCATCGACATGAGCCAGATGAACAAGGTGCTCACGGTGCACGAGGAGGACCTCGACGCCGTGGTGCAGGCCGGGGTGACCCGAAAGCAACTGAACGAGTACATCAAGCACACGGGCCTGTTCTTCGCCATCGACCCGGGCGCGGACGCGACGCTGGGCGGCATGGCCGCAACACGGGCGTCGGGCACCAACGCCGTGCGCTACGGCACCATGCGCGAGAACGTGCTGTCGCTCAAGGTGGTGATGGCCGACGGCCGCGTGATCCAGACCTCGCGCCGCGCGAAGAAGTCCTCTGCGGGCTACGACCTGACGCGCCTGTTCGTGGGCTCGGAAGGCACGCTCGGCATCATCACCGAGGTGACGGTGAAGCTGCACCCGGTGCAGGCGGCCATGTCGGCGGCGGTGTGCGCGTTCGCCACCGTCAAGGGCGCCGCCGACACCGTGATCCAGACGCTGCAATCGGGCATCCCGATCGCGAGAAGCGAATTGCTGTGCGCGACCACCATGGCGGCGCTCAACCGCCACAACAAAACCAGCCACCGCGAGATGCCCACGCTGCTGCTGGAGTTCCACGGCACCGAGGCCAGCGTCGTCGAGCAGGCCGAGATGGTGCAGGAGATCGCGCGCGAGAACGGCGGGCTGGATTTCCAGTGGGCCACCAAACCCGAGGAGCGCACCAAGCTGTGGGAGGCGCGCCACCACGCCTATTTCGCCTGCCTGCAGCTCAAGCCCGGCTCGCGCGCCCTCTCCACCGACGTTTGCGTGCCGATCTCGCGACTGGCCGAATGCATCGTCGAGACCACCAAGGACATCGAGCGGGCCTCGATGCCGGTGCCGCTGTTCGGCCACGTCGGCGACGGCAACTTCCATCTCGTCATCCTGATCGATCCGGCGAGCAAGTCCGACCTGGAGGAGGCCAAGGCGCTCAACCTGCGCCTGGTGAGGCGCGCGCTCGCCATGGAAGGCACCTGCACCGGCGAGCACGGCATCGGCATCGGCAAGCAGCCCTACCTGGTGGAGGAGCTGGGCGAGGCGGTGGAGCTGATGAAGGACATCAAGCGCACCTTCGACCCGGGAAACCTGCTCAACCCGGGCAAGGTGCTCCAGCTGTGAGTCAGATGGTCATCACCGTCCTGCGGTAGTACTTCAGCTCCTCGATCGAATCGAGGATGTCGGCGAGCGCTTCGTGCTTGCCCTCCTTCTTCAGGCCCTTCGCCACTTCGGGTTTCCAGCGCTTGACCAGCTCCTTCAGCGAGGAGACGTCCAGGTTGCGGTAGTGGAAGTAGGCCTCCAGCCGCGGCATCCAGCGCGCGAGGAAGCGCCGGTCCTGGCAGATCGAGTTGCCGCACATCGGCGACGCGCCGGCGGGCACGTGAGGCGCGAGGAACTCCAGCATCCTCGCCTCCACCGCCGCCTCGTCCAGGCGCGAGGCTTTCACCTTGTCGACCAGCCCGGACTTGCCGTGCACGCCCCTATTCCATGAATCCATCGCCGCGAGCACTTCATCCGGCTGGTGCGCGACCAGCACCGGGCCTTCGGCAAGGACATTGAGCTGCGGGTCGGTGACCAGAATCGCGATTTCGATGATGCGGTCGGAGTCGGGCGTGAGGCCCGTCATCTCCATGTCGATCCAGATCAGGTTGTTCTGGTCCGCAGGCATGACGTATTCTCTCATGGCGTGATCAATGCCTTTACCTGGCTGTTCCTCGCGGCGCTCGCCGCCGCGACGCTGACGCGGCTCTGGCTCGCGCTGCGCCAGATTGCGCACGTGCGCGCGCATCGCGACGCGGTGCCGCCGGGCTTCGCCGACGTGATGCCGCTTTCCGCCCACCAGAAAGCGGCCGACTACACGGTCGCCAAGGCGCGCCTTGGCATGGTGGACCTGCTCATCGGCACGGCTGCGCTGCTCGCGCTCACGCTGGGCGGGCTGCTGCGCTGGATCTCGGAGCAATGGGCCGCCGTGCTCGAGCCGGGTGGCCTGTGGCATGGCACGGCGCTGGTGGCGAGCGTGGTGCTGCTGCTTGGCGCGATAGAGCTGCCCGGCTCGATCTACCGCACCTTCGTGGTCGAGGCGCGCTTCGGCTTCAACCGCATGACGCCGGCCCTGTTCCTCGCCGACCTCGCCAAGCACGCGCTGCTCGGCGCCGCGCTCGGCCTGCCGCTGCTCCTGCTGGTGCTGTGGATGATGCAGCGCATGGGCGAACAATGGTGGCTGACCGTCTGGGTGGTGTGGATCGGCTTCAACCTGCTGATCCTGTTGATCTACCCGGCGTTCATCGCGCCGCTGTTCAACAAGTTCACGCCGCTGGCCGATCCCGCGCTTGCCGGGCGCATCGAGGCGCTGCTCGCGCGCTGCGGCTTCAGGTCGAAGGGCCTGTACGTGATGGACGGCTCGAAGCGCTCGGCGCACGGCAACGCCTACTTCACCGGCTTCGGCGCCGCCAAGCGCATCGTGTTCTTCGACACCCTGCTCTCGCGCCTGGCGCCCGGCGAGGTCGAAGCGGTGCTGGCGCACGAGCTCGGCCACTATCGCCGGCACCACGTCTGGAAACGGGTCGCGGTCATGTTCGCGCTGTCCCTCGCGCTGCTCTGGGTGCTGGGCCGGCTGATCGACGAACCCTGGTTCTACGACGGCCTGAACGCGGGCGCCCCGGGCGCAGCCCCGGGACTGCTGCTGTTCGTGCTGGTGATGCCGGCGTTCACCTTCCTCCTGCAGCCGCTCACCAGCCTTTATTCGCGCAGGCACGAATTCGAGGCCGACTCCTACGCCGCGGCGCATGCCAGCGCCGCCGAGCTGGTGCGCGCCCTGGTCAAGCTCTACCAGGACAACGCCGCCACGCTCACCCCCGACCCGCTGCACTCCGCGTTCTACGATTCCCACCCGCCCGCCGCCACGCGCATCGCGCGCCTGCAGGCCGGCACCTAGGAGGCGCCATGGAGACGCTCGTCAAGAAGAAGTGCAAGCCCTGCGAGGGAGGCGTGCCGCCCTACAGCGCGCAAGCTGCGCGCGACACGCTGAAGCAGCTCAAGGGCTGGCTGCTGGAAGACGGCAAGCTGGTGAAGGTGTACCCCTTCGGCAACTACCACCACACCATGGCGTTCGTGAACGCGCTGGCCTGGATCTCGCACCGCGAGGACCATCACCCCGACCTCGCCGTCGGCTACAACCAGTGCCGCGTCACCTACTGGACGCACGCGGTGGGCGGGCTGTCGGAGAACGATTTCATCTGCGCCGCGAAGTGCGACGCGCTGTTCGACTTGTGACGCGCGACCCCCGTGCGGCGCGTCTACAGCTCTTTCGACCTCGTCGCGGTGCACCACGCGAGGAACCTGCTCGAGTCCGAAGGCATCCGCGCCGAGGTGAGGAACGAAAGGCTCGCCTCCGCCATGGGCGAATTGCCGCCGGCGGAGTGCCAGGCGGAAGTCTGGGTGATGGACGAAGGCGACGCGCAGCGCGCCGAAAGGCTGCTGCGCGAGGGCAGGCCGGTCACCGGCCCTGCCTGGAACTGTCCCGCCTGCGGCGAGCAGCTCGAGCCGCAGTTCACGCAATGCTGGCGCTGCGGCCGCTAGAAGGCCCGCGCCAGGCTCAGTATTACCAGCACGAACACCCACACCACCAGCGCGCGCCACAGCAGCCCTACCACGCTGTCGAGGAAAGGGCTGTCGGCGCTCTCGCCCAGGCCCAGCTCCGGGCGCACCTCGACGCCGTCGATCGCGGTGAGCGGCATGCCCAGGCGCACGCCCATCGCGCCGGCCCCGGCGGCGAGCACCACGCCGGCGTCCGGGTCGCTCCAGCTGCGCGCCTGCGTGCGCCAGCAGTAGACGGCGTCCTCGAAGTCGCCCACCACCGCGAAGGACACGGCGGTGAGCCGCACGGCGGGCCATTCCAGCACGCGGTATACCCGGTCGGCAAACGCGCCGAATGCGCCCAGGCCATGCCAGCGCCGCCGCAGGTACAGCGCGAGGCGATACAGGATGGCGCCGCTCGGGCCGGGCAGCAGCATGAACCAGAACAGCACGCCGAACACGTGACGGTGCGACGCGACCAGCGCCTCCTCGATGGCGAGGCGGATCACTTCCTCGCGGCTGCGGTGTTGCGCCGGCTCGCCGCGCCAGGCGCCGATCAGCTCGCGCGCGCGGTCCATCTCGCCGGCGCGGATCGCCAGCTGCAGGTCGGTGAAGTGATGGCTGAACTGGCGAAAGCCCAGCGTGAGGTAGAGCGCGCCGACATTGAACAACAGCGCCAGCAGCGGGTTGACCCAGAGCAGCGCGTAGTGGATGGCGAGCGCAGCGGCGAGCACCGGCAGCACCGCCACCAGCCAGGCGATGCTGCCGTGGCGCGCCTCGCCGGCGTTGAACGAGCGCTCCAGCCGGTTGGCCCAGCGCGCCAGCACCGCGAAGTAGGCCTTGCGCTCCCCGAGCGGCCGCCACTGTTCCAGGATCAGCGCCGCGACGATGGCGAGGACGCTCATGCGGCGCCGCGCGGCTGCGCGAGGAAGCGGTACAGGTTCACCAGCATGCCGGCCGTCGCCCCCCAGATGTAATACTCGCGCCAGGGGATTGCGAAGTAGTGCACGTCGCGCCCCTGGAACTCGCGCGAGTGGCGCTGGTGGTTGGCCGGGTCGAGCAGGAACGACAGCGGCACCTCGAACACCTCGTCCACCTCGTGCGCGGCCAGGCGCAGATCGAAGGGCGCCGCCACCAGGCCCACCACCGGCGTGATGCGAAAGTCGGTGCGCGTGTGATAGTCGGAGAGCGTGCCCAGGACCTCCACGCGACGCGGGTCGAGGCCGATCTCCTCCTCGGCCTCGCGCAGCGCGGTGGCCTGGGGCGAGAGGTCGCGCGGCTCGGCGCGCCCGCCGGGAAAGCTGATCTGGCCGGAGTGGTCCTTCAGGTGCGCGGTGCGGCGCGTGAACAGCACGCGCAGCTCCTCGGGGCGCTCGACGATCGGCACCAGCACCGAGGCGGGCCGGCGCGCGGCGGCGCGCCCGGCGTCGGCGCCCTGGTCGCCGTACAGGGTCTCGCCGGGCGTGCCGGCGCCAGCGAAGTGCCGCCGCAGCCAGCCGGCGTCCAGTTCGACCAGCCTGCCGTGGATCAGCGTCGCCCGCACGGGGAATATTGCTTTCGCGGCATCTGTTTGCGTCCCAGGCGGAATGATAAGCTGTCCCGCCGAGTTAGCCCCGCCAACCAGACCAAGGAGGACCCCTTGAAGAAACAACTCGCCCTACTCGCCGCCCTGGCCTGCGCCAGCACGGCGGCTTTCGCCTTCCACTGCCCCGCCGACATGAAGAAGATCGACGCAGCGCTGGCGAAGAATCCCAAGCTGAGCGCCTCGCAGATGAACGACGTGAGGAAGTTCCGCGCCGATGGCGAGGCGCTGCACAAGGCCAGCAAGCACCAGGAATCGGTGGACACGCTGGCCAAGGCAATGAAGGTGCTGAACGTCAAGTAGCCTGGGCCCACGACTGTAGCCTGGGCCCACGACTGTAGCCTGGGCCAACGGCTGTAGCCTGGGCCAACGGCCCAGGAAAGAAAACGCCGCCCGCGGGCGGCGTTTTCTTTTTCCGGGCCGGGGCCCGTTATGCTGGGCCGGGGCCCAGCCTACGGCAGCAGGATCACCGAGCCGGTGGTCTTGCGCCCCTCGAGGTCGCGGTGCGCCTGGGCCGCGTCCGCGAGCTTGTAGCGCGCGGTGATCTCGATCTTCACCTTGCCCGATCTTACGATGTCGAACAGCGATTTCGAGGTCATCTCCAGGTCCGCGCGCGACGCCGTGTAGGTCATCAGCGTCGGACGCGTCAGGAAAAGCGAACCCTTCTGCGCCAGGATGCCGGTATTGAGCGGCGGCACCGGCCCGGAGGCGTTGCCGAAGGTCACCCACATGCCCAAGGGGCGCAGGCAGTCCAGCGACCCTTCCCAGGTGCTCTTGCCCACCGAGTCGTAGACCACCGGCACGCCCTTGCCGCCGGTGATCGCTTTCACGCGCTCGACGAAGTTCTCGGTGCTGTAGTTGATGACGTGGTCGGCGCCGTGCGCCTTGGCGAGCTTCGCCTTCTCCTGCGAGCCCACGGTGCCGATGACGGTGGCGCCGAGCGCCTTGAGCCACTGGCAGGCGATCAGGCCCACGCCGCCCGCGGCCGCGTGCCACAGCACCGTGTCGCCCGCCTTCACCGCGTAGGTGCGGTGGATCAGGTACTGCACCGTCATGCCCTTGAGCATCATCGAGGCGGCCTGCTCGTCGCTGATGCCCTCGGGAATCTTCACCAACCGGTCGGCCTGCAGCAGGCGTTGCCCCGCGTAGGAGCCGACCTGGCCAGTGTAGGCCACCCGGTCGCCGGCCTTCACCAGCGCGACCCCCGGGCCGACGGCTTCGACCACGCCCGCGCCCTCGTTGCCCGCAGTGGCGGGAAGCTGCATCGGGTAGAGGCCGGAACGCTGGTAGGTGTCGATGAAATTGACGCCGATCGCGGTGTGGCGCACACGCGCCTGGCCCTGCCCCGGCTCGCCCACCTGCACGTCCTCGAGCTGCAGGACTTCGGGCCCGCCGGTCTTGTGGAATCTCACTGCCTTGGTCATTTCAGTGTGCTCCTGGTTGAGTTGCGTTCACTTTTTCGGTCTCTCCGGCGCGCCCGGCTCGGCGGCGGCCGGCGCGTTTGCGCTCATCGCCTGCTGCATCACCGCCCACGGCCACAGCATGGTGCTGGCGGCGGCATTGGCGCCCGCGGCGGCCATTTCGGCGAGCGCGGCCTCGCCCGTGCCGCTGCGCATCGCCACCAGCGCTGCGCGCTGCACTTCCAGCCCCTGGATGGCGAAGCGCACCATGTTGAGGTTCATCGACAGCCAGGCTTCAACCGATTTCAGGTCTGCGACGCGCTTCTCGACCGCCTTCGGGTCCATGGTCGGCATCGCCATGCCGGGCACCGGCAGCCCCAGCGGGCCCCACAGGCGGCGGAAGATCTCGAACGGGTCCTGCGGCGGGTTCTGTTCGCTCATGGGGAGCCTCAAGTTCCGGAGAAGAATTCCTTCACCTCGGTCTCGCGGCTCATCGTGTCCTGGTAGCCCAGGTCGATCAGCGCGCGGCAGAACGATTCCTCGAACAGCAGGTAGCTCGCCAGGTTCGAGCCCGAGCGCGACAGCGCCCCGGTCGGGCGCAGGATGAAGCGCACGCTGCGCGGCAGCTCGTGAACGAAGCGCGCCGCGATGCGCTCGATCGGCTGCGAAGGCGAGACGAACAGCACCTTCACCGGGCGCAGCGTGATGTTGGAGTCGGCGAGCTTGTCCGCCGGGATCAGCTGCACCGTGCGGTTGATGCGCTCCAGGCGCTCGATGTCCACCGCCAGGCTGTCGAGGAAGATGGAGTCCAGCGCGTGGCCTGCGATCTGCGCGAGCGACGGGTAGATGTTGGAGCGCGCGCGCGCCTGCTCGGCGTTCTGGCGGCCGGTGCCGACGATCAGCACGCGGTCCGCGCCCAGGTGCAGGGCCGGGCTGACCGGCGCGATCTGGCGCATGGAGCCGTCGCCGAAGTACTCGCGGTGCACCTTGACCGCGGGGAAGATGAACGGCAGCGACGCGGAGGCGAGCACGTAGTCGAGCTTCAGCATCACCGCGGCGCCGATGCGCTGGTTCCTCTCCCAGCCCTCGAGCCCGGAGCCGCCCTGGAAGAACGACACGCTCTGGCCCGAGGTGTAGCCCGAGGCCGTGACGCAGACTGCGTACAGTGCGCCCGCGTCGATATGCTCCTGGATGCGCTCGAAGGGCAGGCCGTTCTCCAGCATGTCGCGCAGCGGCGCGTTGTTGAGCAGCGATACCGGGTTGTCGCGCGACAGCAGCATCATGGCGGTGAGCCACCGTGCGCCGCTCCTCATGATGCTGAGGAAATCGGTGAGGTACACGTGCTCGCAGCGCATGTGCTCCCAGACCTCGAGCAGGTTGGCCACCGCGCGCGTGAAATCGTCGGCGAACACCGCCAGCGTGGCCGCGTTCACCGCGCCCGCCGAGGTGCCGCACAGGATCGGGAACGGGTTCTTTACCGGGTTGCCGAGGATGTCGCGCACCGCCTTCACCACGCCCACCTGGTAGGCCGCGCGCGCGCCGCCGCCGGTCAGCACCAGGGCGGCACGCGGCTTGAGGCGGGCCGAAGGAAATTGCGCCACGATGCCGGCAGTCGCCTCGCTCGCCATGGTGCGCGCCGCCTAGAACAGGCTCGGCTCGACGCCCGCGCGCGGGGCGTTGACGTCGACCACGGTGAGGGCGGTCATGTTGACGATGCGCCGCACGCTGGCAGAGGGCGTGAGGATGTGCACCGCGCGCGCCGCGCCGAGCAGGATCGGGCCGATGGTGACGCCGTCGCCGGCCGAAGTCTTCAGCAGGTTGAAGGCGATGTTGGCCGCGTCGAGCGTCGGCATGATGAGCAGGTTGGCCTGGCCCTTGAAGCGCGAGTTCGGGAACACCTTCAGGCGGATTTCCTCGGACAGCGCGGCGTCGCCGTGCATCTCGCCTTCGACCTCCAGCTGCGGCGCGCGCTCCTGCAGGAGGGCGAGCGCCCGCTGCATCTTGCGCGAGGACGGCAGCTCGAGCGAGCCGAAGTTGGAGGCCGAGAGCAGCGCCACCTTGGGCGCGATGCCAAAGCGCCGCACTTCCTCCGCGGCGAGCAAGGTCATCTCGGCGATGTGCTCCGCATCCGGATCCGGCGTGACGTAGGTGTCGCAGATGAACACCGTGCGGTTGGGCAGCAGCAGCGCGTTCATCGCCGCGTAATGCCGCACGCCGGGTTGCAGCCCGATCACCTGGTCGATGTAATGCAGGTGCAGCGCGTGCGTGCCGAAGGTGCCGCACAGCATGCCGTCGGCCTCGCCCTTGACCATCAGCATGGCGCCGATCAGGGTGTTGCGCCGGCGCATTTCCAGCTTGGCGTACTCGGGCGACACGCCCTTCCTCTCGACCAGCCTGTGGTAGGTGCTCCAGTAGTCGCGGTAGCGCGGGTCGAGCTCCGGGTTGACCAGCTCGAACTCGCGGCCCGCCTTGATGCGCAGCCCGAGCCGCTCGATCCTCTGCTCGAGCACCTGCGGCCGGCCGATCAGCACCGGCTGCGCCAGCCCCTCGTCCACCACGATCTGCACCGCGCGCAGCACGCGCTCGTCCTCGCCCTCGGCGTAGACCACGCGCTTGGGCGAGGCCTTCGCCGCCGCGAACAGCGGCTTCATGATCAGGCCCGAGTGGTAGACGAACTGCGACAGGGACTCGCGGTAGGCGTCCAAGTCGGCGATCGGCCGCGTCGCCACGCCGGATTCCATTGCTGCCTTGGCCACCGCGGGGGCGACGCGCGCGATGAGGCGCGGGTCGAAGGGCCGCGGGATCAGGTATTCCGGGCCGAAGCTGATCGACTCGATGTTATAGGCGAGCGCCACCTGCTCCGAGGTCTCGGCCTGGGCCAGCTCGGCGATGGCGCGCACCGCGGCGAGCTCCATCTCGGTGTTGATGGTGGTCGCGCCGACATCGAGCGCGCCGCGGAAGATGAACGGGAAGCAAAGCACGTTGTTGACCTGGTTCGGGTAGTCCGAGCCCCCGGTGGCGATGACGCAGTCCGGCCGCGCCGCCTTGGCCAACTCGGGGCGGATTTCCGGCTCCGGATTGGCGAGCGCGAGGATCAGCGGCCGCGCGGCCATCTTCTTCACCATCTCGGGCTTGAGCACGCCGCCCGCGGACAGGCCAAGGAACACGTCGACCCCGCCAATCACCTCGTCGAGCTTGCGCGCCTTGGTGTCCTTCGCGTAGCGCTCCTTGTCCGGGTCCATCTCTTCCTTGCGACCCCGGTACACCACGCCCTTGATGTCGGTGACGGTGATGTTGCCGACCGGCATGCCCATCTTCACCAGCAGATCGAGGCAGGCGAGAGCCGCGGCGCCGGCCCCGGAGGCGACCAGCTTCACCTGCGCGAGGTCCTTGCCCACCACCTTGAGGCCGTTGAGCACCGCGGCGCCGACGGTGATGGCGGTGCCGTGCTGGTCGTCGTGGAACACCGGGATCTTCATGCGCGCACGCAGCTTCCTCTCGACGATGAAGCACTCCGGCGCCTTGATGTCCTCGAGGTTGATGCCGCCGAAGGTCGGCTCGAGGCTGGCGATGATCTCCACCAGCTTGTCCGGGTCGCGCTCGTCCACCTCGATGTCGAAGCAGTCGATGCCGGCGAACTTCTTGAACAGCACGCTCTTGCCTTCCATCACCGGCTTGGCTGCCAGCGGCCCGATGGCGCCCAGGCCGAGCACCGCGGTGCCGTTGGTGATGACCGCGATGAGGTTGGCGCGCGAGGTGAGCTGCATCGCCTGCGCCGGGTCGCGCACGATTTCCTCGCAGGCCGCCGCCACGCCGGGCGTATAGGCCAGCCCCAGGTCGCGCTGATTGGTGAGCTGCTTGGTCGGGAGGATCGAGATCTTCCCGGGACGCGGCAGGCGGTGATACTCGAGTGCGTTCTGCTTCAGCTGCTCGTCCACCGCTCGCCTCCTCGTCCCGGGGAAAAATTATAGCGCCCTTGTTCGTATAATCCGCTGCACCAGCCGTCGACCGACATGAGTTTCCCCCGCATGCAGGCGGCGCGCCGCGCCGCCGAAATCGAGCCTTTCGAGGTGATGGACGTGCTCGCGCGCGCGCAGGCGCTCGAAGCGGCGGGCCGGCGCGTGATCCACATGGAAATCGGCGAGCCGGACTTCACCGCCCCGGAGGCGGTGGTCGAAGCCGGCGTGCGCGCGCTGCGCGGCGGGCTCACCTCCTACACTGCCACGCTCGGCCTGCCGGCGCTGCGCGAGGCGATCGCCGGGTGGACCGGGCGCCAGTTCGGCCAGGCGCTGGATGCATCACGCGTCGCCGTCACGCCCGGCGCCTCGGGGGGACTGCTGCTCGCGCTCGCGCTGTACGTGGATCCGGGCGACGAGATCCTGGTGCCCGACCCGGGCTATCCGGGCTACCGGCACTTCGTGCGCGCCTTCGAGGGTGTGGCGCGTGCGCTCGCGGTGTCGCCGCAGTCCGCCTTCCAGCCCTCGCTCGACATGGTGCGCGCAGCCTGGGGCCCGCGCACCAGAGGCCTGGTGCTGGGTTCGCCATCCAATCCGACCGGCACGCTGATCGCGCGCGCCGAACTGGAGCGCATCGCGCGCTTCGTCGCCGAGCGCGGCGGCGTGCTGATCGCCGACGAGATCTACCAGGGCCTGGTGTACGGCGAGCCCCCTTCGAGCGCGCTCGGGCTGCCGGGGGAGGTAGTGCTGGTCAACAGCTTCTCCAAGTACTTCTGCATGACCGGCTGGCGCCTGGGCTGGGTGGTGCTGCCCGAGGCGCGGGTGCGCGATTTCGAGAAACTGGCACAGCACTTCTACATCTGCGCGCCGAGCGCCGCGCAGCACGCGGCGCTCGCCGCGTTCGAGCCGGCGACCCTGCAGGTGCTGGAGGAGCGGCGCCTGGAGTTCCAGCGTCGGCGCGATTTCCTGGTGCCGGCGCTGGAGCGCGCCGGCCTCGCGCTTCCGGCGCATCCCTCGGGCGCTTTCTACGTGTACGCGGACTGCTCGGCTTTTGGCGGCGATGCGAAGCGCTTCGCGCTGCAGTTGCTGGAGGAAGCGGGGGTGGCGGCAACCCCGGGGCTGGACTTCGGCGCCAACGGCACGCGAGGTTGCCTGCGCTTTGCCTACACGCGCGGCCTGGCCGACCTCGAGGAAGCCGCGGCGCGCATCGCCGGCTACTGCGCCGCCCGGCGCTAGGTCGAGACCGCGGCCCCCGGCACCAGCTGGCAACCTGCGACCCGCCACTCGCCGCCCACGCGCTGCATGGTGTACAGCGCCACCCACACCTGGCCGGCGCGGTCGCTCAGCTGCACGGGGAAGATCACGGTGCCGTCCTCGACCACCGGCTTGAGGAAAGCGCGCGAAGCGGGGCGGTAGACCACCGCGTACTGCTCGCGCACCATGCGCACGAAGGTTTCGGCGGTGCCGAAGCGCTCGCGGATTCCGGGCGAAGCGAGAGAGAACGCGCCTTCGTGGTCGTCGCGCGAGAAGGCTTCCAGCTGCGCGTCGATCACCCGGCGCATCGCGCTCACTTCCTCGCCGCCGAGCTGCTGCGCCGGAGCCGCGCAGGCGAGCGTCAGCAGCAGCGCGCCCAGCAGGGCGCGCGGACGGGACGCGGCGGAAAGGGAGATCAGGCGGGCCTCCGGGCGGAGGCCCACTGTATCAGGCTCTCAGGCCTGGTGGCGAGCCCGCGTCAGCACCTGCAGCAGGCGGGCCTTTTCGGCCAGCACCTTGACCGCGTACTGCGAGGTGGGCTCGTCGAATGCCCCGGCGTACATCTGCAGCGCGGTCTCGGTCTCCCCGAAGCGGCGCAGGTACTCGCGCAGGATCCGGGCGCCGACCTGGATGTTCACCTCGGGGTCGAGCAGCGCCTGCTCGCCGCCGTGCTCGAGCAGCTTCTCCGGGTGGTACCTGGGAATGATCTGCATCAGGCCCTTGGCGCCCATGGAGCTCTCCGCCACCGGGTTGTAGCGCGACTCGATCGCCATCACTGCCAGGATCAGCAGCGGGTCCACCGACAACTCGCTCCCAGCGCGGTAGGCGGTGGAGACGAAGCCCGCGGTGGCCCCTTCGGCAACCCGGTAGCGCCGCGCAATGAATTCCGTCACCGCGCGCCGCTCGCGCTCCTGGGCCGACTCGGTCGAGGCGACCTGGATAGGGCCCGCGGTCGACACCGTGCCGGCAGCAGCCTCGGCGGCCTGCACCAGTGCCGCGGCCTGCCGGAGCAGCGTGTCGCGCGGCGACGGCAGCGCCACCGCCAGCACCGCGGCCAGGCCAACCAGGGCCAGCATGCCGCGTGCGAGGGAAAACAGCCGGTTCAGATTCTGGATCGCTTGCATCATGGTCCTCCCTGCACTGGGCGCCTGCCGCCGCCCGCCGTTCCGGCCCCGCTGGCAGGACGGCGGCAATCTGGGGACGGATCGGGGAGTCGCGGGCTGCCTGAAGTTGGAGCCCGGGCCTTGCGGGGTTTGCTGCGGCGCAACGATGGGCATCATAGGTCAGTTTCCACAATTATGTCAATGCCTTCTGATACTTCTTGATTCTTTGATGCTGCGGCGCAATACCACATGGTTCGACCTCGTGAACCTGTGTAGTCGCGGTTTGATCAGCCCGGTAAAATGCGGGCTCGAGCTTGACCCTGGCCGATCCCTGGCCGGGATCAAGGGAAGCGCGCGGACCGGCCTCAGCCTTTGAGTGACGCCCCAACGACGGAGGCGGTCCGCAGAGCTTCGAGGGCCTGGCGGGGGGCTTGCGCCCCCCGCCACATTTCCCGCTCAAACCCCGGTTACGGCCGGGATCCGGTTGGAAACGGCCACGCGGCCGCCGGATTCAGCGCGGTTCTCGCGCTGGGAGTCACGGCGGTAGACGGCGGTGCTGCTCGATCCGCCGTCATCGCTCCCGCAGAGCTGGCCTTAGGTTTAACGGGCTTTGCCTTTTTCTTGGCGGCTTTTTTCTTGCGGCCCGCTGCCTTCTTCTTGGACGATTTCTTAACTGCTTTCTTCTTTTTCTTTGATGATTTCTTCTTCTTCTTTTTCTTTCCGCCTTTTTTCGCTTTTTTCTTCGCCATGACTAGCTCCTTACAGGTAGTTGAACAAAAGAAGCCCGGCCATCCCTGGCCGGACTATTCAACCGCCGCCGGGAATCGCTCCCCGGCAGCGGATTGAATGCTTTGCAACAGCCCATCAGCGCGCTCCCCTCGCCGCCAGGTCCTGGTACAGGATGTCCGGGTCGAGCCGGATGCCTCCCTCCCAGGTGACGGTGGCGGTTTCGGGATCGACGCTCACCTTCTCGAATTCGCGCACGTCGCGCCACAGCTTGAACGCGCCGATCTCGAGCAGGTTGCCGAGGAACACGCTCCCCTCCAACCCGTCGTCGAATCTTAACCATAGCTTGTAGTCTTCTTCCACCTTGCAGGCGGTCACTCGGTGCATGTGCTTCCTTTCATTCCCAGTTCAGCGCGCCACCGGTCTGGTACTCGATGACGCGCGTCTCGAAGAAGTTGCGCTCCTTCTGCAGGTCGATCATCTCGCTCATCCAGGGGAACGGGTTGCTGGCGCCCGGGTACAGCGCGTCCAGGCCGATCTGCTGGCAGCGGCGATTGGCGATGAAGCGCAGGTACTCCTTGAACATCGGCGCGTTGAGGCCCAGCACCCCGCGCGGCATGGTGTCCTCCGCGTAGCGGTACTCGAGCTCGACGCCCTTGCGGAACAGCTCCTGCAGCTCCTCGCGGAACTGCGGCGTCCACAGGTGCGGGTTCTCCAGCTTGATCTGGTTCACCAGGTCGATGCCGAAGTTGCAGTGCATGGACTCGTCGCGCAGGATGTACATGTACTGCTCGGCCGCGCCGGTCATCTTGTTCTGGCGGCCAAGCGCCAGGATCTGCGCGAAGCCGACGTAGAAGAACAGGCCTTCCATCAGGCAGGAAAACACGATCAGGCTCTTCAGTAGGGCCTGGTCGCTCTCCGGCGTGCCGGTCTTGAACGCCGGGTCGGTAAGCGTGTCGATAAACGGTATCAGGAACTCGTCCTTGGCGCGGATCGAGGCGATCTCGTTGTAGGCGTTGAACACCTCGCCCTCGTCGAGGTTCAGGCTCTCGACGATGTACTGGTAGGCATGGGTGTGGATCGCCTCCTCGAAGGCCTGCCGCAGCAGGTACTGGCGGCATTCCGGCGCCGTGATGTGGCGGTAGGTGCCGAGCACGATGTTGTTCGCCGCCAGCGAGTCCGCGGTGACGAAGAAGCCCAGGTTACGCGTGATGATGCGCCGCTCGTCGGCGGTGAGGCCGTTCGGGTCCTTCCACAGGGCGATGTCCCGGCTCATGTTGATTTCCTGCGGCATCCAGTGGTTGGCGCAGGCGGCGAGGTATTTCTCCCAGGCCCACTTGTACTTGAACGGCACCAGCTGGTTGACGTCGGCCCTGGAGTTGATGACGCGCTTGTCGTCCACCGTGATGCGGCGGAAGGCGTTGCCGGCGACGAAGCGCTCCTCCGCGGCACCGGCGGCCGGCACGAAGGCGCTCTTCGGCTTGAGCGCCAGGCCGGCGATGGCGTTCAGCTTGCCCTCTTCCTCGAAGCTGAGCATTACTGGCAGGCCTCGCATTCGGGGTTGTCGATGGCGCAGAACTTCGCTTCCTCGGTGCCCGCCGCCTCGACCATGCCGCCGTCCGACGGCACGGCGTTCAGCTGCCCGGCCTTGGAGGTGGATTTCTCGGCGTGCGTGGCGCCGAGGGAGCGCAGGTAGTAGGTGGTCTTCAGGCCGCGTAGCCAAGCCAGCTTGTAGGTCTCGTCGAGCTTCTTTCCCGACGCGCCGGCCATGTAGATGTTGAGCGACTGCGACTGGTCGATCCACTTCTGCCGGCGCGCGCCCGCCTCCACCAGCCATTTCGGCGCGACTTCGAACGCAGTGGCGTAGAGCTTGCGCATCTCGGCGGGCGCCCGGTCGACGCGCGCCAGGTTGCCGTCGAAGTACTTGAGGTCGGCGATCATCACCTCGTCCCACAGGCCGGCGCGCTTCAGGTCGGACACCAGGTACTCGTTGGTCACCGTGAATTCGCCCGACAGGTTCGATTTCACGTACAGGTTCTGGTAGGTCGGCTCGATCGAGGCCGACACGCCGACGATGTTGGCGATGGTGGCAGTGGGCGCGATGGCGATGCAGTTCGAATTGCGCATGCCGTACTGCTGGATGCGCGCACGCAACGGCTCCCAGTCGAGGCTGCTGGAGCGGTCCACCTCGACGTAGCCGCCGCGCTCGGCGGCCAGCAGGTCGAGCGAATCCTGCGGCAGGATGCCCCGGTCCCACAGCGATCCCTTGAAGGAGGAGTAGCGTCCGCGCTCTTCGGCCAGCTCGGTGGAAGCCCAATAGGCGCAGTAGGCCACCATCTCCATCGAGCGGTCGGCGAACTGCACGGCGTCGGCCGAGGCGTAGGGCACGCGCAGCAGGTGCAGGCAGTCCTGGAAACCCATGATGCCCAGCCCCACCGGGCGGTGGCGCAGGTTGGAATTCCTCGCCTTGTCCACCGCGTAGTAGTTGATGTCGATGACGTTGTCGAGCATGCGCATCGCGGTGCGCACGGTGCGCATGAGCTTGTCGAAGTCGAGGCCCCCGTCGGTCATGTGGGCGACCAGGTTCACCGAGCCCAGGTTGCACACCGCGATCTCGTCGACGGAGGTGTTGAGCGTGATCTCGGTGCACAGGTTGGAGCTGTGCACCACGCCGACGTGCTGCTGCGGGCTGCGCAGGTTGCAGGGATCCTTGAACGTGATCCACGGGTGCCCGGTCTCGAAGAGCATGCTGAGCATCTTGCGCCACAGCTGCACCGCGGGGATCTTCTTGTGCAGCTTGAGCTCGCCGCGCGCCGCCCGGTCCTCGTAGCGCAGGTAGGCCTCCTCGAACGCCTTGCCGGTGCGGTCGTGCAGCTCGGGCGCGTCCGAAGGGCTGAACAGCGTCCAGTCGGCGTTTTCCATCGCGCGCTTCATGAACAGGTCCGGGATCCAGTTCGCCGTGTTCATGTCGTGCGTGCGGCGGCGGTCGTCGCCGGTGTTCTTGCGCAGCTCGAGGAACTCCTCGATGTCCAGGTGCCAGGTCTCGAGATACGAGCACACCGCGCCCTTGCGCTTGCCGCCCTGGTTCACCGCCACCGCGGTGTCGTTGACCACCTTCAGGAACGGCACCACGCCCTGCGACTTGCCGTTGGTGCCCTTGATGTGCGAGCCGAGCGCGCGCACCGGGGTCCAGTCGTTGCCCAGGCCGCCGGCGTACTTGGCGAGCAGCGCGTTCTCCTTGATCGCGTCGTAGATGCCGGTGAGGTCGTCGGCCACCGTCGTCAGGTAGCAGGAGGAGAGCTGCGAGCGCTGCGTGCCGGAGTTGAACAGCGTCGGCGTCGAGCTCATGAAATCGAAGGTCGACAGCACGTCGTAGAACTCGATGGCGCGCGCCTCGCGGTCCTTCTCCTTCAGCGCCAGGCCCATCGCCACGCGCATGAAGAAGGCCTGCGGCAGCTCGATCCTGCGCCCCCGCACGTGCAGGAAATAGCGGTCGTACAGGGTCTGCAGGCCGAGATAGCCGAACTTCAGGTCGCGCTCGGACTTGAGCGCGCGGCCGATACGCGCCAGGTCGAACTTCGCCAGTTCGGGGTCGAGCAGCTCGGCCTCGATGCCGCGGCGGATGAACTCGGGAAAGTAGGCGGCGTAGCGCGTCGCCATCGCCGCCTGGCCGACTTCCTCGCCCAGCACCTCCAGCCGGATGGTGTCGAGCAGCAACCGCGCCGTGACATAGCTGTAGGCCGGGTCCTTCTCGATCTGCGCGCGCGCCGCGAGGATCGCCGACTTGCGCACTTCCTCCATCGGCACGCCATCGTACAGGTCGCGCAGCGTCGCTTCCAGGATCGAGGCCGGATCGGCGGCGCCTTCCAGCCCGACGCAGGCGGACTCGAGCTGGCGCCTGAGCGCCTCCCGGTCGAGCGGCCGGCGCGCGCCGTTGTCCACCACGTGCAGCACCGCCTCGCCCGCCTGTCGGTCGCGCGCAGTCTTCTCC
This sequence comes from Gammaproteobacteria bacterium, assembly GCA_041496745.1. GTDB lineage: Bacteria > Pseudomonadota > Gammaproteobacteria > Burkholderiales > SG8-39 > JAABQT01. The sequence goes on from JBGQFF010000019.1 coordinate 21,946, forward strand.
GCCGCACGAGCCCGCGAGCGTTCCTCGCGGTACAGGACGTAGGCGCGGGCGACGTCGTGCTCGCCCGCGCGCATCAGCGCCAGCTCGACCTGGTCCTGGATGTCCTCGATGTGGAAGGTGCCGCCCTGCGGCTGGCGGCGCTGCAGCGCGCCGACCACCTGGTCGGTGAGGCGCGCCACCAACTCGCGGATGCGCGCCGAAGCCGCGCCCTGGCTGCCGTTGACCGCCAGGTAGGCCTTGGTCATCGCCACCGATATCTTCGCCGGCTCGAAACCGACCACGGCGCCGTTGCGCCGGATGATCTTGCAGTCGGCCCAGGCAGAGCGCACCGCGACACCCGAGTCGGCAACGCCCACGCCCACCACCGGGCTGGTTGCGGAACTCTCTTGCGCGGTCTGCATGTCCTGTCCCCCGTGCGTTGCTGCCCGCCGGCTCGCTCGCCACCGGCATCTGATCCCGGCCCGGCCGTCCCGCCGTGTAGTTACGCTTCTGTGACGACCTGCACTAAAACCACAATATCTAGTACTGAAGCATTGATTGGTCACTAATTCTAGTGGCCGCAATGTACCACGGGGATTTTTTTTTGCAAGCGCAATGCAGCGCTACATCGCCGGCGGCATTTTTTGCGCAGTGCAGCGAAACTACTAGGAATGGGACATGACGGTCCGGAGACCACAAGATTTAGCAGTCAGCCAGACCGGCGTGCAAGCGCGCCCAGTCAAATTGCGCGCCGGGATCGGTCTTGCGTCCTGGCGCCACATCGCTGTGCGCCGCGCAGGCGCGCAGGGGCAACTGCGCAATGAGCGCTCGCGCCAGCGCAATCAGACAGCGGTACTGTGCATTGGCGAAGCCGGCATCGTCGGAGCCTTCCAGCTCCACGCCGACAGAGAAATCGTTGCAGCGATCGGCCCCGCGCCAGCGCGAGACGCCCGCATGCCACGCGCGCAGCTGCACCGGGACGAACTGCACCAGGCTGCCATCGCGCCGCACGAAGAAATGCGCCGAGACGCGCATGTGCACAATGTCACGGAAATAGGGGTGGGCTCCGGCGTCGAGCCGGTTGGTGAACAGGCACTCGACCGCGTCGCCGCCGAACTTGCCCGACGGCAGGCTGATCGAGTGCAGCACCAGCAGCGAGATCTGCGCGCCGCCTGGGCGCGCGTCGCAGTTCGGCGAGGCGACGTAGCGCGCCCGCGCGACCCGCCCGTCAGGGCCGAGTCTCATCCTTGATGCCGAGCCGCTGCATGCGGTAGCGCAGCGTGCGGAAGGTGATGCCGAGCAGCTTGGCGGCGGCGGTGCGGTTGAAATGGGTGCGCGAGAGCGCTTCCAGGATCGTCTCGCGCTCGATGCGGTCGAGGTATTCTGGCAAGGGCACGCCGAGCGCGCCCTCCGCGGGCCGCGCGCCCGGCTCATCCACGGCCACCGGCTTCAGCCGCAGGTCGTCGGGCCCGATCTCGGGGCCGCCCGAGAGAGCGGTGGCGCGCTCCAGGATGTTCTCGAGCTCGCGGATGTTGCCCGGGAAGTCGTAGTGCGCCAGTTCCTCGAGCGCGGCGGCGGACAGCCGCCCCGCGGGTGCGCCGGATTGGCGGGCGATGCGCTCCAGGATGCTGCCCGCGACCAGCGGGATGTCGTCGCGGCAGTCGCGCAGCGGCGGCATCTTGAGCTCGATGACGTTCAGGCGGTAGAACAGGTCCTGGCGAAAGCGGCCGGCCTCGACCAGCCGCGCCAGGTCCTGGTGCGTGGCGCTGATGACGCGCACGTCGACCGGGTCCTCCTGCGTGGCGCCGACCTTGCGCACGCGCTTCTCCTGGATCGCGCGCAGCAGCTTCACCTGCATCGCCAGCGGCAGGTCCGCCACCTCGTCGAGGAACAGCGTGCCGCCGTTCGCAGCCTGGAAAAAACCGTCGCGATCCTGCTCCGCGCCCGTGAACGCGCCCTTCTTGTAGCCGAAGAACTCGCTCTCCATGAGGGTTTCCGGGATCGCGCCGCAATTCACGGGCACGAACAGCCGTTCGCGGCGCGCGCCCTGGCCGTGGATCAGCCGCGCCGCCAGCTCCTTGCCGCTGCCCGATTCGCCGGTGACGTACACCGGCGCCTGGGTGCGCGCGAGTTTGCCGATCAACTCGCGCACCTGCGCCAGCGGGGCGCTGCCGCCCAGCAGCGGCAGGTCGCGCGCGGGCTCCTCCGCCTGGTCGGGCAGCGACAGCGCCGACTTGACCAGCGCGCGCAGTTGCTCGAGGCCCACCGGCTTGGACACGTAGTCGAAGGCGCCCGCCTTGAGCGCCGCCACTGCGTTCTCTGCGCTGCCGTAGGCGGTGATCACGGCCACCGGCAGGTCGTTCTTGAGCTCGCCGATGTGGCGCACCAGCTCGAGCCCCTCGCCGTCGGGCAGGCGCATGTCGGTGAGGCACAGGTCGAAGCGCGCGTGCTTCAGCTGCTCGCGCGCATCGGCGATCGAGCCGACCGCCACCACGCCCAGGCCCATCTTGGCCAGCGTCAGCTCCAGCAGCTCGCGGATGTCGGGCTCGTCATCGACCACCAGCACCTGGCGCTCGCGCTGCGCCGGCCTGCGCTCGGCGCGCCTCACGCCGCCGCCCCACCGCGGCACACGACGCGGAAATGCCCGCCCGGCACGTCGTCGACGTACTCGAGCTGCGCGCGGTTGGCGGCGCTCAGTTCCCGCGCCAGGTACAGGCCCAGTCCGGTCCCCTTGCTGTCGGTGGTGAAGAACGGCTCGAACAACTGCCCCTGGACGGACTCGGGCACGCCGGGACCGTTGTCGATGACGTTCAATTCTACTTGATCGCCGAACGCCCTCACCGCGAGGCGCACGCTGCCTGCATCGGCGCGCGCGTGGCGTACCGCGTTGCGCAGCAGGTTCCACAGCACCTGGCGCAGATGCTCGCGGTCGAACTCGACCCAGGCGTCGCGCGACGGCTCGAGCACGATGCGCCCCGCGGCCACCGCTTCATTGGCGTTGAACTCCTGGACGAAGGCGCGCAGCCAGGCGTTGAGCGCGATGCGCTCGGCGGCGACGCGGTCGCGCCGGTTGAGCTGCATCACGTCCGCCACCAGGCGCTCCAGGCGCAGCGTGTTGTCATGGATGATGCGCGTCAGCCGGCTGCGGTCCTGGTCGCGGCGCTCCTCGGCGAGCAGCTCGGAGGCGTGGCTGATCGCCGACAGCGGATTGCGGATCTCGTGGGCGATGTTGGCGGTGAGCCTGCCCAGCGCGGCGAGCTTGAGCTGCTGCGCCTGCTCGCGCGAGCGCGTCATGTCCTCGACGAACACCACCGTGAAGCGATCCTCGGTGCCGGTGTCGAGCAGGCGCGCGCGCACTTCCTTGCCGCGCGCCCCGAGGTCGACCGACACCGCAGGTCGCCCGCCCGCGTCGCGCCAGGCGCGCCAGCGCTCCGCCAGCCCCGGCAGCACGGCGGCGAGCGCCAGGCCGCGCAGCGCGTCCATGCCGAGCAGGCGCATCGCCTGCGGGTTATGCTCGACCACGCGGCCCTGCCGGTCCAGCACCAGCACGCCGTCCTGCATGTCGGCGATCACCAGCTGGTTGACGCGCATCTGGTTGGAGAGCGCGCGCCCGCGCTCGCGCGCCAGGCGCTCGTTGGCGGCGAGGCGCTGCGCCAGCCAGCCGGTGGCGCCCGCGGTGGCGAAGTAGCCCATCGACAGCAGTCCTGCCGGCACCACGCTCGCCAATGGCAGGTCGAGCGCCAGCACCCAGTAGCTCTCCTCCAGCAGTACCGCAATCACCGCCAGCGCGGCGTACAGGAAGTTCAGGCGCAGCGGCGCCACCAGCCCCGCGCCGGTGAGCGAGATCAGCAGCATCACGCCCAGGCCGCTGCGCATGCCGCCGCTGGCGTACATGAGCAGCGGGATGGTGATCACGTCGAGCAGCGCATGCACCGAGAGCTGCAGGTTGAAATGCTCGCGCACCGAGCGCATGACGAACTGCAGCGCGATGCCGAGCGCCAGGTAGCCGATGCACACGGCGCGGAACAGGCGCAGGTCGTGCGCGCCGAAATTGATCGGCTCGACCTCGAAGTAGGTGGCGACGAGGAACACCAGCGCGATCACGATGCGGTACAGGTTGAAGTACTGCAGCGAGATCCAGAAGGACTCGGGCGGGCGGTCCTCGCGCGTGAACAGCGGGGAGTAGGCGAGGATCGCCATCACGGCCGGCGCGGCCCGAGCCGCGCGTGCTCCTCGCTGCAGTAGAGCAGTCCGCCATCGCTGCGCGCCTCGGCGCGCGGCAGCAGGAGGTCGCAATGCGCGCAACGCACCAACTCGGCCGGCGGCGGCGGTTGCGGCCCGCCGCGCGCGCGCAGTGCGCGCCGCACGAGCCACACCAGCACCAGCACCGCGAGCGCGAGCAGGATCAGGCGTCCCATGGCGCTATTCTAGGAAATCCACGGGGGAACGGGATTGGTCGGGGTGACTGGATTTGAACCAGCGACACCTGCGTCCCGAACGCAGTACTCTACCAGGCTGAGCTACACCCCGACGTGCAGGAAAACTAGCTGCGGCGCGTCACCGAAAAGGACGCCAATTCTAGCAAAGAATCCCGGTACGCAGACGGCGTCAGCCCGTGAATGGCGCTGGTCGCCAGGTCGGCTTCGCGGCGCGCCGCCGCGCGCGCGTAGTCGAGCGCCCCGCTGGCCCTGATCGCCGCCAGTACCGGCGCGAAACCCTCGCGCCCGCCGTCGACGATCGCGCGGCGCACCAGCTCGCGCTCGCGCGGGCCCGCCGCCTGCATCGTGCGGATCAACGGCAGGGTCGGCTTGCCTTCGGCGAGGTCGTCGCCGAGGCTCTTGCCGGTTTCCTCCGCGTCCCCGGAGTAGTCGAGCACGTCGTCGATCATCTGGAATGCGGTGCCCAGGTGCATGCCGTAGGCGGCCAGGCCCTCCTCCACGGCGGGCGCGGCGGCCCCCAGCACCCCGCCGAGGCGCGCCGCCGCCTCGAACAGCTTGGCGGTTTTCCTGCGCACCACTTCGAGGTAGCGCGCCTCGTCCACGTCCGGGTCGTGGCAGTTCATCAACTGCAGCACCTCGCCCTCGGCGATGGTGTTGGTGGCGTCCGCCAGCACGCGCATCACGCGCATGCTGTCCAGGCCGACCATCATCTGGAAGGCGCGGGAGTAGAGAAAATCGCCGACCAGCACGGACGCCGCGTTGCCGAAGGCCGCGTTGGCGGTGCGGCGCCCGCGCCGCAGTTGCGATTGGTCCACCACGTCGTCGTGCAGCAGCGTGGCCGTGTGGATAAACTCGACCACCGCGGCAAGTTCCAGGCGCGCCTGGCCGCGGAAAGCGGCCGCGCCCGCGGACAAGAGCACCAGCGCCGGCCGCAGGCGCTTGCCGCCCCCGGCCACGATGTACTCGGCGACCTGGCACACCAGGGCCACGTCGGAGGAGAGGCGCGCGCGGATCAGCGCGTCCACCTGCTGCATGTCTTCGGCGACGGGGGCGAGGATGGCGCTGGCGGTAGTCGGAGACATGGCGGGCGCGGCGGGGCGCGAAGCGTAGCATACAAGTCTTTGACGGGCGCAGCCGGAATCTCCTATAATTCCAAGTCCTTACGGATCACATCGGCAGCGGGTTTCCCATGTATGCAATCATCAAGACCGGCGGCAAGCAATACCGGGTCAAGTCGGGCGAGCAGGTGCGCGTCGAATCGCTGTCCGCGGACGTCGGCGCGGCGGTTTCTTTCGACCAAGTCCTGGCGGTCGGCGAAGGCGACGCCGTGCGCGTCGGCGCGCCCCTCGTGGCCGGCGCCACGGTCAAGGCCACGGTGCTCGCGCACGGCCGCGGGGACAAGGTCAGGATTTTCAAGCTGCGCCGGCGCAAGCATTTCCAGAAATCGCAGGGGCACCGCCAGAATTACACCGAGGTCCGGATCGACGACATCGTCGCCGGGGCCTGAGCAGGGAGCGAGCACATGGCACACAAGAAAGCAGGCGGCAGTTCGCGCAACGGCCGCGATTCGCAATCCAAGCGGCTGGGGGTGAAGACGTACGGCGGCGAGCAGGTCAATGCCGGCCAGATCCTGGTGCGCCAGCGCGGCACGCAGGTTCATCCCGGCACCAATGTGGGCATAGGCCGCGACCACACGCTGTTCGCGAGGGCTGCGGGCAAGGTGCAGTTCGCGGTGAAGGGCGCGGGCAGCAAGAAGACCGTGAGCATCGTGCCGGTCTGACCTCCAAGTCCCCCACCGTGAAGAGCCCTATCGTTCGCGGTAGGGCTTTTTAGTTTCTGGGCCATGAAATTCATCGACGAGGCGAAAATCGAGGTGCACGCCGGCAAGGGCGGCGACGGCAGCGCCGCGTTCCGGCGCGAGAAGTACGTGCCGCGCGGCGGGCCGAGCGGTGGCGACGGCGGGCGCGGCGGCAGCGTTTGGGCGGTGGCCGACCGCAACATCAACACGCTGATCGACTACCGTTACGCGCGCATTCATCGCGCCGAAAACGGCGATGTCGGGCGCGGCTCGGACAAGTATGGCCGCGGCGGTCGTGACATCGAACTGCGGGTGCCCATGGGCACCATCGTGCGCGACGCAGACAGCGGCGAGCCGATCGCCGACCTGGCGCGCGATGGCGAGCGCGCGCTGCTCGCCAAGGGCGGCCAGGGCGGCCTTGGCAACCTCCACTTCAAGTCCAGCATCAACCGCGCGCCGCGCCAGTTCACGCGTGGCATGCCCGGGGAAAGCCGCGCGCTGGCGCTCGAGCTGCGAATGCTCGCCGACGTCGGCCTGCTCGGACTGCCCAATGCGGGCAAATCGACGCTGGTGCGCGCCGTTTCCAGCGCGCGACCGAAGGTGGCGGACTACCCGTTCACCACGCTCAACCCTTCGCTCGGTGTGGTGCGCATCGCGCACGAAGCGAGCTTCGTCATCGCCGATATCCCCGGGCTGATCGAGGGAGCGGCCGAGGGCGCGGGGCTCGGGCACCAGTTCCTGCGCCACCTCGCGCGCACGCGCCTGCTGCTGCACGTGGTGGACATCGCGCCGCCCGACCCGGACGCCGATCCGGCGAAGGACGCGCGCGCCCTGGTGCAGGAGCTGAAGAAATACGACGAGGCGCTGTACCGCAAGCCGCGCTGGCTGGTGTTCAACAAGATCGACGCCGTGGCGGACGCCGACGCGCGCATCGCCCTCCTGCTGCGCGCGCTGCGCTGGAGGGGCCCGTGGTTCAAGGTGAGCGCATTGAGCGGCGCCGGCTGCCGCGAACTGTGCAACGCGGCGCATCGTTTCCTCGCGCAATCGGCCAAGGGGTCGCGCGCGCGGCGCGCGGCCTGACGCGGATGGCCACGCAGATCGCCGGCGCGCAGACGCTGATCATCAAGGTCGGCAGCTCGCTGGTCACCAATGAGGGTCGCGGCCTGGACGTGGCGGCGATCGCGCGCTGGGCGGCGCAGATCGCGCAACTGCGCGCGCTCGGCCGGCGTTGCGTGCTGGTGTCCTCGGGCGCGATCGCCGAGGGACTGCAGCGCCTGGGCTGGACCCAGCGGCCGCATGCCCTGAATGAACTGCAGGCGGCGGCGGCGGTGGGACAGATGGGACTGGTGCAGTGCTACGAGACCTGCTTTCGCAAACACGGCATCGCCACCGCGCAGGTGCTGCTGACGCACGCCGACATGGCCGATCGCCAGCGCTACCTCAACGCGCGCTCCACGCTGTTGACCCTGCTCGGGCTGGGCGTGATTCCGGTCATCAACGAGAACGACACCGTGGTCACCGACGAAATCAAGGTCGGCGACAACGACACGCTCGCCGCCCTGGTGACCAACCTGGTGGAGGCGGATGTCCTCGTGATCCTCACGGACCAAGCCGGGCTGTACGACGCCGATCCAAGGCACGCGCCTGCCGCGAAGCTCATCGAGGAGGCCGTCGCCGGCGAGCCGCGCCTCGAGGCGATGGCCGGCGGCGCCGGCTCGAGCCTCGCGCGCGGCGGCATGATCACCAAGGTGCTGGCTGCCAAGCGCGCCGCGCGCAGCGGCGCGCACACCGTGATCGCCTCGGGCCGCGAGCCCGAGGTGCTGGTGCGGCTGGCGCAGGGCGAGCGCATCGGCACCCTGCTGTTGGCGCAGACCACCCCGCTCGCGGCGCGCAAGCAATGGCTTGCCGATCACCTCACGGTGGGCGGGCGCCTCGCCCTCGACGCCGGCGCCGCGCGCGCGCTGTTGCGCGGCGGCAAGAGCCTGCTGCCGATCGGCGTGACTGCCGTGAGCGGAGAATTCGAGCGCGGCGCGGTGGTCGGCTGCGACGGGCCGGACGGCCGTGAGATCGCGCGCGGCCTGGTGAACTACTCGGCCGCCGAGGCGCGGCTCATCATGCGCCGGCCTTCGAGCGAGATCGAATCCATCCTGGGCTACGTCGACCAGCCGGAGCTGATCCACCGGGACAACCTGGTCCTGCTGTAGCGACAGCTAGTCGCGGCTGGCGGGGCTCTTGTTGGGGTGCCCGCCGCGCCTGAGGGCGTCGATGCCCTCCGCCGCGGTCGCGATCGGAACACCCTGGGGACAGAAGTACTCCACGCGCAGGGTGTGCTGCCAGCGTTGCGCGTTGCCCGCGCCGATGCGGCGCCATGGCCCCTCGCGGCGCGACCAGCCGCCGTCGGCGCGTCCCGTTGCGTAG
>JBGQFF010000020.1:0-30187 GCA_041496745.1 Gammaproteobacteria bacterium
CGCGGCAACAAGGCCGACCTGACCGACGCCGAGGTGCGCAACGCGGTCCTCTACATGATCAACCCGGGCGCTGCGTCCGGGCAGGGCGCCCCGGCGGCGGCGCGCACGGCTCCCGGGTACAAGTCCGCAGGCGGGATGCAGGTGCACCTGGGGATCGTGCCGGCGGAAACCCTGCGCGGTTTTGCGGAAGGATCCGTGGAAAGAGCCATGCACGGCGGAGTGCCGGGCGGGGCGGGGTATTACCACGTCAACGTCTCGCTGCTCAATGCCGCGAGCAAGGCGCCGATCGGCGACGCGAAGGTGGAAATCCGCGTCGCGCAGGCCGGCATGTCGGGAGCATCGATAGCCCTCGAGCCGGTCGTGATCAACAATGCGCCGAGCTACGGGAACTACGTCAGGCTGCGGGGTAAGAGCTCCTACCTGATCACCGTGCGGATTCAGGAGCCGGACTCGCCACGGCCGGTCGAAGCGAAATTCGAGCACCGCACCTACTGATCCCGCAGCCCTGGGCTGCGCCCGCCTATCTCGCCGGCTGCCTGGCGTAGGCCGAGGAGAGGCTCTCGATGACCGAATCGCTGTAGGGCAGGCTCATCTTGTGCATCATCGAACTCTCGCGGCGGTCGTCGCGGTACGCCCTGAGCGCCATGACTAGATAGTCCCGGTCCTGGCCCCTGATCTTGGGGACCACCATCCCGGGAATATCCGCCTCGGCCGCGTGGCAGCGTTCGCATTTGTCGGTGAGGTCCTTGACCAGCGTCTGCCCTTTTTCCACCGCCCTCGATTTCTGCACGGAGTAGAAGGCGGCGATGTTCTGCACGTCCTGGTCGCTCAGCCCGGTGACGTAGAGCCGCATGCTTTCCCGCTTGCGGGTCGTGCGGTAGGCCTTGATGGCATCCACCAGGTAGCGCGCGTCCTGGCCGGCGAGGCTCGGCGTCGCGCTGTCGGTGCTCACCCCGTGCTCGCCGTGGCATCCGCCGCAAACGGCGCTCAGCGGTTCGCCCGCCGCAGCGTCCCCGAGAGGCGGGGCAGCGCGTAGCGCGGGCGCCTGGGACGCGAAATACAGCGCCAGGCTCTCCATGTCCAGTTTCTTCAGCCCGGGAAGCAGCGCGTGCATCGGCGCCGCCTTGCGCTCCTTGTTCAGGTACTCCTGGATCGCGACGACAAGGTACTGCGGCTGCTGGCCGGCGAGGCTGGGCGTGCCGGGAATCCTGCTGTTGCCGTCCTCGCTGTGGCACTTGGCGCAGGCGCTCGCCAGGGACTTGCCGTGTTCATACGGAGAAACAAGGGCCGCATCGTTTCCGCCGGCCGTCTGGATCGGCGGCAGGCCGGCGAAATACGCGGCCAGATTGCGCGCATCCGCATCGGTCATGTGGCTCGCGATCTCCCTGAGTGCAGCGTGCACCCGCTTGCCTTCCTTGTAAGCCTTCAGCGCCGCGAGCAGATAGCGCTCGCGCTGCGCCGCGAGGTGCGGAATCGCGGGCGCAGCCCCCTTGCCGTCCAGCCCGTGGCATGCCCTGCACTCGCGCTCGGCGAAGGCCTTGCCTGCGGCAACGTTCGCTGCAGCCTGCTTCTCGGGCGTGAGCTGTGCCGGCTGTTGGTCCTTGTCCGGGCAGCCGAGCAGCGCCGCCGAACACACGATTCCCAGCATGAGACGTTTCATTCGAACCTCGAGCACGGTTGGTCAGCCGACATCGGTGGTCTCGCCCTCCTGCCGCTGCACGATCACGGAAGGCGGGCGCGTGAACCACAGCTGGTACATGGACACTACCCACATGAACGCGAAAGACAGGCCCATGAGGGCACCGCCGATCATCACCACCCAGGCGAACGGGTGGTACAGCTTGGTGAAGTACCAGGATCCGATATCCAGCGTGACGGCGACGAACGGAAAGGCCACCACGGTGCACTTGAACCACACCGGCCGCACGTAAGCGTGGCTGAAAATGGTCCCCAGGATGAAAAACACGAAAGTGAGCCCGAAAAAGTGGATGTGCGAGACCCGCACGAGCGTGAACAGCGCGGTGCCGGTGTCCCGCGCGGTGACCTTCTGCACGTTGTCGTAGCCGTTCAGGTTCGGCAGGTGCGGGTTGCTGCCGTCGTGGCAGGCCATGCAGCGCCGGTCGAACACCGTCTTGATCTCCTTTTCGTACCTGGAGCGCTCGCCTCCCTCCTGCACCCATGAGACGAGCGAACTGAGCTCGTCGCGCGGCAACATGGCCGACATGGAGCTGCGCAGCGCCGCTTCCAGGCGTGAACCCTTGCCGCTGCCGCTGTACGCGATGACGATGTCGTCGTAGGAGAGCGTGTACGGATTTCCGTCTTTTCCGGAGTAGCTGTGAAACAGGTAGATCCCGGCGAACAGGTAGGCGGTGCCGAGGATGAGCAAGGTCGCCGTGTACAGAACGCGCAGGCTGTACGGCAGCTCCGAGAAATGGCGGTAAAGCCGGTGCAGCGGCACGTCATTCACGTTCGCTTCTTTCTTCACCTGTCGATCTTCTTGCCCGCAGGCGGCAGCACCACGTAGGTGACCGCACGCGCGCTCTGGCGCGCATAATGAGCCGAAAGTTCCTTGACGTCCCCTTCGCTCATCAACGCCGACATGGCGGCCATCGCCGTGCTCTTGCGCGCCCCGCTGCGATAGGCGTGCAGGATTTGTTCGAGCCAGTCGGCGCGCTGCGCCGCGAGGCGCGGCATCAGCGGGTCGGCGCTGTTGCCGTTGGGGCCGTGGCAGCGGTCGCAGCGCTCGGTCCACTCCGCTGTCGTCAGCGGCCTGCGCACGTTCAGCGGCTGCGGCTGCTGGGCCGCGTAATACGCCGCGAGATCCAGCATGGCCCGCTCGTCGAGCGCGGCCGCGGGTCCCTTCATCGACTCGTGCGTGCGTGACCCGTCCTTATAGGCGCGCAGCGCAGCGGCGAGGTACTGGGCGTCCTGGCCGGCAATGCTCGGCGTGGCGGGATTGCCGCTGACCCCCAGGTCGCCGTGGCATGCGGCGCAGGAAGCAGCCGCTGCCTTGCCCGCCGCCGGGTCGCCGGGGGCCGGGGTCTGTGCCTTGGCGGGCTTTTGCAGCGCATAGTAGAGCGCCATGTTGTTCACGCTCTCAACGTTCAAGGCTCCGACCATGGACTTCATCATGTCGTGCTTGCGTGGACCGCTCTTGTAAGCGTTCACGGCCACGACGAAGTATTTCGGGTCGAGCCCGACCAGGCTTGGCATGCCGGGCATCTTGCTGACGCCGAACTCACCGTGGCAGCCGCCGCAGCCGGCGGCTGCGGTCTTGCCGGCCTGCACCGGATCGGGCTTGGACGGCGCGGCCTTGGCGGGGGCCGCCGCGGGCCGCGGCGGATCGAGGTTCGCGTAGTAGGCGGCCACCTTGACCAGCGCATCGTCGCTCAAATACCTGACGATGCCGGTCATGGCGCCTTGCACGCGCGCGCTTTGGCGGTAGGCGCGCAACTGCAGATCGAGGTACGCCGCGCGCTGGCCGGCGAGATGCGGCACGCCCTTGGTCGCGCTGACGCCGTTCACGCCGTGACAACGGGCGCACGAAGCTTCCGCGATGCGCCCGCCCTCCGCGACTTCGACGGGCGTGGCGTACACCGCGCGCAGCTCGTCATCGGCTCCGGGCTGGACCTTCACGGATTGCGCTGCCGCGCCGGGTGCGTACGCGGCGGTGGCCGCGCCCACGGCGAGCATGCCCGCCACGAGGATCCTCATGCCGCCTTGTCTTCCCAGGGCGGGAAAAAGCGCGTCAGGCCGAACAGCGTGGCGAGCGGCGCGAGCAAGAGCAGGGCTGCGATGAGCAGGCCTTCTCTTCCGAAGAACTGCAAGTGATAGCTGAGCAGCCCCTTGCCGGTCTTGGAGATTTCCTGTCCGCCGATGACCACGTTCCAGCGCATCATGAATACCGAGAGTAGCACCAGGCAGGCGCTCAAGGTGACGCCCGTGATGAGCGCTTTGCCGGTGGTGCCGCGCCAGATCATATAGGAAAGCAAAAGCAGCGGGAAAATCGCGCCGATGCCGAATTGCAGCACGAAGTAGGGGATGAGCAGGGGGCCGTTGACGTACGCGATGATCATCTCGACGCCCTCCCGGCCCTTGTACACGATGTTGGCGAACTCCAGGCCTTCCAGCACCAGGGCGACCATGATGAATCCCCACACCGTGTAGGCGAGCCCCTTCAGGCAGGCGAGATCGATCGTGATCCGGCGCAGCCAGCACGAGACCACGTAGAGCACGATGAGCAGCGCCACGCCGGAGATGATGGCCGAGAACAGGAACACCACCGGCATGAGATCGGAGGACCACCATTCGCGCGACTTGAGCGAGCCGAAAACGAAGCCGACGTAGCCGTGCAAGCCGTGCGCGCCGGGAATTCCGGCGATCGCCAGCCAGAAGATCCATTTCCTGTCGTAACGCAGCGCTTGCTCGGACAGGTCGTACGACCCGAGGGTCAGCAGGCGATAGACCGCGCCCAGCGGGCCGCTCCTCTTGCGCGCCTGCTCCACGATGTAGGGCCGGAACGCGAACCAGGTCTCGATCATCAGCAGGACGATGTAAAAGGTCGCGAAGTAGCCGAACATGGCCATCGCCGACGTCCAGTGCGGCGTGAGCAGGTTGTTGAACGCGCGTTCCGGATGGCCCAGGTGCAGCAGCAGGGGCAGGGGCACGAAGAGCATGAAGCACAGCGAGGTGAGCAACGCCAGGTGCGCCACGGGCTTCAGCCGCTGGAAGCCGAACACCTGGTACAGGCTCGATACCGTGAACGCGCCGGCCACCAGCCCGGTGATGTAGGGATAGACGACGATGGCGATCGACCACTCGATGACCGTCTCGTTCGGATACACCCAGCCGGTGTACGGGGCGTAGTGGATGAGAGCTTCCATCAGAGCACGGCCTTGTCGATGCCGACGTAATAGACGTTGGGCTCGTTACCGGTTTCAGGCTTGAGCACCTGCACGCGGTTGTTGCGGATGAACAGGCTGATCGGGCTTTGCTGGTCGTTGCGATCGCCGAAGATGCGCGCGCCGACCGGACAGACCTCGACACAGGCGGGCTGCTGCCCCTTGGTGATGCGGTGGTAGCACCAGGTGCACTTGTCCGAAACCCCTTTTTCCTCGATGAAGTAGCGCGCGCCGTAGGGGCAGGCCTGCACGCAGTATCTGCAGCCGATGCAATACTCATGGTCGATGAGCACCACGCCGTCTTCGGTCCTGTAGGTGGCGCCAACGGGACACACTTGCACGCAGGCCGGGTGCGTGCACTGGTTGCACAGCTTTGGCACGAAGAAGGCCTTCTCCACCTTCGCGCCCGCGTAGCGGTCGGCGAAGCGGTATTCGCGCTCGGAGCCCGAGGCGGCGATATTCACGGGGTCCTGCTGGCTGTCGATGCGCGGATGGTCCTCGCCTTCCAGGTAGACGTAGCGTTCCACCCAGGTGCGGAAATGATGCGCGGTGAGCGGCACGGCGTTTTCGCGCTTGCAGGCCTCGACGCAGCGCAGGCAGCCGATGCATTTCGTGGCATCGACGCCGAACGCCCAGCGGTGCTTCGTCCAGTCGTAATCCGCCGTAGGAAACGACTTTTGGGCAACTGCGGCTTCGCTCTTGGCGGCCGCCTTGCGCACGACACCCCCGGTCCCCGCGGCCACGGCGGCGGCCGCGACGGTGGCGGCGCGGCCTATGTTGCGCAGGAATCCGCGCCGTGCGCGCAACGAGCTGATCGCTTCGCGTTTCATGATTCTCCCTTTCCTTTCGACACTGGCCCGCAACTCTGCGCCGTGTAGTAGGCGGCAAGGTTCGCGATGTCCGCATCGCTCAGGCTCCTCACTACGCCCGCCATCATCGGGTCTTTGCGCAGGCCGGCCCTGAACGCCTTGAGCGTGTTGGCGAGGTAGGCTGACTTCTGCCCTGCAATATGCGGCCAGGCGGGATTCGCTCCGATGCCGGTCTCGCCGTGGCAGGCCGCGCAATTCTTGGCCAGTAGCTTGCCGGCGGCGGCGCCCGCACCCGCAGAGCGCGCGGGCGCCCGGCAGCTCAAGCCCGCGTAGTAGGTGGCAAGGTTCTGCACCTCGGTATCGCTGAGCGATTGCGCCACGGGCGACATCATCACGTCGGTCTGCGCGCCGGACTTGTAGGCGCCGAGGATGCGGGCCAGATAGGCGGCGTTCTGGCCGGCGAGATTCGGCCAGGTATCGTTCGGGCTGATGCCGTTCGCGCCGTGGCAGCTGGCGCAGATTTCCGCGTGCTTCCTGCCTCCCGCCGCGGCATCTCCGGCGACCGTGGCCGCGGCGACCGCGAGCTTGGGCGCATGCGGGTTGTGGCACACGATGCATTGCTGGCCGGCGCCGTGCTGCGCCGAGGCGATCTGCGGCTGCGTGCGCGGCCTCTCCGCCATCTTTTCATGGCACAGCGTGCACAGCTTTCGCGTATCGGCGGGAATCGGCAGCTTGCCCTTTTGCGGGTGGCCCTGGGCCGCGCCATGACACACCTCGCAGATCACCGTCTTGTGATTGTTCGCCGACCATTGCGCGTGACGTTCGCCATGGCAGGCCTGGCAGTAACCTGCGCCCTGGAATACCGGTGCCTGCGCGGCAATTTCAGGCACCGAGTCAGCGCGATAGTGGCCGTATTCGTAAAACGACCCGGTGGTGAAATACCACTTCGCGGCGAGGCCGAGTGCAAGGCCTCCGGCAATCAGCGCGATCAACCGGAGGATGTGCTTGGGCATGCCTGCGCCTGCGCCGGGTCCATGTGCTTAACAATACGCCACGCCTCCCGCAGGGCTTTGACCCATGTCAATCGCGCGTTCGTGGCAACAGCGAGTTACTTCGTCGCCAGCACGTGCCGCACGGCCGCCTGGAGTTCGGCCTCCGACGCCTCGATTTTCAGGTGGCCCTTGCCCTCCTTGATCTTGGCCACCAGCGCGGCCTCGGCGCCCTTCTGGCCCTTGTATTTCGCGGCCACGTCCTTGTAGGCCGGGCCCACCTTTTTCTTGTCCATCTCGTGGCAGTTCAGGCATCCCTTGGCCTTCAATACTTCCGCCCCCGACTGGGCGCAGGCCGAACCCGCCGCCAGCGCTCCCGCCACCGCTAGAACGAACACTGTTGCATGCATGACGCCTCCTTGTTGATGAATGAAAAGTTACCCCATACGAGCTACGAAGCCGGTCAGCACCAGGACGAGCAGCGTCAGGCCGATGGCGATCAGGCTGAAACCCAAGACCTTGGAGCCCAAAGTCATCGGCCGCGACGGCGCGTCCACCAGGTATTTCGCGAGCTGTCCCGTTGCCACCAGGCGATGGTACTCGAGCGCGTGCTCGCGCCTGAATTCCTCCAGCGGCACGGCGCCCGTGAACATCACGGTGTCGAGCGGGAACTTGTCCGGCCGGAAGTGGTTGTTGAAGAAGTGCACCGTGAACAGGAATACGGCGGCGAGCACTGCTTCCTCGCCGTGAACGATGGTTGCGACGTTGAACATCCACCCGGGCAGCACCGAGGCGGTGGCGCTCGGAAACGCCAGCATCGAGCCGCTGCCGCCGATGATCGCCATGCCCCAGAACACCGCCCAGTAGTCGAATTTCTCCCAGTAGGTCCAGCGGTCGAAGACCGGCCGCGGGATGCGGCCCAGGAACCACTGGAACATCGCGATGATATCCTTCAGGTCCTGCCAGTTCGGCACCAGCGACAGCGGTCCGAACCACTGGAACGTCCTCCAGTTCCGCCCGATGCGCATCAGGAAAACCACCAGGTGGACGAAGAATATTCCGAGCATGATCGCGGCCGCGGTGCGGTGCACGAGCGCGGCGACTTTCGGACTGCCGAACGCGGCCATCACCACCTTGGCCCAAGCGCTGTCGGCGAAGAACACCGCCATTCCGGTCAGCACCAGCGTCATGACGCTCAATGCAAACACCAGATGGGCCAGGCGCCACACGGGCCCGAAGCGCCGGTATTGCTTGCCCTGCAATTGCAGCGACTCGTCTGCGACGACGTGCGGCCTCGCCTTGCGTTCCTGGCGGTCCTGGTACTCGCGGTAGAACCACAGCGCGGTATGCGTCCAGAAGAACACGAACACCCCGACCAGCAGCGCGATCATGAACTTCGTCGCGAGCCACACGTAGGGATAACGGCCGAAATCATGGCTCGTGGCATGCGGCTCGAACGTGACGAAACCCGCGGTCGCGCCCGTGTGGCATTTCTGGCAGGTGCGCAGCCGGTTGTCCGGGTGCACCGTCGAGGCCGGGTTGCTCACGCGCTGGACGGCGTGGCTGCCGTGGCAGTCGAAGCACTTGGCCGTATGGGCGTAGCCCAGGGTGTTGACCTGGCCGTGATAGGTCTCGGTATAGGTCCGCAGATTCTCGACATGGCAGGTGCCGCAGTTCCTGGTGATGGCGAGCCTGATCGGCGCCGCTTCCGGCGTGTCGATGTCGTGCGTGGTGTGGCAATCCGAGCACACGGCCGCATAAAGGTTGCGTTTCTCCAATACTTCCTTGCCGTGCACCGAGGTCGCGTAGGCTGCGCGCTGCTTCGCGTGGCACTTGCCGCAGGCGTCCGGAATGCTCAGGCGCCACTCGGTGCGCGCGGCACTGTCTTTCGGATACACGTAGTGGGCCTCGTGGCAGTTGTAGCAGGTCGCATTGGTGCGCGACTGGTCGTCCCGGTTGGGCCGCGCATGGATCGAATGCATGTACTTGTTGATCTGCTCGATCACCACGCCCAGCCTCGCGTTCTCCAGGGTCTTGTTCTCCTTCTGGGCGCTCGCCCATAACGCTTCGTGGCACTGCACGCAGCTGACCTTGCGCTGCGCGACCTTCGGGTGCGGGATTTCGGTGATGTCCTTGTGGCACTCGACGCACTGCCGCTTGCCGTGCACGCTGCTTTCGAACTTCTCCTGCCTCACGTGCAGCGAGCGCGTCTTGCCGTCTGCGCCCGGCAGCGCGAATCCCTCGTTGCCGTGGCAGCCCAGGCAAGTCGCGTTGTCCAGGGCGGCTGCGGCCGGCGCGGGCGCGGCGGCAGGCTTCGCCGGTGCGGCCTGC
This sequence comes from Gammaproteobacteria bacterium, assembly GCA_041496745.1. Classification (GTDB taxonomy): domain Bacteria; phylum Pseudomonadota; class Gammaproteobacteria; order Burkholderiales; family SG8-39; genus JAABQT01. Next base: position 9,031 of record JBGQFF010000020.1, read on the forward strand.
GCCTGGGGCCGTGGCGCCGCCGGCTTGGCGGGCGCGGCTTGCTGGCCGGCCAGGTAGCCGATCACGGCCTTCAGCTCGGCGTCGGTAGCGTCCACCTTCACGGGGTGGCCCTTGCCCTCCTTGAGCGCCGCGATCAGCTTGGCTTCGGCCCCTTTGTATTTCGCCGCCGCCTCCTTCAGCGCGGGTCCCATTTTCCTTTCGTCGATGCCGTGGCAGCCGAGACAACCCTTGGAGGTGAGCAGCTGCTCGCCCGATTGCGCATTCGCGGCGCCGGCAAGCAACGCGGCGGCCAGCGCCAGCAACAGAGAAATCGTTTTCATGGTCCTCTTTTCCGCTTTGCCGGTACGCTATCAACCGGCCCGCGCAGGGCAGTTGATGCAGATCAACCGGCAGGATACCAGCCGGCCTCCATGATTGCGCCATGGCGCGCGTCCTGATTCTCTATGTCACGAGCGAAGGCCATACCGGCCGCATCGCCGGGCGTCTGGCGGGCTGCCTGGAGCAGCGCGGCATTGCCGTGGACCTGCATGAAGTGAAGAACGCCATGGCGGACCCGGACGGCTACGACGGCGTCATCGTCGGCGCTTCCGTGCACTACGGGCACCATCCAGCACGTCTGCGCACGCTGGTGCGCGCGCAGCGCGCCGCCCTGGCCGGCCGCGCGGGCGCGTTCTTCTCCGTATGCCTGAGCGGCAAGGGGCATTACCGGGAGAAATTCCTGCGGCAGTGCGGATGGGCTCCACCCCACCAGGCAACGTTCACGGGCGCCCTGCAATACAGCAAGTACGGCCCGTTCAAGCGGCTGGTCGTCATGGGGTTCGCCTGGATGGGCGGGCGTGATACCGACACGTCGAAAGACTACGACTATACAAACTGGAAGGCGGTCGACAACTTCGCGACCGCCTTCTTCCAGCAGCTGCACTGAACGCTACTTGAGCTTGGTCGCCTGGATGTCGGCCTTGGCGCCGAACCCGACAGTGACCGGGAACGACACGTGGTGGCCCCGGGTCGTGATGTTGTCGTCGTGCACCGCGAAGGCGAAGTTGTAGGCCTTGCCTTCGCTCAGCGCCTTGTCGTCGGGGTTGGCCAGGTTCAGCCTGCGCGCCCATACGACGGTCCAGGCGCCGTCCTTCCAGACGCCCTTGACCTGGTTGTTATCCGCGCCTGACCCCTTGGCGCCGTCCCGGTTGAGAACGTACTCGGGGATGAGATCGCCTTCCTTCCATCCGGCGTTGGGATCGAACGGGACTGCGTTCTGCTCGCGGATCAGCGCCGTCGGCATCTTGCGGATGTCGGCGAGCGTGACTGCCTTCCTGCCGAACTTCTTCTCGTCGTACATGAATCTCGGCTGGTGGGTCTTCGGCTCCACGTTCGAGCCGAACGGGTTGCCGCCGGCGTCGCCCAGGCGATATTCGAGCACGTAGCCGTCGTCCGCCATGCCGACCGGGTTCGAGCGGTGCGCGCGCCACTGCATCAGCTCGAGAAAGCCGCCCGCCGCCTTGATCTTGGCAATTTCCTCCGGGCTCCGGCCCTTGTCCCATGACGCTTGTGCGTCGGTGCGCGTAGAGGGCAGGTACTTGCGCACGTCGCCCTGTTTCAGCGCCTGGTAAAGCGGATTCGCCAGGACCTCGGCTTTGCCCGCAAATTTCGGGTTGTCGCGCGCGCCGTTGTGGCAGGTCTGCCAGCAGCCCTGGTTGGCAAAGGCCGGCACCCCTCCATCGTCGATCATGATCGAGAAGCGGTCCTCGTAGATTCCCGGCTGCTCGCCCTTCTGCACCACCGCGTCGAGCTTCGGATATCCGTATGGCTTCCATTCCTTGCCGTCGAAACGCACGAACGGATGCGCGTCACCCGGATATGGGTTCCTGGTGTTCCATTGAGCGCGGAAATACGCGTACTCGCTGTCGTACGCGACCTGGAAGCCCAGCTTGACGACCCCATTCTTGCCCTCCACGGGCGTGGGCTCCAGCTTGTTCGCCTTGACCAGCTTGTTGCCGAGTTTTTCCTCGCTGCCCTTGTGACAGGTCAGGCAGGCGCCTCCACCGGCGACCACCGGGGACCCAGGGTGCTCGGCGCTGCGCAGCCATTGGTAAGAGGACTGCGCGGGGTAGAAGAGGGTCAGCGTCCGGGCAGGGACTCGGCTCCAGTCAATGCTGGCAGCGTCGGCCGCCGCAGCCGGCGCCGCGAATGCCGCGGCGACGAGCAGTGCGAGGGGAAGTATCGATGACGTCCTTTTCAAGGTGTCCTCTAGCTGGATTCGTTTACATCAAGACCAGCATAGGCGGGAAAGGGTACGGGCATTTGATTTGCATCAAGCCCGAAGCGGGCCTTTCGGGCGAGCAAAGAGCGTGCCTGAAAAAAAGGCGACAATAGCCATGTGCTGGAGGCGGCCGATCTAGAGTGCGAGCGAGGCGGAAGGTCGCTGTTCCGCGGACTGTCGTTTACGCTGTCGGGCGGCGAGTTGCTGCGCATTGCCGGGCCGAACGGCAGCGGCAAGACGAGCCTGCTGCGCATCCTGTGCGGCCTGCTGTCGCCGACGGCAGGCGAGGTCCGCTGGAAGGGAAGTCCAGCTCAAGCCTTGAAAGAGGAATACGCGAGGCAGCTCGTCTACCTGGGTCACGCGCCGGCGGTCAAGGACGATCTCACGGCGGCCGAGAACCTTTCGATTGCCTGTTCCCTGGCGGGCTTGCCGGCGAGCGAGGATGCCGTGCGGGAGGCGCTCGAGCGCTACAAGCTGCCCGGCGGCGAAATCCCGCTGCGGCGGCTGTCGCAGGGCCAGCGCCGGCGCGCGGCGCTCGCCCGGCTGCTGCTCTCGGAGTCGGTACCGCTATGGCTGCTCGATGAGCCGTTCGCGGCGCTCGACGCCTCCGCCGCCCGGCTCACCGAGGAGCTGATCGCGCGCCACGTGGCGCGCGGCGCGGCAGTGGTCTACACCACGCATCAGGAAGCGAACATCGGCGCCGGGGTGCCGCGTGTGGTCGAGCTCGGATGATCGCAGCCGCCCGCTGCGTCGTCTACCGCGACCTGCTGCTCGCCATGCGCCGGCGCAGCGACGTCGCGACCGCGCTGCTGTTCTTCGTGATCGTGGTGAGCCTCTTCCCGCTCGGCATCGGCGCCGAGCCGAACCTGCTGCGCTCGATCGCGCCGGGCGTCATCTGGGTGGCGGCGCTGCTCTCCTCGATGCTCTCGCTCGGGCGCCTGTTCGCCTCCGACTACGCCGACGGCACGCTCGAGCAGATCCTGCTCGGCGCCGCGCCGCTCGGCGTGGTGGTGGCGGCAAAATCGCTTGCCCACTGGCTGGTGTCGGGAATGCCGCTGGTGCTGATCGCGCCGGTCCTGGCGCTGCAGTACGATCTTCCGGCGCCGCTCTACGGCACGCTTGCATTATCATTGCTGCTGGGCACGCCGGTGTTGAGCCTGATCGGCGCCATCGGCGCTGCCTTGACGCTGGGATTGCGGGGCGGCGGGGTACTGCTCTCGCTGCTCGTGCTGCCGCTGTACGTGCCGGTGCTGATCCTCGGCGCTGGCAGCGTGGACATGGCGGCCGCTGGGCTGGCGCCGGACGGCCAGTACCTGCTGCTCGCGGCGCTGCTGGTTGTTGCGGCCGCGTTCGCGCCCTGGGCGATTGCCGCGGCTTTACGGGTCTCTATGGAATGAGTGCAACCATCAAGTGGTTCTGGTTCGCGTCGCCGCAGACGTTCTACCCGCTCGCCGGGACGCTGGCGCGCTGGTTCGCGTTCGGGGCCGCCCTGCTGGCGGCCGCGGGCCTGTACGTCGGCTTCTTCCTCGCGCCGACCGACGCGCAGCAGGGCGAGGCCTACCGCATCATCTTCATCCACGTGCCGGCGGCCTGGATGTCGATGTTCATCTACGTGGTGATGGCGTTCTGGGCGGCGCTCGGCCTCGCCTTCAACACGCGGCTTTCGGGCATGATGGCGAGCGCCCTTGCCCCTACCGGGGCAATATTCACCTTCATCGCGCTGTGGACCGGCGCGCTGTGGGGCCGGCCGACCTGGGGTGCTTATTGGGTGTGGGACGCGCGACTGACCTCGGAACTTATCCTGCTGTTCCTGTATCTAGGCTTCATGGCGCTGCAGGCGGCGATCGACGACCCGCGGCGCGCCGACCGCGCCGGGGCGCTTCTGGCGATCGTCGGCGTGGTCAACATCCCGATCATCTACTACTCGGTGCAGTGGTGGAATACGCTGCACCAGGGCGCGTCGGTGAGCCTGACCAGGGCACCGAGCATGGCGGCGACCATGTTGACGGGAATGGTCCTGATGGCGCTGGCGTTCTGGTCTTACAGCATCGCCGCGGCGCTGGTGCGCGTGCGCTGCATTATTCTGGAGAGGGAATGAACTGGGGCAGCTGGAGCGAGTTTTTCGCCATGGGAGGGTATGCCTGGTACGTGTGGGGTTCCTATGGCGTCACCTTTGCGCTGCTTGGGCTCGAGGTGATTCTTCTGTTGAAAAGGGCGCAGCAGCGTGAAGCCAAGACATAAGCGCATGGCGGCCATCGCCTTGGGCGTGGTCGCGCTCGGCGCGGCGGCCGCGCTGGTGCTGAACGCGTTCGAGCAGAACCTGGTGTTCTTCTTCACGCCCTCGCAGGTGGCGGCGAACGAGGCGCCGCAGGGGCGCACCTTCCGCATCGGCGGGATGGTGGAGAAGGGGAGCGTGAAGCGCGAGGGCGTGGAGGTGCGCTTCCTCGTGACCGATACGGCCAAGACCATCCCGGTGGTCTATAGCGGTGCGCTGCCTGACTTGTTCCGCGAGGGCAAGGGCGTGGTGGCGCAGGGGCAACTCGGCGCCGACGGCGTGTTCCGCGCGCGCGAGGTGCTGGCCAAGCACGACGAAAATTACATGCCTCCCGAGGCGGCCCATGCGTTGGAAAAGGCGGCCCTCGAGAAGGCGCAGAAAACGGTCCAGCGCAAATGATCCCGGAGCTCGGCCAGCTGGCACTCTCGCTCGCGCTCGTCGTCGCCCTGGTGCAGGGCATCCTGCCGCTCGCCGGCGCGGCGCGCGGCGATGCCGCCTGGATGGGCGTGGCGCACCCCGCTGCGCAGGCGCAGGCGCTGCTCGTCGCCTTCGCCTTCGGCTGCCTGGTGTACGCCTTCGTGGCGAACGATTTTTCCGTGCAGTACGTGGCGATGAACTCCAACTCCGCGCTGCCGCTGCACTACCGCGTCGCCGGCGCCTGGGGCGGCCACGAGGGCTCGCTCCTCCTGTGGTGCCTGATGCTCGGGGTATGGATGTTCGCGGTGAGCCTGTTCAGCGCGCACCTGCCCGAAGAGATGGTGGCGCGCGTGCTGGGCGTGCTCGGCCTGGTCAGCGCAGGGTTTCTCGCCTTCATGTTGTTCACCTCGAATCCCTTCGAACGCGTGTTCCCGGCGCCGCCCGACGGCCGCGACCTCAACCCTCTGCTGCAGGACCCAGGCATGGTGATCCACCCGCCGATGCTCTACATGGGCTACGTGGGGTTTTCGGTCGCCTACGCGTTCGCCGTCGCCGCTCTGCTCTCGGGCAGGCTCGACGCCGCCTGGGCGCGCTGGTCGCGGCCCTGGACCACGGTGGCCTGGATGTTCCTCACGCTGGGCATCGCGCTCGGCAGCGCCTGGGCCTACTACGAGCTCGGCTGGGGCGGCTGGTGGTTCTGGGACCCGGTCGAGAACGCCTCCTTCATGCCCTGGCTGGTCGGCACCGCGCTGATCCATTCGCTCGCCGTGACCGAGAAGCGCGGCGCGTTCCGCAGCTGGACGGTGCTGCTCGCCATCGTCGCCTTCGCCCTGTCGCTGCTCGGCACCTTCATCGTGCGCTCGGGCGTGCTCACCTCGGTGCACGCCTTCGCCGTGGACCCCAGGCGCGGCATCTTCATCCTCGGGCTGTTCACCGTCACCATCGGCGGCGCGCTGCTGCTGTTTGCCTGGCGCACGGCGCGCATCGGGCTGGGCGGGTCATTCGCCCCCGTGTCGCGCGAGTCCATGCTCCTCGGCAACAACGTGCTGCTCGCGGCGGCCGCCGGGTCGGTGATGCTCGGCACGCTCTATCCGCTGCTGCTCGACGCTTTCGGCGGCGGCAAGATCTCGGTCGGGCCGCAGTATTTCGAGACGGTGTTCGCGCCGCTGATGGCGCCGGCGCTGTTCCTGATGGGCGTGGGGCCGCTCGCGCGGTGGAAGAGGGCGAGCCTGCCGGAACTCGCCGTGCTGCTGCGCTGGTCGCTGGCGGTGAGCCTGGCGCTCGGCCTCTTGCTGCCTTTCGCCTTCGGCCAGTGGCATGCGCTGGTGGGCTGCGGCCTGGCGCTCGCGATCTGGATCGCGGCCACCTGCCTGATCAGCCTGCGCAAGGGTTTGCAGCAGACCCGATCGCACTACGGCATGGTGCTGGCGCACCTCGGCGTCGCAGTGTTCGTGGTCGGGGTGACGCTGGTGAAGGGCTACGAGAGCGAGCAGGACGCGAAGATGAAGCCGGGCGACACGGTCGCGCTCGGCAGCCACCGCTTCCGCCTGGACGGAGTGAAGATGGTGACCGGGCCCAACTACCGGGCGGCGCAGGCGCAGGTCAGCGTGACGCGCGACGGCAAGCCGGTCGCGGTGCTGTATCCCGAGCGGCGCACTTACACGGTGCAGGAGCAGACCATGACCGAGGCGGCGATCGATACGGGGCTGACGCGCGACCTGTATGTGTCGCTGGGCGATCAGCTCGAGGGGGGCGCCTGGCTGGTGAAGGTGCAGCACAAGCCTTTCATCGACTGGATCTGGGGCGGCTGCCTCATCATGGCCCTGGGCGGGCTGCTGGCGGCGAGCGATCGCCGGTACCGATTGGCGATGCCGGCGCGCCGCGGCGCGGAGGTCACGGCGTGAGGATGGCATGGGTGGCGGCGGTCTTCGCCGCCCTGGTCGTGCTGCTCGGCGTGGGCCTGACGCTCAACCCGCGCGAAGTGCCGTCGCCGCTCATCGGCAAGCCGGCGCCCGCGTTCGAGCTGCCGCTGCTGCATGCCCCCGACAAGACTTTCTCGCACAAGGAAATGCTCGGCAAGGCCTGGGTGCTGAACGTGTGGGCCTCGTGGTGCGCGCCCTGCCTGGTCGAGCACCCGGTGGTGAGCGCGCTGGCGAAGTCGGGCCTCGCGCCGGTGGTGGGCCTCAACTACAAGGATGCGCGCGACGATGCGCTGCCGTGGCTGAAGAGGAACGGCGATCCATACCAGTTCTCGGTGTTCGACGCCACCGGGCGCATCGGCATCGACTACGGCGTTTACGGCGTGCCGGAAACCTACGTCATCGACCGGCGCGGCACGATCCGCTATAAGCACATCGGGCCGCTGACCCCGGAGCTCGCGCGCGACAAGCTGGCGCCGATGCTAAAGGAGCTCGCGCGTGAGGACTAGCCTCGCCCTGTGGCTCGTCCTGTGCCTGGCGCCGCTCGCGCCGCGCGCCGCAGAGGACCCGGCGCTGGACAAGCGCGTCGCCGGGCTCGCCCACGAGCTGAGGTGCCTGGTGTGCCAGAACCAGACGCTGGCGGACTCCAACGCGCCGCTGGCAGTGGACTTGCGCAACCAGATCCGCGAACAGCTGAAGGGCGGCGCGAGCGAGCGCGACGTCATCGACTTCATGGTGGCGCGCTACGGCGATTTCGTGCTCTACCGGCCGCCGCTCAAGGCAAGCACGCTCGCGCTGTGGATCGGGCCGTTCCTGTTGCTCGCCCTGGGCGCCTTCGTGCTGGTGCGGCGCCTGGTGCGGCGGCGCGCGCCCGAGCCGCAGCTCTCCGCGGCGGAACGCGCGCGCGCGGCGAAGCTGCTCGAATGATCCTGTTCTGGGCGATCGGCGGCGCGCTTGCCGCGCTGGCGCTGTTGCTGGTGCTGCGCCCGCTGTTCGCGCGGCGCGGCGGCGCGCGCGTCTCCCGCAAGTCCGCCAACATCGCCATCTACCGCGACCAGCAGCGCGAGCTCGACGCCGACCTCGCGGCGGGCAAGATCGCGCAAGCCGACCATGCGCGCGCGCGCACCGAGCTCGAATCCCGCTTGCTGGAGGAGGTGGGTGCGGCGGAAGGCGCGGCGCCGCGGCGCGGCGGGCGTGGCGGCGCCGTCCTGGTCGGCGTCGCCGTCCCGGCCTGCGCGCTCGCGATATATCTGTTCATCGGCAATCCGGGCGCCATCGACCCGCGGGCCGGCCCCAACGCGGTGAGCGCGGCGCAGATAGAGGCGATGGTGGAGCGGCTGGCGGCGCGCCTGCGCGAGAATCCGGAGGACGCCGACGGCTGGAAGATGCTCGGGCGCTCCTACGCGGTGCTGCAGCGCTTCCCGGAGGCGGTCGACGCCTACGCCAAGGCGGCGGTGCGCGCGCCGCGCGACGCGCAGCTGCTCGCGGATTTCGCCGACGCGCTCGCCATGGCACGCGGGCAGAGCCTGCAGGGCGAGCCGGAGCAGCTCGTGCGGCGCGCGCTCGAGATCGATCCGAAGAACCTCAAGGCGCTGGCGCTCGCCGGCACCGTTGCCTTCGAGCGCAAGGAGTTCAAGGCGGCCGCGGACTACTGGCAGCGCATGCTGCCGCTGGTGCCGCCCGATTCGGAGGACGCGCGCACCGTCCGCGAGAACGTCGAGGAGGCCCGCAAGCTGGCGGGCGTGAGTGCCGTGGCGAGGCCCCCGGGCCTGCGCGGCACGGTGCGCATTTCGCCGCAGCTCAAGGAGAAGTTCGCTCCAGGCGATACCGTGTTCATCTATGCGCGCGCCGCCGATGGGCCGGCGATGCCGCTGGCGGTCCTGCGCCGCAGCGCGGGCGAGCTGCCGGTGGACTTCGCCCTCGACGACTCGATGGCGATGGCGCCGGGCATGGCGCTCTCCGCGCATCCGCGCATCGTGGTCACGGCGCGCATTTCGCGCTCCGGCAGCGCCAAGCCCCAGCCGGGGGATCTGCAGGGCGCCAGCGTCCCGGTGGCGAACGACGCGAGCAGCGTCGACGTCCTCATCGACACGCTGGTGGATTGAGGGCGGCGCTCCCGGCGATCGGGCCGGGGGTACCCGGCGCAGGTACTTCTCCGACGCCAGGTTCTTCGGCGATTCCGCACGGCGAATCGGGATGCAATTTATTTCAGGTCCGTGGTTGCAGCGCAGCAGGCGAGCAGCCATGGCGGCCGCCGCTACACTACGCGTGACCAGCCGACATCGAAGGCATCGTGGAAAGACTGAACCTCAATCTGCTTCCGATCGCTTTTGCGCTCTACGAAGAGCGCAGCGTGAGTGGCGCCGCCAAGGCCCTCGGCATGAGCCAGCCTGCCGTGAGCATGGCGCTGCGCAAGCTGCGCGCGCACTTCAGCGATGCGCTCTTCATCCGCGCGGCGCGGGGCGTGGAGCCCACGCCCCGCGCGCATGCGCTCGTCAAGGCGTCGCGCCCGCTGATGGCGCGGCTGCAGGAGGACCTCGCCTTCGAGCAGACTTTCGATGCCGCGCGCAGCATGCGCGCGTTCACCTTCGCTCTCTCCGACGTGGGCGAGATCGTATTCCTGCCTCGGCTGATCGAGCGGTTGCACGCGGCGGCGCAACATTGCTCGATCCGCTCCGTGTCGATGCCGCCGCCGCAAATCGCCCGCGGCCTCGAGAAGGGGGAGATCGACCTCGCGGTGGGATACTTCCCCGATCTCGTGCACAACATCTTCTTCCAGCAGCGTCTCTTCACCCATCAATTCGCCTGCCTGATGCGAGCCGGCCACCCCCTGTACGCCAAGCGGCTGTCGCTCAAGGCGTTTCTGGAGATTGAGCACGCCGTGGTGCACGCCGAGGGGCGCAGCCACGAGCTGTTCGAGAAGTTCCTCGAGCGCAGAAGGATCCGCCGCAAAATCGCGCTGCACACGCCCCACTTCCTGAGCATCCCGATCATCGTGTCGCGCTCGGACCTGATGGCGACGGTGCCGCACGCGCTCGCGCTGTACTTCGCGCGCCTTGCGCCGCAGCAATTCGCCGTGGCCTTGCCGCCGTTCGACGTGGCGGGCTTCGACGTCAAGCAGCACTGGCACCGCAAGTTCCACCACGACGCGCGCAACCAATGGCTGCGCCGGCAGGTCGCCGATCTTTTCAACGACGCGACCGACGAGTGGCGCTAGCGGACCGCTATTCGAAAAGCAAATAAGCATCATTGACGGTATCGGGCTTGATACCACGTCGCGCGGCGAGTTACACTGCCCGCGCTATTCGAACAACGACAACGAGGCCGCTGGAACGAGCGCCCTCCGCCCTTGCGGCCGGCGGTTCTGACGATGGCCATTTCGAGGAGGAGAGTCTTATGCGTCGCGCATCCATTGGCTGCATCTCGCTCATTGCCGGCCTCGCCGGCGCCGCGTTGCTCGCGCCCGCGGCACTCGCGACGGGGGGGCATCACCACAAGCCGCCACCCGAGCCGGTGAGTTGCGCGGAGCTCGCCACCGATCCGGAGAACGGCCTGCTCGGCGCCCCGGGCGTCAAGTCGGTCAACAGCCAGATCATTGCGGCGAGCGGATCGAACGCTGCATATTGCCAGGTGAACATCCTGTACGGCGAGAACGACAGCCAGAACATCAACATCCGTGTGGGCCTGCCGCTCAACGAGCTGGACGGAGGCACCGGCGGCGTGCAGGGCGCGTGGAACGGCAGGACCCAGGGTATCGGCGGTGGCGGCTGCTCCGGGAGCTTGAACGTCGGCGGCCCGGTGAACGCGGGCTACGTGGGTTCCGGCAACGATACCGGCCACGCCGGCGGCAACTGCGAGCCCGGCGTGAACGAGGACGGCACCTACAACCTGCAGTTCATCAACGACTTCATCCGCAACGGGATGAAACAGCAGATCCTATTCTCCAAGGCGGTAGCGAAGACTTATTACGCGATGCAGCCTGCGTACAACTACTGGAACGGCTGCTCGACCGGCGGGCGGCAGGGCTATGTGCTGGCGCAGGAGCTCGGCTCGGAGCTCGACGGGATCCTTGCGAACGCGCCGGCGATCTACTGGACGCGGTTCCAGACGGCGCAGATGTGGGGCCAGATCGTGATGAAGGATCTGGTGGGCGCACCGATCTCGGCGGCCAAGCTGAATCAGGCCACCGCCTCGGCGGTCGCAGCCTGCGACGCCGCTGACGGCGTCACGGACGGCGTGATCGACGATCCGCGCACCTGCACGTTCAGCGCCCAGGCGAACGTTTGCGGCATGGCGACCGCGCCGGCGTCGAACTGCCTGACCCGGCAGGAGGCGGATGCCATCGACAAGATCTGGGACGGACCGCGGAACACCCGCGGCAACAAGGTATGGTTCGGCCTCGACCGGGGCACGAGCCTGCCTGCCCTGAACGGCACCACCCCGTTCGCTCTCGGCGTGACGCAGTTCCACTGGGACGAGCACGACCGCAATTTTGACTGGCGGACGGTATCCATCGACGAGTATGCCCAGGTCGCGCAGGACGCCTCGCGCAACATCGCCGACGTCACCGATACCTTCGGTGATCTCGACAAGTTCAGAAAGCACGGCGGCAAGCTGCTCACCTTGGTCGGCGCGAACGACCAGCTCATCATGCCGCGCGGCGTCATCAGCTACTATCGGCAGATGGCTTCCAAGTATGGAAAAGGCAAGGGGCTGGACTTCAAGGAGGTGCAGGAGTTCTATCGCCTGTTCCGCGCGCCCGGCGCCGGGCATTGCGGCGTACCGCAGGGGCTGCCCGCGCTGATTAACTGGGTCGAGCACGGCGTCGCGCCGGAGCAGATCATCAGCCAGAGCGGAACCCGTTCGCGTCCCCTGTGCCCGTATCCGCACACCGCGATCTACAAGGGCTCGGGCAGCACCGACGACGCGGCCAACTTCTTCTGCAGCGGCAACCTGGAGACGGCCGCGACAGTGTGTGCCGACGTGCTCGCGAAGTACAAGCACGAGCAGAAAGGTCACCTGGACTATGGGGGCACCGGCGTCAATCGGCACGCGTGCGAGGGCCGACACGGGCATGACGACGACGACGATTGAGCGCTAGGCGATGCGCGCTTAGCGACGCCCCGGGAGACCGGGGCGTTTGCTTTCTGCCGGAGGCGCGATGACGAATATCGCCGTCGAGTACGTTGCCAGCGCGGTGGCCGCGGGACACGGCGAGCGGCCGGCGTACCTGTACGAGGGCACGGCGGTCACTTTCGACGCGCTGCGCAGGCAGGTCAATCGGGTCGGCAACGCGCTGTCCGGACTTGGCGTCGAGAGGGGACAGCGGGTAGCGATCCTGCTGCCGAACCGGCCCGAGTTCGTTTCAGCGTTCTTCGGGGCGGCCAAGATAGGCGCCGTACCGGCCGCCATGAGCTTCGCGGTGAGCTCCCAGGAGGGCAGGCCTTGCTCCTCGCCGACAGCCGCGCCCGGGCGATCGTCACGACCCGGGAACTATGGCAGCCGCTGCGTTGGCGCCGGCACGAGTTCGCGTTCCTGCGCGAGGTGCTCCTCGTCGGCGGCGGGCATACGGGGCCCGACGAGCGCGATTTCAACGCGCTCGCGGGCGCGGCATCGGACCGCCTGGAGGGTGCGCCGACTCGCGCGGACGACCCGGCGTTCTGGCTCCATACCTCGGGCAGCACCGGCACGCCGAAGTGGGCGGTGCACCTGCAGCGCAGCATGCTGTATAGCGAGCGGCGCTACGCCGCCCCCTTCGTCGGTCTGCGTCCCGGGGACGTCGTCGTATGCGGCAGCCCCTGCTTTCACGCGTATCCCCTCGGGTTCACCACCTACTTCGCGCTGAAGGCGGGCGCGACCGTCGTGCTCAACGCGCAGCGCAGCACCCCGGCACGCATGTTCGAGCTCATCCGCCGATACCGTGCGACGGTCTTCGTCGGCGTGCCGACGCTGTACGCGCAGATGCTCAATGCCGCCTCATCGGGCGATGGGGCGGATCTATCGAGCGTGCGCGCGAGCTTTTCGGCGGCCGAGCGCTTACCCGCGGAGCTCTACCGGCGGTGGCGCCACCGTTTCGGGGTGGAGATCCTGGACGGTGCCGGCGCGACGGAGACTCTGCACACGTTCATCAGCAACCGGGCTGGCGAGGCGCGACCCGGCAGCGCGGGGCGCGTCGTTCCGGGCTACGACGTTCGCCTGGTCGACGAGCGCGGCGTCGACGTACCGACCGGCGAGGTCGGCGATCTGCTTGTCAGGGGCGGCAGCCTTTTTGCCGGGTACTGGCGGCGCGACGAGGTGACGCGGCGCGCGCTGCAGGGGGACTGGTACCGCACGGGAGACAAGTACCGCCGGGATGCCGACGGTTACCTGTGGCACATGGGCCGCGCCGACGATTTGCTGCGCGTGAGCGGCCACTGGGTCTCCCCGGCCGAGGTGGAGGCGGCGCTCATCACCCATCCGGCGGTGCTCGAGGCGGCCGTCGTCGGGCAGGAAGACCGCGACGAGCTGATCACGCCCAAGGCGTTCGTGGTGCTGCGCGAGGGAGCATCGGCCTCCGAGGGTCTGGCGGAAGCCTTGAAGGCCCACGTCAAGGCTGCCATCGCACCCTTCCAGTATCCCCGCTGGATCGAGTTTCGCGACCATCTTCCGAAGACCGCCACCGGCAAGATCCAGCGCTACAAGCTGCGCGCACGGGAGATGGTGGAATGAACCGCTCCCGCCTCAAGGCATGGATTCCACCACCAGCTCGCCGGCGCGCAGCGATCCGCGCAGTCCGAGCACGAACGGCGAGCCCCAGGGCTCGATGCGCCGCAACCCAGGCAACGGCTCGTCGTCGCGGTGGACGTGCGTGTCCCCGTGTACTAGCACCAGCCGATCCTTGAACCATTGCGCGTGGGTCGCCAGCACGGCACGCAGCCGCGCATAAGTGTCGTCCGTGCCGACGCGCTCGAAGCGGGGATCGGCATGCATGAACAGGAACACGCGGCGCCCGAGCCGCTCGTCGGCGAGCGCCAGGCTCTCGTCCAGCCATTCGAGCGTCGCCGCCATGCGCGCGTCGGCGAGGTCCGGCTCGCCGCCGCCCGGCACGTTGAGGCCGATGAACGTCATGCCGTTCGCGTGCCAGCGTACGTTCTCGCAGTGCCCCGGCTGGCGCTCGAGAGCGAGGGCGGTCGCCTCGACGCAGAACAGGCGTCGCCACGCAGCGAGACGGGCCTGCGGATCCAAGCCGTGCCTTGCGCAATCGGTCCACTCGTTGTCGCCGGGAAGCAGGACGAAAGGATGGCGGATGCGCGCGAACTGGCGCTGGCGCGCCTCCAGCCACGCGTCGCCGCAGGCCTGCGCGCGCGCGCTCGAGCCGATGTCGCCGACGTGCACCACGAAGGCAAGCGCCTGCGCGTTCATGCGGTCGATCACCGCGTCGAGCTTCAGCACCTCGGATGTCGAGTAGGGAACATCGCCCAGCACGCCGAAGCCGAATTCGCCGGCAGGCAGGGGCCCGAGCTGGGCACAGCCCGCGAGCAGGACGGGCAGCAGGAACCTAAATGCCGTAGGCCTTCCTCAACAAGGTTAGCGGATGGGCTTTGACGGCCTTGCCGGCGTCTTTGCCCATGCCTTGCAGGATGTGCCGGCCGGCGATCGGGCAGTCGGAGCTGACGTAGTCGGGCCCGGGCTCGGCCATCCGGCGGAACACCGGGCCGCCGATCTTCATCGAGTTGTCGAAATACTCGCGCTTCACGCCCCAGGTGCCGTCGTGGCCCGCGCAGCGCTCCACCGTGGTGACCTGGGTGCCCGGCACCATCTCGAGCGCCTCGCGCGTCTTCTGGCCCATGTTCTGCACGCGCGAGTGGCAGGGGATGTGGTAGGAGACCTTGCCGAGCGGCTGCTTGAAGTCCCGCTTCAGCAGCCCGTCCTTCGCGCGCAGCACGATGTATTCGAAGGGATCGAACATCGCGTTCTGCACCGCCCTGACCTCCGCGTCGTCCGGGAACATGAGCGGCAGCTCCTGCTTGAACATCAGCGTGCAAGAGGGCACCGGGGTGAGGATGGCGTAGCCGGACTTGGCCAGCGCCGCGAGCGGCGGGATGTTCTTCTCCTTCAGCTCCGCCACTGACTCGAGGTCGCCGAGCTCCAGCTTGGGCATGCCGCAGCAGGCTTCCTTTTCGACCAGGAAATAGGGCACCTCGTTATGCTCGAGGAGCGCGAGCAGGTCGTGGCCCAGGCCGGGCTCGTTGTAGTTGACGTAGCAGGTGGAGAAGACCGCCACCTTGCCCGGGGTATTTTTGCCGTCCTTCACCGCGTGCGTGCCGCTTGGCACCGCGCCCTGCCGGAACTTGCGGCTGGCGTACTCCGGCAGTTGGCGATCCTTGTGCACGCCGAGCATGTCTTGCATCAGTTTGCGCGCGAACGGCAGCTTATTCACCGCGTTCACCGCCTGCGCGACCACCGGGATCGCGGCGAGCTTGCCCATCGCGTCGGTGGAGGAGAGCAGCCGGTCGCGCAAGCCCGCGCCTTCCTTCCTGAACTTGACCGCCTTGGCGCGCAGCATCAGGTGCGGGAAGTCCACGTTCCAGGGATGCGGCGGCACGTAGGGGCACTTGGTCATGTAGCACATGTCGCACAGGTAGCACTGGTCGACGACCTTGCGGAAATCCTTCTTGTCGACGCCGTCCACCTCCATGGTCCTGGAGTTGTCCACCAGGTCGAACAGCGTGGGAAAGGCGGTGCACAGGTTCACGCAGCGCCGGCAGCCGTGGCAGATGTCGTAGACGCGCTCCAGTTCCTTGTGCAACGCGCCCTCGTCGTAGAAGGCCTCGCTCTTCCAGTCGAGCGGATGCCGGGTGGGGGCTTCCAGGCTTCCTTCGCGCATCGTCATGGCTTCGATCATGCCTCCGGGGAACGCAAGCATTCTAGCGAAACACCAGCACCGGAATCTTGGAATGCGTCAGCACTTCCTGGGTCACGCTGCCGAGCAGCAGGCCGGTCAGCCCGCGATAGCCGTGCGAAGCGATAAAGATGACGTCGCATTGGCGCTCCTGGGCGGCCTCGATGATGCCGCGATAGGGGAGGCTCGACTTGGTGACCAGCGGCTCGAACGGCACGCCCTGCGCCTTGGCCGCGGCGGCGACCTCGTCGACGCAGCGCTGCGCGTGCTCGCGCGAGCGGCGCTCGAATTCGGCCGCCAGCGCCTTGTCGGCGATATAGCCCTCACCGTAGATGTGGGTCGGCACCGGCTCCTGTGCGCAGTAGCCGGTGACGCGCGCGCCCATTTCCTTGGCCATCGCGACGCCCGCCTTGATTGCTGTTGCAGCGACGCGCGATCCATCTGTCGGAATCAGGATGTGCTTGAACATGGAGGTTCCTCAATTGATACCCGTTTCCAGATTGGGCGCGCCGGAAGGCGGCATATTGACGCAGGTCAAGAACGGCCTGCGCGCCGGGCCTAGCATGGAGCCGCCATCTCTTGAGACGGAGGCATCCATGGCCAACATTACGCGCTACAACCCGTTCGACGAAATGTTCAACGAATTCTCCAAAGGCTTCTGGGTAAAGCCCCTCGCCATGCCGGCGGGTACCGAGCTGAGCATCAAGGTGGACGTGAAGGAGGACGACAAGTCCTACACCGTGCGCGCCGACATTCCCGGCGTGAAGAAGGAGGACATCCAGGTCGACATCGACGGCGGCCAGGTGTCGCTGCGCGCAGAAAGCAAGCAGGAGAAGGAAGAGAAGAAAGGCGAGAAGGTGATCTATAGCGAGCGCAGCTACGGCATGGTCAGCCGCAGTTTCTCGCTGCCCACCGAGGTCGACGCCAAGGGCGCCAAGGCCGAGTACAAGGACGGCGTGCTCAACCTGACGCTGCCGAAGAAGTCGGACGGCTCGGGCAAGCGGATCGCGGTCTCCTGAGCGGCTGCTTCCACTGCGGGCTGCCGGTGCTCCAGCCCGGGCGGCACCGCGCCACC
This sequence comes from Gammaproteobacteria bacterium, assembly GCA_041496745.1. Classification (GTDB taxonomy): domain Bacteria; phylum Pseudomonadota; class Gammaproteobacteria; order Burkholderiales; family SG8-39; genus JAABQT01. The sequence goes on from JBGQFF010000020.1 coordinate 25,858, forward strand.
GCCTCGCAGCCGGCGAGCACGCGCGGCAGGCCACCCTGATCCTGGAGCGCATCGAGTTCCTGGTGCGCGCCCACGACGACTCCGCGGTGTTCGTGCGCGAGAAGTCGGTTTTCATCGTACGCTAGCAACGCGGAATAGGGAGCGGACCATGGACAAGCCGATTTCCGAGATGATGACCAGGTCGGTGTGGACGGTGCTCGAGGACGACACGGTGGAAAGGGTCGGCGACCTGATGGCGCGACATCACCTATCGTCGGTGCCGGTGGTGGACAGCAAGGGCGCGATATTCGGCATCGTCAGCAACGCGGACCTGCTGCGCTTTCGCGATGCGCGCGGCAACCCCAAAGTCACCCGCGCATGGGAATTGTGCACCTTCCGGCCGATCGAGGCGGGCCCGGCAACCCCCGGCCCGCCAGGTCGCAAGGATGTTGGTCCAGCACAAGGTCCACCACGTCGTGATCACGGAAAACCGCAAAGTGATTGGCTTCGTCTCCGCCCTGGATTTCGTCGAGCAATTCCTCCTGCATGAGCCCTCCCGATAGCGCTGGCGCCTGTCGCTGGAAGATCCGCGCCGCGAATGGCGCGTGGTGCAGGAGGGGCTATGAGGAACTGGATGGTGATCCTGTGGCCGTCGTTTCTGGTCGGCGGCGTCGGCGAGGTACTATTCTTCACCGTGTTCGACCCCAGGCAGCTCTACCTATTCGGCGAGCCGATCAGTCTTAGCCGGCTCGCGGTGTACTCGATCGGCTTTTTCCTGTGCTGGGCCTTCGCCGCGTCTTCCAGCGCCCTGACGTGCTACCTGAGGCGCCGCGCCGATGAAGTCAATCGTTAGCCTGGCATTGCTCGCGCTCGCGTTGCCGCTGCAGGCCCAGGACCTGCAGCGCGGCAGGTTGCTCTACGAGACGCACTGCGCCACCTGCCACGGCGAGAAGCTGCACCAGCGCGACAAGACCGTGGTGAAGTCCATGGCCGACCTGCGCGACCAGGTGGTGCGCTGGGCGCCCCAGACCAAGCGCACGTTCAGTCCGGACGAGCTCGAGGACATCGCGCAGCACCTGAACCGGTCGCACTACCGCCTGATGAAGTAAGCCGCCGCGCCTCGTGGCGCAGGGCTTCATGGGCGCGGTGTACGCCACGCGCTGGCGATGCGGGGGAAGATTGATCCACGTCAAACCGCCCGGTGCGACTTGGTTTCTCATGGAGGCGGACGTTCGCGAAGGAGTTCGTCATGCGTGCCGCGGGAGCCAGGGGGAAGCGCCGGATGGTTGCCGAGTCGCGCGCCGCCGCGCGGCCGCTCGGGGCATGGCACACCGAGCATGTGCAGATCGCCCGTCTCCTCGACTTGCTGGAAAGGGAAGTGGCCCTGTTCCACGCCTCTGAGCAGCCGAACTATGACCTGATGCGCGACGTCGTGCACTACCTGCGGCATTTCACGGATCGGGTCCACCACCTGAGGGAGGATGCGGCGTTCGTTCGCCTGGTGGCGCGAGATCCCGCCGTGGAGCCGCAGGTCAACCGGCTGCAGCAGGAGCATCGGGTGATCGCCCGGGCGGGCGAAGCGCTGTTCAGCCTGCTCGAGACGGTGCTCGACGGCACCTACGTCGCGCGCGCCGACATCGAAGCCGCAGCCGCGACCTACCTCGTCTACTACCGCAACCACATCGCCACGGAGGAAACGGCGATCATGGCGCGCGCGGCAAGCGTCCTGACCGCGGCAGATTGGGATGCAGTGGCGGCCGCGGTGCCGCAAGCCGGCCTGCGCGACGCGGCGCGGGCGGCGCGCGCCCTCGGCGCGTAGCCTCAGCTTGCCGCGAGCTGCAGCACGGCGCGCTTGATCATCATGCCCTCGATGCTGTCGATGATGGAGAAACCGAGGCCCTGGCAGAGCTGCAGCATGCCGCGGTTCTCTGCCAGCACGTGCCCGATCATGCTGCGCAGGCCGCGCGCGCGCGCCACGTCGATCAGCTGGTCCATCAGGCGGCGGCCGAGGCCCTTGCGCTGCCAGTCGTCGGCGATGACGAGGGCGAACTCGCAGCTTTCGCCGTCGGGATTGGCGATGTAGCGCGCGGCGCCGATCTCAGCCTCGCGCCCGCCTTCCTCGAGCGTGGCGACGAAGGCCATCTCGCGGTCGTAATCGATCTGGGTGAAGCGCACCAGCATGGCGGGCGTGAGCTCGCGCAGCGTGTCCATGAAGCGGAAGTAGCGGCTCTCGGGCGACAGGCTGCGCACGAAGACCTGCTCCATCTCCGCGTCCTCGGGCCGGATCGGACGCAGCGTGACCGCCGGGCCTGAGGCGGGCTGCCACGTGCTCACCAGCTGCGTGGGGTAGGGGTGGATCGCCATGTGCGCGTAGCGGTCGCGCTGCGGCGCCGGCGCGCGCAGCACCACGCGCGCGTCCACCGCGATGGCGCCGCCCTCGTCGGCGATCAGCGGATTGATGTCCAGTTCCTGCAGCGCGGGAATCTCGCACACCAGCTCCGACACGCGCAGCAGCACTTCCTCGAGCGCGTGCATGTCCACCGGCGGCATGCGGCGGAACTCGCCCAGCAGCTTGGCCACGCGCGTGCCGCGGATCATGTCGGCGATGAGGAACTGGTTGAGCGGCGGCAGCGCCACCGCGCGGTCGCGGTGCACCTCGACCGCGGTGCCGCCGGTGCCGAATACGATCGCCGGGCCGAACACCGGGTCGCGGATCACCCCCACCATCAGCTCGCGGCCGTTCGCTCGCCGCACCATCGGCTCCACGGCGATGCCGTTGATGCGCGCCTCGGGGCGGCGGCGCTTCACCTCGTCCACGATCTGCTGCCAGGTGGACTGCACCGCCTGCGCGCTGGCGACGTTGAGGCGCACGCCCGCCACTTCGCTTTTGTGTGTAATGTCGGGCGAATCGATCTTCATCGCCACCGGCCCGCCGAGCTCGCCGGCGATCAGCATCGCCTCGTGCGCCGAGCGCGCCACCACGGTCCTGGCGATCGGGATGCGGAAGGCGGCGAGCAGCGCCTTCGATTCCATCTCGGAGAGTACGCTGCGCCGCTCGGCGAGCGCCGCCTCCACGATCAGGCGCGCGGCCTCCAGGTCGGGTGCTCCCTGCGCGGTGAGCGGGCCCGGCGTCTGCAGCAGCGCGCGCTGGTTGCGATAGAAGGAGGAGAGGTGCCCGAACATCTCCACCGCCGGGTCCGGGGTGCGGAACACGGGGATGCGCGCTTCCGCCAGCAGGCGGCGCGCCTTCGCGGTCTGCTCCTCGCCCATCCAGCAGGCGAGCACGGGCTTGCTCGAGCCCTTTGCGGACTCGATCACGGCGCGCGCCGCGTCGGCCGGCGCGGTCATCGCCTGCGGCGTGAGCACCGCCAGCACGCCGTCCACGTTGTCGTCCGCGAGGCACGCGCCCACCGCCGCGCGGTAGCGCGCGGCGTCCGCGTCCCCGATCAGGTCGATCGGGTTGCCGTGCGACCAGTTTTCCGGTAGCGACTGCTTCAGCGTCTCGATGGTCTGCGCCGAGAGCTGCGCGAGCGGGATGCCGAGGTCGGCCGCGCGATCGGCCGCCATCACGCCGGGCCCGCCGCCGTTGGTCACCACGGCGAGCCGGTCGCCCTGCGGGCGCACGTGCGCGGCGAGCGCCTGCGCCGCGGCTACCAGTTGGCCGATGGTGGTGACGCGCACTACGCCCGCGCGCTTCACCACTGCGTCGAACACGTCGTCCAGGCCCACGATGGCGCCGGTGTGCGACACCGCCGCGCGCGAGCCCGCCGGGTGGCGCCCGACCTTCATCAGGATCACCGGCTTGACGCGCGCCGCGGCGCGCAGCGCCGAGACGAAGCGCCGCGCGTTCCTCACCCCCTCGATGTACAGCAGGATGTGCTCGGTCTTCGCGTCCTCGACCAGGTAGTCGATGATCTCACCGAAGTCCACGTCGGTCGAGCCGCCGAGCGACACCACGCTGGAGAAGCCCACCTTGTTCGGGCGCGCCCAGTCGAGCATCGCGGTGCAGATCGCGCCGGACTGCGAGATGAGGCCGAGCGAGCCCGCATACGGCGTGCCGCGCGCGAAGGTCGCGTTCAGCCCCAGCGCGGGGCGCATCAAGCCGAGGCAGTTGGGGCCCACGACGCGCAGGCGGTGGCGGCGCGCGTTCTCCAACATGGCGCGCTCGAGCTTCGCGCCTTCCTTGCCGGCCTCCGAAAATCCGGCGGTAATCACGACCGCGGCGCGCACGCCGGCGCGGCCGCACTGCTCGATGACGTCGGGCACCGTGCGCGGCGGGGTGGCGACCACGGCGAGGTCCACGCGCGGCGGCACCTTGCCGATGGCATCGAAGCAGGGCACGCCCTGCACG